>NZ_JALNUO010000007.1:0-158561 GCF_026540835.1 Sphingomonas sp. GC_Shp_6 | reverse complement strand
TGCGGCTCGCCTTGCCACGGCTGCCGTCGAGGTTTTCGCGGCGGGCAACCGGCCGGTTCCACGCCACCCGATAGCCTTCCTCGGCGTCACCAAAGAGCATGATCGGCAGCGGCTCGGGCAGGCTCGGGTCGTCCAGCTTGCCCTGATAGAAAACCTCGCCGGTCGAGTTGCTGGTCTGCTCCCAAAGCGCGCCGATCTGTACCCAGCGGCGGGCGGGGTTCAGCGTCATGATCTCGAACGCGGGGGCCTTGTCGTTGGTGCTCTGGATCGGGCGGAGGCCCAAGCGGGGGAGGTCGATCGTCGCCGTCGCAACCGAACCGATCAGCTGGCCATTGGTGCTCTTGAAGGAACCGATGTTCATGGTCGTTACTCCGTCTAGGTGGGGGCCTGTCCCCCTCTTGTCTGGGCTCGGGGCCTATCCCCTCCCGACAAGTCTGTTCTACTCTCTCCCCTCTAGGTATTGAAGCGCATTGATTTCTTGACAGTATTTCATCGTACCTGGTGAGTCCGAGCAAAGAAAAGAGCCCCGACTAGGGGCGTAAACAAACAACAAACAACGCATTGACCGCCCAAGCGGTCAATTCTTTACAGCCGCAGCGTTAAGCGCGGCTCGCCCTCGATTTCATCGCACCCGGAGCCGTCCTCGCAGGGTCGCAAGTGGCGGGCACGTTCGGCGCGGGCAACATGAATGACGGAGGCTCCGCCCCGCTTGCGGGGTGGAAACCGTAGGGCTCGCTTGCGAGCCCGGCATTCTTGTTGAGGCATCCCAAGAACAAACAAGCGCTCGGCCGCGGTAGCGGCCGATCCACAGCGGGATGCCGACCGCGGCGGGCGGGTCTGGCACGCAGGGACACTGAGAGGCGGCGAAGGGGGCGATGAAATCGCGGGCTTACAAGCAGCCATCCTGCGCGATAGCGCAGGATTCATCAGCCGTAGGCTGCATGCGATGGTTGCGGTGCCAGGCGTGACGCTGGGGGAGGGGAGTGTCGCTCGCTGCCGGCCTCTTCCACCCTTCCACCCGCGAGAATGCCCGCCAAGGGCTCGTGGAGCGGCGTGCATAGCTTGGGCAAGGGATCGTCACCCGGTAGGGCGGAGACCCGCCTTGGCGGGGCTCCGGGAGGCTTTAGCCGACTAGAGCCCGGTCCCGCCCGAAGGTCGGGATGCCGCGTCATCCTCCCCTCGATCGGTCGAGTTCGCTACACTGACGCGATTGCGACCGTTGCTGTCGCCGTCGCCGGAGACATCGGCAGGCCTGCCAGGGCGGTTTGTCGCGCTAGGTGCGCATGGGTCATCGCGGCCGCGGCCATCAGCGCTACAAATAGGCGTTCCAGCTCGATCTGATCGTCTTCCGGGAGCGGGACGTGTACCGCACCCCGCAGGCGATGAGCGGTCACGAGCGTCGCCGCCACGGCGTGGGACTCGCCGCCAGCCGCCAGGGCGGCGATCTGCACCTTCAGGGCAGGCCAGTCGTGCATCAGCGCGGCGTTGCGCGCGAGCTGAGCGTTCTTCTTAAGCAGCGGTTCGACGTCGGTCCCGGCCCACAGCTGCTTGAACATCTCGTAGAGTTGATCCTGGCTGCCCCCCATCGCCCGGACGACATGCTCGACCGCGACCGCCATGCCTTGCAGGTCGCTTGCCATGCCTGTCATTGGCGATGGCGCATCGCTGTCGAAGGCATTGCTCTCGAAGGAGGCAAGCCGCAGGAAGAACGCGTCCTGCCGCTCGTCTTCCAGAAATTGAGCAAACGCCGCCAGCTCAGCGTCCGAAACCGCGCCCGGACCGTTCGTCGGGAGGGACGGCCGCAATGTCATCGTCACGCGATCGCGCTGCTCAGCCGCCCAGTCTGGCCAGACCTCCCGCAGAAGGCTGACGTCCACCCGCTGGCCCTCACCGACGGCTGCCGCCACCTGCTCGAAGGACAGGTCGAGGGCGAGTTGGAGCAAGCGCACGGCTGCTGTGAGATGGATCCGATAACCCTCGGCGATGAGCGGTCGGCCGTCCCGGTCCCAAGCGACCCACCGTTCGGCGAGGAAACGGCACAGCGCCACGATCTCGCCTTGAGAGACGCGGTAGCGGATGAGGGCGGTCTTGGCGGCCGCTATACGGTCCTCATGATACTGCGCTGCGGCGGCCTCACCGAGCCGCACGCGACCGCCGCCAAGCCCTCGCGCTGCGCGCACGAGTGCGATTTGGCCCTCCTCCGACGCCCAGATCGTCGCATCCAGAGCCGGGCGATGCTCTCGCAGCCCGTTCAGCGCCTCGGTCGGGGCGAACAGCTCGAAGGCCGGCCCGTCCGGAGCGCGGCCGTCGGTAAGCGCGTCGTGCGCACCGTAACGGACGTCGTCGTCGGTCATGTCCAATCGGATCAAAACCCCCATCTCGGCGATCTCCGCCGCCGCAAGCACCTGCCAGGCCGAATAATAGTCGCGCACATGCCCGCGATCGTAGAGTATCGGGTCGCGCGCGTTGCCTACCGGGTAACGTCGATCCGCTCGGCGGACATAGACCTGATCGGCCTCAAGCTGGACGAAGGCCTCCCATTCCGGCTCGGGATCGTCCAAAGGATGCGGGGCATCCCCATGTGCGCCACGAATGCCGACGCGACCGAGGTTCCGGGCGAGCGCCACGGCGGCGTCGAGACGCGCGCCGTCCGGCTCGACCGGGTCGTTCATGGCTCCGGCATAGTCGTGACCGTCATGCCACCACCGACGCGCGATCGGCTCGGGCCAGGTCACCCGCACGGCCGGTCGCACCAGTCCGGTGCGCTCCCACCAATCGAATAGATCGTCACCGAGGTAGTTGCCGCGATAGACCTTGAGCTGCAGCAGCTCGCGGCGGAACTCCACCTCGGTCAGATAGCGGCGGAGGTTGAGGTTGACGCGGTCCTTCATGCCGCGAATGTAGGTCGGCACCGGTCGACCTGCGAGCAATCCTGCGGCGGCACCGTCCTAAGTCGGGGGGCCCTCTCCCTCGCCATCGCCGACGCAGGGGACCGGCAAGGTGCGGCGCCATGGATCATCGCGGGAGGTAGGCGTGGATGCGAACGAAACGATAGCTCTCCACGACGCGGATGGCGTCCTGGTTGAGGGGTATATTCCGTCGCAGCCCTTCTCCTTCGTGGAGGGTACCAAGTTGTCGCACCAGACGATCGGCCTTCCCCCGGCGACCGCGCCGGAGCTTCGACTGCTGACGCGAGACGGGGAGTTCAAGGGCGCGCTGCTCGGGCTTTGGTCGACTAAGCCCGAAGGCGGCGTCGTTCAAGGCACGGCCTTCCTCGTAGCGCCGGGCCTGGCGCTCACCGCGGCTCACGTGATCGACGAATATATCGACCAGCATGGGCTTGCCGACGGAAAGTCGAGCCTGATGGCGGTCGGCACGAACGACGGCGAGATCGTGGCCTGGGTGGTAGATGAGGTGGTCAAGGCGGAGAACAGCGACGTCGCGATCCTGTCGATGACGCTGTATGCGCAGCCGACCGACCATCTTGTTATCGCGCACTTCCAGATCGGCACCCGGCTACCGGTCGCGGGGGAGTTCGTCCGGCTGCTCGGGACGCACTCGCCAACGGCGGGGGGTCGGATCACGGTGTCCGAGGAGCGGGATCGGGTGGGCAGGGTCGAGCTTGCCACCGTGCTTAGCTCCGGTCCGGTGCTGGAAGCGATGCCGCACGGACGCGGCTTCATGCTGCCGAACCCGGGCTTCGTCGCCGACCTCACGGTTTTGGGAGGCATGAGCGGCGGCCCAGTTTTCGATCAGACAGGACGTGTAATAGGATTACTGACGGCTGGGCACTTCAACGCTGAGGCACCCGCCGACAAGTACGCCCTCGTATCGCTGTTCTGGGCTTCTCTTTGGGCGGACTTCAATTGTTCATGGCCACCCAAATTCTATCCGCAGCCGTCCAAGCTCCTCGACGTAATCGAGCCCTATGAAGCGGCGCGCGTGCAGCCGGATGGCCAAGGGCGATTGGCCTATCACGATTTCGCAATGAACGATCCTTTGCCCGGTGCGCCACCGGCGTAGTGCTTAGCCGCGGCGACATAGGCCACAAGCGGCCCCAGGCGCACGATCCACTCCGGCAACCGCGCCATCGATCGGCGCAGCGCCTTGTTCAGTAAGATGTACGACGGACATACGGATGATCCAGTGTTCTATCCGCGGTTCCCAAGGAACTCCTTCTGCATGAGCAGGCCGGTCGCACAAAAAGCCTTGCCTGGCCCGTTCGCGTTATGTTCAATGCTCGCGAGGAGAAAGACGATGAAGCTGGCCGACGCCATGAAGAGCTACGATTACGACCTGCCGCTGCTGGATGCGCTCAACGATCGCGCGCTCTCGCCTGATCGCCGGGTGCTAGCCGGTGCGCTGATCGGCGAAGCTTTGGACAAGGCGTACCTGTCCGTGGGTGAGATGGAGGAAGCGTTTGCGACGCTCGCCAACGAACTCGCGCGCAACGTGCGCGATGGAGAGGGCAGGGCGATGATCGAGGCGATCCTTAGCGATCGGGTGCCGCTACAGATGCGCCTCTGGTATGTGCTGCATGAAACGGAGCTGACGCAAGCTGCGCAGGATCTCGCCTGGCTCAAAGCGTTGTCCTACCGGCGTGGGCGGATGACCGCGGTGATGCAGCAGGCGAGCCTGCCGCCGCGGTACTGGACGACGGCTGAAGGGCGCAGCGGTCCGACTGCGGCGGAGATCGTCGAGACAGCCGCCGTGTAAACGCGTTCGTCACGCGACGAGCGCCAGGACCTCCTCCGGATGGCCGGGTTCCTGGCGCGAGACGCGGAAGGGTTGGATGCTATTGCCCGTCCGGATCACTAGTTGCTCGGCGCCGGTCGCTTCGCGAAGTTGGACGGCTACTGCATAGGCGTGATCGAACGAGGCAAGGGCACCCCGCCGGCTGGATAGGCGCATCGAAACCACGGCGGGTCCTTTCGGGGTGCGTTCATGGAATGGGAAGAAGTTTTCGCCTATCTGGATGGGCACCGGTCGAATGTACGAGCGTTCGGCAGGTAGATCCCATCAAGTTGGGGTTTCCTTCAAGGGTTGGGGTCGGCGCCGCTGCTACGGGGCCGGCCCCGATTTCGTTTAGACCTGCTCGTCCTTGAGAGCAGGGCCGTTGACCGTGCCCGTCGAGGATACGGAGGCGAGTTTTGCGTTGGCGAGCTGGTCCGGCCGCTCTACATCGGGCGGAGCCATGGCTGACGATAAGACCTTCACGCTACGATATGTCGGTGCCCGCTATGCAGGTGCGCGGCTGCCGGTGAATGTGCTGTCAGATCTTCCGGCCTTTCGTGACCTCTTGGTTTCGTTCGCGAAGGACGAGTGGAAAGCGCGTCATCCCGACCGGCAGAGGGTGCCAAAGGGCTTCGATGCGAGCCTGACCCTCGACCTCACCCAGATCGAGGAAGGCAGCGCGCGGCCGAACTTGGTCTGGAGCCGGGAGGTTGCCCAGCAGACGTTGCCCGGGTTTGAGGACGAACTCGCGGAGATCGTCGAGGCCTCCTACACCGATATCGTATCGCTGTTTGACGGGGTGGCTGCCGACCGACCGGTTCCTGATCTCAGCCCTGAGAAGGTGCGCGCTCTCGACAAGTTCGGTGCGAGCCTTCGACCCGACGAGCAGATCGAGCTGACTCCAGTGGCGGGCGGGAACGTCGTGTTCCTCGATGTCGCTCGCCGTAAACGACTGATTACGTCGGTCCGTGAGACCTACAACGTTCGCCTCACAGGCGTGGGAACGCTGGCGTCCAACTCCGTCTACGGCCAGATCATCATCCGCACCGAGAGTGGCGACATTTCGATCCCGATCGATCCCGATGAGATCAAGGAAAACTTCGACGGTAGCCTCGACCAGGCAGTTCAATACGACGTTCTCGTTGAGATGGACGGCAACGAACACATCCGGAAGGTGCTGGACGTATTCGACGTGGCGGTCGTCGATGCCAGCATCGAGGCGGGGATGATCCGATCCTACCAGCGGCTCGACGAGCTTTCCAAGCTCCGGCCAGGGTGGCTCGACGGCCGAGGCGACGCCGTCGAGGACGTGGCGCTGCGCTCTGCACAGCAATTTGTCGATGCCAGAGTCGTTTTAGCCGGAGCGATGAGGATATACCCGAACGAAGGGGCTGGCGTTCTTATCGAGCTCGAGGCGGGGCGCTGGGACATGTCGCTTGAGTTCGGCTCGGACGGATCTGTGGAGCTGTATGGCATCGAGCTCGACGGTGATGGCGAGATGGAGCCGGAGCGTTTCGAGGACGTCGGCGAGCAGCTTCTGACCGCCTTCGATGCGAAGGTGCGTGCCTGATGGGCGCTAAGTTGGTGGACGGCCAGGAAGTCCTCTTTCGTCAAATCCATCCCGACCTCGTGCAGGATGGCGAGCCCTCAAGTAGTAGCTTCCGACCCAAGGAGGCCGACGAAAACAAGCTTAGTGTTGACCGCGGCTCGATGACGACGCCGGCAGACGCCTTCGCGCTTTACACCAGCAACGGCTTCAAGTCGGTCGCTGTATACGGCGTCAGCGTTCGCGGGTTCGGTGACAATGGCGTTCCTTGCGAGGAAGATGCGCTGCTCGCTACCGAGACATTGGCCGCGAACCCGGCGCACGCGCTTGCGAGCTTCGATGCCTATAACACGAGCAAGCAGAAGGTCGTGGCCAAGCGCATCAAGAAGGTCGCGATCGCGCGCGGCATACTCCACAATCCATCAGCGCCTGCCGCACTATCAGCTGACGACGACAATGGCGCCTCAAGCAGCTCGACCGAATGACGTAACGCGCACGCATGCTAAGTCGTTGATTTTACATAAGATATATTATCGATCCGGAGCCGTAACGACCCGGAACCGGCTAGTGGTCACGCGTCGGTCGGCCGAAAGCGACCTGTCTCACAAGCTGGCTCGAAGGTCGTCTAGGGTCACGAACAACATCATCGGGTCGATCGAGGATGGCTCGAAGCCGAGGCGTTCGTAGAACGCCTTGGCCTCGTCCGAGAGCGCGTGAACGAGCATGCCACGGATGCCGATCGTATCGGCCGCTTGGATGACACGCATGGCCGCGTCCCTGACCAGTGCGCGGCCGAGGCCCTTGGCCTGTTGCTCCCGATCAACCGCAAGCCTCCCGAGCACAACCAACGGGATCGGGTCGGGCATGTTGCGGCGAAACCGGCCAGGTGCCTGTGCTACCGTCACAGCGCTCGACGCCAACGCGTAATAGGCGATGACCGTGCGGTCCTCGCACGCGACGAAGGTGCGTGACGCGCCGGTTGTCTGGTTCTTCAGCGCCCTGCGCTTCAGCCAGGCATCCAGCCCATCCACGCCCGACACGAAGGCTTCGACCTCATGCTCCGCTGTCAGGGGCACGGGCGCGGAGATGGTCATGCCGGTTTCCAAGGTGGCGACGTCCGCATCGTCTCCAGGAGGCGATCGTTCGGTTGGGGCGGCAGGTCGAGGCGCGCCAAGAACGAGGCGTAGGCATCGGGATCGACGGCGATCAGACGCTGGTCGAGCACAACCTCCTCGGCTGCGAGGCGGGCGGCTTCGAGCACGAAGTCGGTGCGCGTCTTCCCACGCACGCTGGCGGCCCGGTCGATCAGGTTGCGCTCTTCGGGCTTGATCCGGATGTTGAGGGTGTCGCGTTTGGGCGAAGCGGTAGCAGGCGTGGGCATCGTGATCTCCGTCGGTCGCACCACCTTAGCAGTTCGTAGTGCCAATGTCATTACAAGGAAGCAGGATGCGTCGAAACCGCTCCTCCCGGAGACGCTCCACGAGCCCTGCATCAGGGTGGCTCTGGATCAGTCGATCGAGAGCTTGCTGGGGAAGGCGGGCGATATCGAAGCGTGCTCCCTTGGCCTTGGGCGCGGCGCGACCGAGCTCCAGCAGCCGGCGTCGGTTGCGCACCTCCACCAGCAATTCCCCCCTCTCCGCTCGCGTGAAGGCTCGGTCCAAACCGTAAAGCCTGCCAGAGCGTGCTTCGATCAGCATTTGCTCGACGCGCGCGAGATCGTCGTCGTGGCGACATTCGCGGACGCGAGCGACGGTCAACTCGCGGGCGGTCTCGCGGGAGCGGCGATAATGGTCGCTGCTCGGCGCCTCGAGGGCGAAGAGCCGGTGCATCAGGCGGACCCAAGCCCCCATGCTCTCCCATGCGAAGGCCTTGGGCGTCGACCATGTCGCTGGACGATACGCGCGGTCTGGCCTGAGCGTCCGCTGCGGCTGCTTCTCGCCGCAAAAGAGGTCCGGTTGCCGCCAGCTCATCGGAGTGGCTCCAGGTCGCGCAGCTCCACGAACTCGACTTTGGCGGTCCGCTCGCCGCCCACGGGATCGAAGAAGACGTAGCAGTGATCCGAGAAGGATCGGCACAGGCGCCAGACGACGCCCTCTCGACCGAGGAACCGCTGGATGCCGTAGGCGGGGTCGACGGCGCCGGGGGCGTCGACCAGGCGCACCCGCTGCCTGACGCGGAGCCAGTTGGCGGCACGGGCGACGATGTCCGCCCGCTGCTCCTTGGTCAGGATGGCCGGACGATCGGACCTGGGCGACCCGAAGGTGGCGAAGGGGTCGCCGACGATGCGTTCCAGCTTCGCCTCGATTGTCTCGGGCGGTTTGTGATCCCACGATGGTGCCGGTCGGTGACGGTGATAATGGGTGACCGCCTTGGCGGCGAACAGGTCCTGCTGGTAGCCGACGACGCGGCGCTGTCCTGCTCGGCTTGGTAGTCCCGACGCCAGCGATCATCCTCGCTGAGAGGACGGTCGCTTTCCGGTGTCGGCCGGAGGATCGCCATCAGCTCGTCAAACTCGCGGGCCGACACGGTCGCGATGCGCGGATCGTAGATCATCGCAGCACGCGGGCGAGATGGCCGGCATAGACCGAGACCGCCTTCCAGTAGGCCGCCATCGGCGCCTTGTGCCGGCGCCAGCTGTCCTCGGCGCGCGTCCGGGCGTCCATGGCGAGATCGAGCAGCACGCCGCGGAGCAGTTCCCGCGTGTGCGGGTCGAGCTGGAGCAGCCGCATCGTAGCCGGCAGCGCGAGGATAGGGTTACGTACCTCGGGCGACGCATGGCGTGTCCCGTTACGGTCATGTCGGCCCAGTGGGGCATCTCCGTGGAAATGGTCGCCTGTCGCGTCAGAGCATCAGGCGCTCGGGATCGGGGGACCGGGCGGCCGCGTCGAAGCCGCGTTGCCAGGCAATCCGGAGGCGTGACCCGCGACGATAGGATGGCTGGTGGATACCCATGACGAAGCACCGCCAGCCGGCCTTCTCTGCCCCCCAGAGCGGGTCCGGTCTGGTCGGACCCAGAAGCACGGTGAGGTCGAGCTTCACGGGCAGGCGATCGGACGATCGGCGCGCGATCATGTCACAGGTCCTGCGCCAGCATGATCGTCAGCACGCGGGTGGTGACGCTGGCGTCGGCCGGATCCTGGGAGCCATATTCGAGCGCCAGGTCGTAAGCGTCGATCTTGAAGTAGACCGCCTTGCCGCGGAACATGAACTCGCCCGCTTCCCGCAGGGCGGCGTCGGCGCCGACGAAGACATGCGCCCCGACCGCCCTGACCAGCTGAACCTGTGCTGCCAGGCCGTCGGCGGTTGACCCGTTGGCGAACTCGGCGAGGCAGCTCCGGGTAATCAGCATGCGCGCTGTCGGATCGCGGCCCAACCGGCAGAGATCATTCAGGCGGGCGATCGCCTCGGCGCGCGTCTCGCTGCTGGTGTCGGGCATGGCCTGCCTCCTCGAGTTACGTGGTCGCTCTCCCCTGCCCTCTCTCCTCCTGGTCGTGGCGTGCGCCTCGTTCGCGTCGATCGGACTGGACGTGTGCGAGCGGGTTGGCATGATCGTCGTTTGAAAGGACGGTCACATGAGCAGCGCCGCCACGAGATTGTGAGGGTCGGTTCCGTGTCGGCCGCACGCAGGGCGGGCGTGCCGTCGCCTTGGTTGGTGGCCGGCCTCCTGCTGCTGCATCAGCTTGTGCTGACGCTCATCCACTACGGCGTCGCGCCCGCGCTCGGGATCGGCCTATTGTCGCCCGCATCGGTCATCGTCACCATCGTCGGGGCGGCGGCGATCACGTTGGCGATTGCCGCCGTGGATCTTCGCAGGCCCAATCGAGCGCGAGCGGTGCTGGTCACGATCCCGCGATGAAATCGCGGCACGTTTGGAGTGATGCTGCTTGCGTTGGTGATCGCGCAGCTGCCGCTCGTCTACCTTGCGGCCTCGGGCAAGACGGTCTGGCAGTCCGGTGCGGGCAGTCACCTTGCCGCCGGTGAGGCGCTGCGCGCATCGCTCTCAACCGTGAGCGGCCTCGGGCTGCTGGTCGCGACGGTCGTGGTAGCGCCCTTGGTCGAGGAGCTGCTCTACCGGGGTTACCTGCTCGGCGGTCTCGTCGCGCGTACCCCGACAGCGGTCGCGGTGATCGTCTCGGCCCTGCTGTTCGTGACGTTGCACGACGAAGCTGCAAACTTCGTCGCGGCGTTGTGCCTGGGCCTGGCGACGGCGATCTGCGCGGTGCGCACGCGTTCGATCCTGCCCGGGCTCATCGTCCACGTCGCCAGCAATTCGTTCGGGATGTGGTATGCGACCCTCGGGTAGGCCGCATTCTCGAAATGCTTACCAGTACGTCCCGCTTTCCCATGTCGGATGCCGAGTTTCGGGAAAAGGCAATCGGGAACAGATTACGGGAAAGTAGGGCTTCGCGCTCCCGCCCGGCACTGCGTGACCGCCTTAGCCGTCCCGCTGGCCGCTCCCAATCGGGAGGAACTATTCCGGTCAGACGTTGACAGAGCCGCGCCGTTCATCAAACGTCCGGATGAGTGCAGCGAGGCTGATTGACTCCAGACGTTCGACCAGGAGGCGCTCGGCTTCTTCCAGCGCGTCGCTCACCGCCTCGTTGACAACCGTAGCAATCTGGCAACCCGGCTCGGGACGATCGATCCCGATCGCGGACAGGCGGGGGCTGCCGACGGCCCGATGCACGTCCAGCAGCGTCACCGTCTTCAAATCGGCCGAGATAGCCCAACCACCGCCATGCCCCTTCTCCGACCGGACATAACCCGCATCGCGCAAGCCGGCCATCGTGCGGCGGATCAGGGTTGGATTGGTGCCGAGCATCCGGGCAATCGCTTCGGAGGTCATCGGCCCATCGTGCCGTGCCATGTGGATCAGCACGTGCAGCATACGCGAGAGGCGACCATCATTCCGCATGGCACCACTTTCATCGGATGCATCCTCTTGGCAAGTTTGCACCATCACGATACCTGACAGGTTGCATGATTCGGGAGCATGGCCGGTGCGTGACTTCAACAATGCCGATCACTGGGACAACGCGGCGGAGCGGTACGAGAAGGCGGCACATCCTTACACCGCCCGCTATGTCGATGCCGCGCTCGCCCACGTGCCGCTAACGCCCGCGTCCCGCGTGCTGGACGTGGCTGCCGGAACCGGCGCGCTTGCGCTCGCCGCCGCGGCGTCCGGAACCAAGGTCCTGGCGACCGACTTCTCGCCGGGCATGGTCGCGCGCATCGCCGCCCGGGGGCTACCGAACGTTGAGGCGCGAGTGATGGATGGCCAGGCGCTTGATCTGCCCGATGCCAGCTTCGACGCGGTATTCTCGATTTTCGGCGTGTTCATGTTCCCCGACTGGCGCAAGGGGCTGGCCGAGATGGCGCGGGTTACGCGACCCGGTGGCTATGGCGTCGTGGCTGTCTGGCAAGACCGCGGTGCCGGTGCCTTCCTGTTGCTTGGCCGATTGATCCGCCAGCTGTTTCCAGAGCGCGAGCTTGCGGACATGCCGCAGGCGATGGCGATCCTCAGCACGGCCGATAACCTTGCAGCGGAGCTGGTCCAAGCAGGCTATCGTGAGCCTCACATCGAGCATGTGACCCGCGACTTCGATCTCGACATGGCGGCGCTGGACGACCTTGATGGGCTGTTTGGCCCATCACCCGATTGGGCGAGCCTGGATGACATGCAGAAGGGCAGGATCATCGCCGAACTGCGCTCAATGGCTGGCGAGCGATCGCGTCTTCCTATCCCCTCCACTGCGCTGATCGGTGTGGCACGGCGGTGAACATCCTCAACCGCGAATAAAAGGCAGGCTGCCAATTTCCCGAAACTCGTTCCCAATCGGGAAAGTACGGCACTGCTTGGCAGGCCTACACCCGCAGAAAGATTTTACCACGTCAGATGCTACACCATTGATACTATTCGAGCGATAACAGAGGGATCGACCGGGTTGTAGACGATCATCCCGAGATCAGGCCGGCCATCGACGGCAAAGCCCGAGTATTCGAGCTCGATCCGGCCCAGAACAGGATGGAGCAGGCGCTTGCTGCCCTCGCCATGGAAGCGCACGTCATTGTCCGCCCACAATGCCGCAAATTCCGGACTGGTGGCGCAGAGTTCGGCGACCAGTTGGCTGACCTCCGACACCGCACCGGCGCGCGCCGCGTCGGCCCGGAAGGCACCGACGACGAAGCGCGCCGTGCTTTCCCAATCCTCCTGTGAGCCGCGCACCCGATCGTTGCGGAAGACAAGCCGCAGGATGTTGCGCTCGTGCGGGGCCAGCAGACCATAGTCGGTGAGGACGAGAGCCGCCGCCCGGTTCCAGGCGAGAACGTCCCAGGTTGCGGTCTTGATGATCGCCGGACTCGCCAGCATCGCGTCGAGCAGGCGTTGCAGCCGCGGTGTCACGCTGTCGGCCGCCTTGTACCGCACCTCGGGCGGACGACCGAGCGCGAGCATGAACAGGTGCTCGCGCTCAGCGTCGGTCAGCATCAGCCCACCAGCTATCCGGTTCAGCACGTCCGGCGATGGTGCCCCGCCGCGCCCCTGTTCGAGCCAGGTGTACCAGGTGGGACTGATATTGGCGCGCTGCGCCACTTCCTCGCGGCGAAGACCCGGCGTGCGACGGCGTTGCGCGGGATAACCGAACGCGGCCGGATCGAGGCGGCCGCGGCGGTCACGCAGGTAGGCGCCGAGCGGAGACTCCGGGGTAGTGGCCATCTCTGTTCCTGTTAGTGCTGGTACTAGGAAAAGGTCACTACTTTTCCACGATCCGGTGTTCCCCGATTGAGACGGCATCTGCAATGGAGAATGATCGATGCGTGTCTTCCTCACTGGTGCCAATGGGTTCATCGGCTCCAACATCGTCCAGGATCTGCAATGGCACGGCCATCAGGTCGTCGGCCTGACCCGTTCCGACGACGGCGCCGGTGCCTTGGTCAAGGCTGGTGCCGAAGCGTTCCGGGGTGATATCGAGGATTTTGAAGGCCTCGCTCGTGGTGCCTCGTCCTGCGACGGCGTGATCCACACCGCCTTCGATCACGACTTCTCAAAGTTCGTCGAGAATTGCCAGAAGGACGCACGTGCGATCGAAGCGCTCGGTTCGGCGCTCGTCGGAACGGACAAGCCGCTCGTTATCACCTCCAGCACCGCGATGGGGTCAGCCCGGCCGGGTCAGACCGCCACCGAGGATTGCTTCAACGCCGACAGCCCGAACCCGCGTGTGGCATCCGAGCTGGCAGGACGCGCCTTGTCGGATCGTGGCGTCAACGTCTCGGTGATGCGCAACTCGCAAATCCATGATCGCTACAAGCAGGGTCTCGTGACGAACGTGATCGAGCTTGCCCGGCAGAAGGGCGTCTCCGCCTATCTCGACGATGGCGTAAACGCCTGGTCGGCCGCGCACGTCCTCGACACCGCGGCTCTCTATCGGCTTGCCCTCGAACGGCATGAAGCGGGCGCGCGCTACCATGCGACTGCCGAAGAGGCGATCGGCTTCCGCGAGATCGCAGAGATGATCGGAAAGACCTTCGGCCTTCCCGTCCAGTCGATCGGTGCCGACGATGCCGGCGCGCATTTCGGGTGGCTCGCGGCATTCGTGGGCAAAGACATGTCAGCATCCAATACGCTGACGCTGGAGCGGTCGGGCTGGAGACCAGCCGGCGCCGGCTTGCTTGCCGACGTCCAGGCGATGGCTAAAGCGGCATGACCATGCGCGAGCGCCGGATCGAGCGCGTCCGCCACGATACTCGCCGACGTTCGCTCACCGTCGAAACCGTCGTGAGGCTGACCCCGCACATGCTGCGGATCGGCTTCACGTCGGACGACCTCGACGGATTCATCAGCCTGTCCTTCGACGATCATATCAAGCTGTTCCTCCCTGTCGAGGATGGCGGACCGAGCCAAATGCGCGACTATACCCCGCGCCGGTTCGACGTGGCGACGGGCCGTGTCACCATCGACTTCGCCCTGCACGATGCGGGTGTGGCCACGAGCTGGGCGCGGGCCGCTCGGCCGGGCGAGCGGGTGGATATCGGCGGCCCCCGCGGGTCCGCCATCATACCAGCCGACCTGGACTGGTATTGGCTGATCGGCGACGAGACCGCCTTGCCGGCGATCGGTCGCTGGGTGGAAGAGGCGGCATCAAGGCAAGCAGTCACGACTTTCGTGGTCGTCGAGCAGGACGCGGATCGGCAGGTGCTCCAAACTCAAGCCGAGTGGACCGGCCGATGGGTGGTCCGGACCGGCGACCAGGGCGACGCGGCCCTGCTAAGAGCCCTGCTCGCTGCGCACCACCTTCCGGTGGGTGACGGCTTCGTCTGGATCGCGGCCGAGGCAAGCGTCGCGCGAATTCTTCGTGACTGGCTCGTCGCCGAGCTCGGTTACCCGCGCGAACGGATCAAAGCGGGTGGCTACTGGATCAGAGGCAGGGCCGACGCTCACGACAGGCTCAGGGACTGAACCGTCCTGCCGCCAGCTTCCTATGCGGTGGTGAACTGGAACAAGGGAAGCGTGTGATGCACGATGAAGCCAATGGTCAACGCGTACAGCACGGTGCCCAGACCCACTGAACCGCCGAGGGTCCAGCCGACCGCGACTACGGTCAATTCGATCATGGTCCGTACAAGCTTGATCGGAAAGCCTGTTTGTCGGCAGAAGCCCGTCATCAATCCATCGCGCGGCCCTGGTCCAAGGCCTGCGGCGATGTATGCGCCGCCCGCGATGCCGTTGATGCCAATTCCCAGGACGAGCAGTGTCAGGCGGACGACATAGCTCTGGGGCGCAGGGATCAGCGCCAGCGCAATGTCCGTGACCGTCCCGATGATCACGATGTTGAGCACCGTCCCCAAGCCGGGCCGTTCGCGTAGCGGGAACCAGAGTGCGAGGATTGCAACGCCAACGGCGTTGACCGTGAGCCCGAAGCTGAGTCCCAGTCGAGGAGCAAGCCCCTGATGCAACACGTCCCAGGGATCGAGCCCGAGATGGGCGCGGACCATCATGGCCATTGAGATACCATATAAAATCAGACCCACGACGAGCTGGGTTACTCGCCTCGGATAGCGGGTCGGCACTACGATTATCTGTCCTTTTCGATAAGCCAAAGTCTCGCCTCTTCAAGGGTGGCAAAGGTTCTGCGGTTGTCTGACCCAAGACGTTTCACTTGTAGCGTCTGCAAACTCGAATTTACGACAACAGCAATCTTTGTAGTTTTCGGGTTGAGGCCACTCAAAAGCCCTTGGATGGCATTGATGGTCTCAGCCGACTGAACATCGGAAGCCCGACGATCAACAAGGATTTTTAACATAAAAGGAGAGCGTACAGCTGCTGCTGCGGCAAACTCCCGCTTAAAAGAATCGGTTGCCGCTCTGTCCCAAAACCCATTTACGGTGATGGACAATATGCCTAAAGCATTATCAAACGAGAATGTATACCTGTCTTCCATCGATCCTGAGCCATGAATTGTGAGCGAATATTGAGAGGTAGGCTTGACCACCCGCATTGTTCATCCGACGGCTAAGAAAAGATTGTTAGATGCTGTTTAGGGCCGACGCTTTGGCCACGCTCGCCGTTTGTGCAAGTGGGACTGTTCCGCCAATGGATAGCGTTACTTCCGCGATACGCCAGTCGGAGGTTTGTCGGATACAAATCACATGCAGGCGCCCAAGCACAAGGCGTGTTTCACCTTGCCGCTCGGAGACGATCCACATCTTCCAATCGCTGGTCGCCTCGTCGCCGTCGATTACGATCACTGGATCGGCCAGCGAGTGTTGGGAGAAGGTAAGGTCGGACGTTTCGGCAATCAGGCTGGCCTTGATCGCGTCCAGACCCTCGACCCTGACGCCTAAAGCCGGCAGATCGTAGGTCGCATTAGGCATAAAGATACTGTCGAAGGCATCGGGATCGAACGTGTCGGGAAGCCAGCCCCTATCGATGCAGGCGACGTAGCGGGCCACCAGCAGACGAACGTCCTCCTTGTCTACGAGATGGGAGATGTCTGTCGATGAAGGCGTTAGGGGCTGGTCCATAATTTCAGTAGCTCGCCGCGATCAGCTGGGCGATCCAGGCTTCCTCCTTCGGGTGTGGCATCGCTTGCGAGCGCCAGGCGACGATGCCGTCCGGCCGGATCAGCGACGCGCCTTCCGCACGGACCCCGAAGCCGATCGCGAACGACGGAGTTTCCGGGAACACGAAATCGCAGCCGATGAGCACGGGCTGAACCTTCAGCCGGTGTGCCGTGTCGATCCACTCGGGATTGGCCGAGAGCAGCACGTAGTCCGACCCGAACAGGTCCAGCGTCGACCGCCCTCCTTCTACGCCGTCTTCCCAGACGTGCGGTGCACGGGTGCCGGGCTGACCTGCCCATACCATTGGCGTCGCTGCTGCCGGCAGGTTCAGACCGGCACCGATGACCGCCGACGACCGATAGAGCTGGCCGAACTCCATCGCATCGTTACCGATCAAGGGCTCTGGTGCGAACGAGGCCGGCGCCCATTGGGCGTAATCCGGACGCGAGAAGGTCTGCTGGTGTCGGAGCCAGCCGATCGGGCGACGTTCGTCATCATAGGTGTCGAGAAGCGCTGGCTGCGCCCGACCGCTGACCACGGCCCCCAGCTTCCAAGCGAGATTCCAGGCGTCGTCGATGCCGGTGTTCGCGCCGAAGCCGCCGCGGGTCGGCGGGAGCTGGTGAGCGGCATCGCCAGCGAGGAACACACGCCCCTTACGGTATCGGTCGGCGATCCGACCGGCCAGCTCCCATCGACCGGTCGTGATGATCTCGAACGGCAGCTCTCGCCCCAGTCCTTGCAACACGGCCGCCCGCAATTCGCCGGTGTCGCGCTCGCGGTCGTCGTCGAACATCAGCACCCAACGGCCATCGCCATAGGTGGTGAGGAACGCCTTGAAGCCGGTCTGTTCTATCTCGAACTGCTGCGCGCCGCGGTCCAGCACGACATCGGCGTCGGGGCAGCGGAACAGCACGCTGCGCAGCGTGCGAAGGTGACCGACACCGCTTCGGGTGATGCCGAGCCCTTCGCGGATCGTACTGTCAGCCCCGTCGCAAGCGATCACCCAATCCGCTGAAATGGTTTCTTCCAAACCACTATCGCGGTTGCGCACTCTGGCGGTCGCGCAGATTTCGTCCTGATCAAGCGCGACCAGCTCCACGCCCAAGTCCATTTCGGCACCAGCTTCGACCGCCGCTGTTCGCAAGATCGGCTCCAGCTTGTCCTGTGCGATCGCAGCGCCGGTACAGGGTGACAAAGCCGCGCTACGGTCGGCGGGTTCGCCGGGCGTCCATTCGCTCTCGGCGATCCAGTCGCTGAACAGGCTATCGACGCGAACGCGGCGTAATCGGGCGCTGGGATCGGCCTGCGGGATGCGGTCCGCAATCCCGCAGGCACGGTAATGCTCCATGGTGGTCTCAGTGAACCCCATGGCGCGTGGATGAGGGGCGCTGCCCCGATGTTTGTCGATAAGCAGATGCGGAACGCCATGGTGGCGCAAGAAGACGGAGGCAGAAAGGCCGACGAGGCTTCCGCCGACGACGAGTACAGGCACATGGCGCATGGTGAGCGTCCTTGGTCACGATGCCGCGGGCACGGCGTGAGGACGATTGCCGAACCAGTCCACAAGCTATGGCAGCAGGCTCAACACCTGCTTGACCGAACCTGCGGGGAAGGAAGGCAAGCGTCCACCCCGTCGTGGTCCGCGGCCCTTCGGGCTGGAATTGTACCCAACGTCACACGCTGAGTTGACCGGGGCTCACCACGCCGGTCCACCTTTCTCGACCTCTATGAGGTACAGCGAGCAGAACGATCTTGCAACGGACGTTCGCTTCTCGACCTGCCACCTTACCTGCTTTTCCCGATTTACCATCCCAAACGAGCCCGCTCGCGCCGTCCCTCTGCTCGCTCGCCGGGGACGGTACAGCAGCCTAGCAGGCAGCTATTCCTGTCCCCGGCGAGCGATGCGCCGGAGCGCCTGCGGCGGCAGGCCATATAGCCGAACATAGGCTCGGCGCATCCGCTCGGGATCGCCGAAGCCGACAGACCGGGCCACCTCTTCGATCGGTTCGACGCCCTCTTCAATCCGGCTGCGTGTCGCCTCGACCCGGAGCCGTTCGACTGCCTTGGCTGGCGTTTCGCCGGTTTCCCGCCGGAACGCACGCCCGAACTGGCGAAGGCTGAGGCAGGCGGCCTCCGCTAGCCGCTCCGCCGGCAGCGGCTCGGAAAGATGGTCGCGGGCGAAGCGCAGGGCGTCGCGAATGCGATCGGTTTCACCGTCAAGCTCAGAGAGGGTGGAGAATTGCGACTGACCGCCGCTGCGGCGATGATAGACGACCAACTCTCGCGCCACTGCACGCGATGCCGCCAGGCCCAGATCGTCTTCGATAAGGGCAAGCGACAGGTCGATGCCAGCGCTAATCCCTGCCGAGGTCCAGACCGTCCCGTCGTTCACGAAGATGCGATCGGGCTCGACGATCGTGCGGGGATAGTCGCTCTGCATCTTCGCCGCGAGTCGCCAGTGTGTCGTCGCTTGGCGTCCATCGAGCATCCCTGCCGCCGCCAGCATGAAGGCGCCTGTGCAGACGCTCGCCACGCGCCTCACCCGCGCCGCAGCCGCGGTGAACGCGCTGAGTTGCTCCTGTTCCAACATCGGCGCGATGTCGCCCCCGACCATCACCAGCGTGTCGAGCGTCACGCTTGCCACATCGCCCGCCGTGACGCCGATACCCGAGTTACCGACAATCAAGCCGCCCCCTGCCGACAGGGCATGAACGCGGTAGGCAGGAGCACCGTCGTCCCTTGCGGCAGTTTGGAACGCGCAAAGCGGCCCAGCAAGATCAAGCATCTGGTGTCCGGGGCATACAAAAAAACCGATGGTGCGCATGTGGCGCATTATGAGGGAACAATGTCGTTCACGCCACACCGCGCTTACGGCATCGTGGCAGAAAGGAGATTGCAATGGCCGACCTCACCACGATCCTGATCCCGATCTACGACGGCGTGACGCAGCTCGACTTCACCGGGCCACACCAGTTCCTCGTTCGCACCCCCGACACCCAGATCATCGTGGCGTCGGTTGCGGGTAAGCCGATCACTTCACACGGGCTCGTTTTCGCCGAGTTGGCGGACTTGGCGAAGGTTGAGCACTGCGACGTGCAGAGGTAGCACAGTCCATCCAGCTCGCCCTCGAATATGCGCCCGCTCCCCCGTTCGATGCAGGCCGACCGGACCTCGCCCCGGCGTCGGTCCTCACAGCGGTCACGGCGCAGTTGGCCGCAAGCAGGGACATGAACCGTCCACGGGTCGCAAAAATCGCAGAACGCGTCATTGCACGGACGTGATTGGTTTTCCCGTAATTCGATCGATTCCGAGAACGCCCGCGCCGTCTCGCTGGCCGTTCCAATCGGGCACGCCCAAGCCACTTGACTCCCGTCAGGCCAGACCTGACAGTCAGGGTGAACCTGACAGGAGAGTCGATGTGGACGCGATCGTATGCTGCTCTTTCTGCGGCAAGTCAGAACAGGAGATTATCAAACTCATTGAGGGGCCAGGTGGCGTCCACATATGCAACGAGTGCGTCGAGCTATGTCGTTCCGCGATGGGCGACCAAACCGCCGCACCGCCCGATTTCCATCCGGCCATGTGGCCAACCGAACGCCTCCTGGCCGCCCTTGGACCGCTTAACGCGACGGCAGAAGCGCACCGGCGTCATTTAGGCGACGTGGTGGATGTGCTTCGGACGCGCAACGTAAGCTGGGCAAAGATAGCTCATCCCCTCGGAGTGTCGCGGCAAACAGCCCATGAGCGATTTGGGTAGGCGTTCCCGATCAACGATCCCTTACGAGACGGGTGGGGGTAGGGCTCCCGTCCTTTTTCAACAGCCCCAGGCGTTTCCGGCCAAGTCGGGTAGCTAGCCAAGGGCCGATCCGATTGGCGTCCAAGCTCGCGTCCCTTTTTCAACAGCCCCGATCGTTGATCGGGAAAGGCCAGCATTGGTGAAAGCGGAAGTTGCAGACGGCCGCGTTTCCGCGCACCTTGGCGGAAAGGGGAACAGGAGGATGGGTATGCTCAAGATGTTCGCCCGCTTCGTGGCGGCGGTCGCGCTCACCTTCACTTGTCAGGGATACGTCATGGCTGAGCAGGCAGGTCACGTCACCGGTGTCGGCGGCGTCTTCGTCAAGAGCAAAGACCCGAAGGTGCTCGCGCAGTGGTATCGCGAAGTGCTTGGCCTTGATGTCAAACCATGGGGCGGAGCGGCATTGCCGTTCGATGCTCCGGGCCACCCTCCGAAAGTGTCCTGGACGGCCTTTCCAGACTCCAGCGACTACATGAGCCCTTCAAACCGGGAGTTCATGATCAACTTCGCGGTCGACGACATGGATGCAATGATCGCGCGGCTGACCGCGCACGGCGTTCCAATACTGAAACGTGATGACGAGGACGCTTTCGGTCGGTTCGCCTGGATACAGGACCCGGATGGCACCAAGATCGAACTCTGGCAGCCGAAGCGGAGCTAACGAAGGCCCGTGCCTTTGATCATCGCCTTCATACAAGCTTCCTCGTTTAAAAAACTAGCAACGGTCTGTAGAACGCGCTCATCGCTCCGCCGATCAGAATGCCTGGATTTCGGGATGAGAAGCGTTCACCGTGACCCTCGAGCTGGGTCGCTCCACCCCAGGCCGAGCGCCTTTTGGACGGTGATGTAGCTGTTGGTGAACTGAGCCGTCGCCTGCGCGACCGAGATGGTGGCGGAGTAGCGCTGCCGCTCGATGTCGAGCTGGTCGATGGTGGAGCTGGTGCCGCCCTGGACGCGCAGCGCGTTAAGTCGGGCGGACCGCGCGGCGGACTGCTCCGCTTGAACGAGTTGGGCAAGCTGCTGGCGGTAGTTGCCGAACTGCGACAGGCTGTTCTCCGCATCCTGCAATGCTTGAAGCACCGCCTGACGGTACTGCGCGTCCGCCTGGTCGCGCTGTGCCTCCGATTGGCGCACCATCGCCCGGTTGCGCCCAAAGTCGAGGAACGACCAGCTCAGCTGCGGGGCGAGCAGCGCGCTGAACTTGTTGGGATCCACTACGTCGCGGAGCGCGGTGCCACCCAGGCCCAGGATGCCACGGAAGCTGAGGCTCGGAAACATCTTGGCCTTGTTGACGCCGATCTGCGCGGTGGCGGCGGCAAGCGCGCGCTCGGCCGAGCGCACATCCGGGCGATGCGCGATCAGCGTCGCGGGATCGCCGATCGGCACGGCGGCGGGCGGCAGCGGCACCGGCGCGGCGGTGGACAGCGTATTGTCGAGCGCGCCGGGCGTGCGCCCGGTCAGGACCGCGAGCTGGTCGCGATATTGATCGATCTGCGCGCCGAGTGGCAGGTTCTGCGCGTCCGTCTGGTTGAGCTGCGTCTGGAGCCGCTCGACGTCCAGCTTGGTGGCGGTTCCGCCGGCGTAGCGCGTGCGGGTGAGCGCGAGCGCCTGCTGCTGGAGTTTGGTCGATTGCCGGTTCAGGTCCGCCCGGTGCTGCACGTCGCGTAAGTTGACATAGGCCTGAGCGACTTCGGCCGAAAGCGACACCTGCGCGTCGGCGAGATCGGCGAAGCGCTGCGCCAGGGTAGCGCGCGCGCCCTCAACCCCGCGCCGGCCGCCGCCGAACAGGTCGGGCTCCCACGAGGCGGTGCCTCCCAGATTGTAGAAGTTGAAAGAAGTCGACGTGGCGCCGCTCCCCGTCGTTGTGGTCGTGCCAGAGCCCTGTGCGTTACCGATGTCGATGCCCGGCAGCTGGGCATGGAGGTAGCTGGCAGAGGCGCTGACGGAGGGTAGCTGGTTGACCTGCTGCGAGCGGAGCTGCGCGCGCGCTTGACGGATCGTCGCCTGCGCTTCGTCGATGCGTGGACTGTGCGCGAGCGCGTCGTCCACCAGCGAGTCCAGTGTCGGATCGCCCAAAGCTTCCCACCAGCGCGCGAGACCGGGAGCGGGCGTGAGCGCCGGGTCTTGCGCGCGCACGAAGGTTCCGCGCGCAGCCGCGTCGGCGGCGGTGCGTGGCGGCCCGGCGTAGTTCGGCCCTACGGTGCAGCCCGCGAGCAGGACGAGGGAGAGGGGAAGGAGCTTCTTCATCAGTGCATCGCCGCCGGCTTCGCATTTTTGGGCAAGGGGCGCAGGAAGAACACGAGTGGCAACACCGCCAGCGTGCCCACGCCCATCAGCCAGAAGATGTCATTGTAGGTCATCACGTATGCCTGGTTCATGATCTGCTGTTCCAGCTGCCCGGCTGCCGGCATCAGCCCGCCATTGGCGCCGACGTAATGCTGCACCGTGTAGGAATTGGCGTTCAGCGTTTCTTCGATGCGGCGCTCGTGCAGCCACAGGCGCTTGTCCTGAATGATTGAAATGCCCGCCAGCGCGAAGCTTCCGCCCATGTTGCGCATCGCATTGAACAGCCCGGAGGCATCACCCGCGTCTTCGCGCGGCACCGACTGCACCACCGCCTGACTAAGGAACATGAAGCTCAGGATCTGCCCGAAGCCGCGCAGCAATTGCCCGTCGGTGAAGTCGTGCCCGACCGACAGGCTGTTCAGCCGCGCGTTGAGAAGGGCCGAGCCGCCCATGAAGAGCAGGCCCATCGCCACCGCAAGTCGGATATCGAGCCGCTTCAGCAGCACGGGTACGATCGCCATCAAGAACAGGCTGGGGATGCCCGAGATCATGACCACCAGCCCCGATTGCAGCGCGTTGTACCCCGATACGTTGGCGAGGAACTGCGGTATGACATAGGACGTGCCGTAGAGCGCGATCCCGACCACCACGCCCATTACCGACACCGACCCGAACTGTCGGTCGAGCAGCAGTGACAGCTTGATGACCGGCCGTGAGGCGAAGCGCTGACCCGCGAACAGGCAGATGAAACCGACCACGCTCAGCGCCGTGGTGATCTGGATGAGCGAGGAGTCGAACCATTGCACCCGCTGGCCTTCCTCCAGCACCACCGTCATGCCGCCCAGCCCGAGGGCTAGCCCGATGATACCGAGCCAATCGGCCTTGGCGAGCTCGCCCAGGTTCGCCTTCTGGTGCGGCAGGCCGACCAGCAGCAAAATCACCAAGGCGACGCATAGCGGCACGTTGAGAAAGAAGGCGTAATGCCAGCTGACATTCTCGGCCAGCCAGCCGCCGATGACCGGCCCGACCACCGGCCCCATGATCGCGACCACGCCGAACAGCGCGGTGCCGATCGGCTGCTGCTCGCGCGGCAGCCGCTGGGCGATGATGGTCTGCGCGGTGGGGATCAGCGCGCCGCCGGTGATGCCCTGCCCCGCCCGCCCGACGATCATCATGCCCAGGCTGTTGGCCGAGCCGCAGATGATCGAGAAGCCGGTGAACAGCACGGATACGCCGAGCAGCAGCGTGCGCAGGCCCAGCACGCGCTCCAGCCAGCCCGAGAGCGGAATGATGATGATCTCCGCGATCAGATAGGCGGTGGAGATCCACGTGCCTTCCGTGCCGCTCGCCCCGATCTCGCCCTGGATGGTGGGCAGCGCCGAGTTGACGATGGAGATGTCCAGCGTCGCCATCAGCGCGCCCAGGATGCCGGCGATAACGGCTAGCCACGCAGCAGCGTCCGCCTTCTCCCCGCCGCCCGATGATGTCGCGCCCGCCACCGCCATGTCAGTTCCGCCGGTCCAGCTGCTTCTGCTCGTCGGCAATGTGCTTCAGGTCGCCCTTGGCCGCGATCGTATCCACGGTCACGTTCACCGAAAGACCTGGGACGAGCAGTTTCCACACATCCTGCGTCGCTTCGATGGAAATGCGTATGGGCACGCGCTGCACGATCTTGGTGAAATTGCCCGTCGCGTTGCTGGGCGGGATCAACGAGAACTGCGCGCCCGTCCCCGGCGACACGCTTTCCACGCGGCCGCGCAGGCTGACGCCCTTCAGCGCGTCCACCTCGATGGTGGCGGGCTGGCCGACGCGCATCAAACCGACCTGCGTCTCCTTGAAATTGGCGGTGATGTAGAGCCGGGTGAGTGGCACCAGCGACATCAGCCGCGTTCCCGACTGCGCATACTGGCCGACCGTCACTGTTTTGTCGCCGATGCGCCCGTCCACCGCCGCGCGGATCAGCGTCGCGCCGACGTCAACGTTGGCCGACGCGAGCTGGGCGCGCGCGCCTCGCCCCTGCGCCTGCGCCTGGCGGATCTGGGCGAGATAGGTGCCGATCCGGCGCTGCTGCACCACCACCTGTGCCGCCGTCGCGCGGGCGTTGTCGCTCGACTGCCCGGCAGTCGAGCGGAGCTGCGCAAGCTGCGTGCGCGTCTCGGCGCCGGCCGCGGCCAGCGGCGCGTAACGGTCGACCTCGCTAGCGTCATACGCCGCCTTGACCCGGTTCGCGGCGAGCTGGGCGCGAGTCTGCGCGACCGTCGCATATTGTTCGCGGATGGAAGCGCGAGCGCTGTCCGCGCTGGCGTTCGCCTGGGCGATTTGCGCCTCGGCCTGCGCCGCTTGCGCTTGGTAGTCGCGCGCGTCGATCCGCACCAGCGGCTGACCTGCCTTCACGTCCTGGTTGTTGGCGACGAACACCTCCGCGACGTAGCCGTTGACCTTGGGCGCGATCGTCACCGCGTCGACCTGCACATAGGCGTCGTCGGTACCCTGGAGATATTTGCCGCGCGTCTGATAGTGGATGAACCAGATCACCACTGCGACCAGTACGACGACGCCGATCAACAGCAGAATGATCTTGGTGCGACCGCTCATCTTCTTCTTGGGCTTGGCATTCCCATCGCCCTCAACCTTGCCGCCGCCGGAGCCCTGGCCACCGGCATCACTTTGGCCGCCGCGCTCGGCGGTCGACGGATCGCCTTCCGGTTGGCCGCCCTTGCGGGCTTCGTCGGCGTTGGAAGAGCTGTCGGTCATCGGGTCACTCGGTTCGAGGTTCGGCTTGTCGGCAAGACGGTTTGATCCGGGCATCAGCGCGACATCGTTTACGGACGGCTACGCACCGGCCTCATCCGATCATCCGCGAGCCCGACGCCTTCCACGCGGCGTAGACGCCGCTGGCGTGCGTGTCGCGAAGAGGAGGCGCGGCAGTGGCCGGTAATGCGGGCGGCGGCTTGGCATGATCCAGACGCTCCAGCACGGCTTGGCGGGCGCGGTGCGTACGGCTGCGCAGTGTGCCGGCGGGGATGCCCAGCCGCTCGGCCACTACGTCCACGCCGGCATCGTCGCTCCCCACCGCTATCAGCGCCTCCGCTTGGGCGGGCGGCAACGATGCAACGACGCGATCGAGGTCGCGCATGTGAAGGCCCGCCTCCTGCGAGGCGGGCTCGCTCATCAACTGAATCAAAACCTCCTCGGGCAGGTCGACTTGCCACCTGCGCCGTCGGATGCCCGACAGGAAGGTGTTGCGCGCGATCCGGAACAGCCAGGCTCTGAAGCTGGTGCCGGCCGCGAACCGGTCGCGGGCCGCCCATGCGCGCAGCAACGTGTCCTGCACGAGGTCGTCCCGCGCGCTTTCGGTGGCCGTTAGCCGCTGCGCATAGCGCAGCAAGGCGCCTCTGGTCCGGACCGTTTCGGCCACGAAGTCGTAGTCGAGTTCACCTTCGCCGAGTGCGGCGGCGGCTGCGATTGCCATAACTGCCTCTGATGGAGCAAACGCTTTAGCGTCATGTACACAACGTCGTCTACTTAATGCAGCCGAGTAGGTCAAGGCTCAGACTGCCTGTCGACGATGGCGACAGACCAAGGTCATAAGCGGGGCAAGTCAAGGTTGTTCTGGTATCCTGGATCAGATACTTCGAGTTGCACTTGGCAGGACGCGGTTAAGGAGAGGGTCTGGCGGGCTCACTGCGGGTTGCTCCGCAGTGTCCCGGTGGTCATGCTTCGCCGGAACGCTAAGTTTGGTCGGCGAATGTCGGCGTGGCGTGCGTGGGAGAGAGGAAACGCAGATGGATGTGCAGGTACCCACGCGAAGGCACGGGCGTCCGACGCTCGATCAGGCGGTGGCTATCCGGGAAGGCTTCTTGAATGAGGCTTTCGTCATGTTGTCCGAACGCGGGGTGCACGGTTTCTCGATGGACGCCCTTGCCAAGGCGAGCGGCGTGACCAAGCGGACCATTTACCGCCAGTACGAAAGCAAGATGGCGTTGATCGAAGCCGTGGTGGAGCGCGAGGTCCTTCGGTTGTCGAACAATGACGGATTGTCAGACGAGGGCGAAGTGCTGCCGCTTAACCGGCTGCGGCGGTGGGCTCGGCGACTGTTCGGTTACTTGTCACGGCAGGATACCCAACGGCTTGCGCTTTTGCTGCGGGTCGCCAGTCTTACGGAGCCTTGGGCGGCCGAGATGCTGGGCGTGTGGAGCGAACGCTTATTAGACTCGGGTCGCCTTCTCGTCGTCGCGTCGCAAAACGCCGGCGAGCTTCGCGATTGCGATCCGCAGGATATGATCGAACTGTTGCTAGACCTGATTGACCGGTTCTCCAACCGCAAGCGGCATCTCACAGGCGAGGCGATCGCGGGTGCTCCAAATCCAGAACATTGGTTTGACCGGCGCTGGAGGGCATTCCTACATCTGGCGCGGCCGGACTGGTCTCGTCCCATCGCAGCGGACGATCAGTAACAACTTAATCCTTCTGACATCGCACAGCTCAGCGCCACGAGGCTACGCCGCGCATCGATCGAGTCGCCAGTCAACGACATGAGGCCCATCTAAACGGTCTGCTCTAAGCAGCGCAGTCCAGTGGTCATGAGAGTGAACGAAGGTCCGATTACGCTACAGTGCGAACAGAAAGCGGCCGGGCCGTAATCTACCAATCTGCTCACGATTTCGGTCGAGATGGAGTCTAACTGGGCGAGAGCGCCGGCGTTAACCAGTTGGCTATCCGCACCGGCGACACCGTCCAGCCCTTCCGCGTCTCAGTTCTAGCAGGGCGTCACGTTTCATGGCTAATCCAGTACCTTGCGCCCATTTTGCCGTTCACGACCCGTAGAACAAGCTCGGACAGAGCAAAACGGTTGAAGAGAGGTTCCACCAACGGTTGAGAATGCCGCTGTCGCAGCTGCCAAGGGGCAGTTTTAACCTTCTCAATTGGGAACGGCGGTCGAGAAGACCGGGACGTTCTCAATTGGGCATTGAATTGAGAGGTCCGCCGTTGATCGCCCTGCCAGGGCATCAGCAAGTGACCGGCGCGGCACCTGCAAACCCTTGCAATGCAAGCTACGTTGAGCCAATACCCTTGCATGACAAGGCAATCAGATGATTCGCGTGATGCGATCAGCAGGTGGGAGGTCCAGCTGCGCAAAGGCGTGCTGGAGTTCGTCATCCTGCTGTCGCTGGGCGAACGGGAGCAATATGGCTTCGAGCTGATCTCCGGCATTGCCAAGCGCGCAGCGATCGATGTGCCGGAAGGAACGCTCTACCCGCTGCTGCTGCGGCTTGCGAAAGACGGATTGATCTCGTCCCGCCTGGCCGAGGGTGATGGAGGTGCGCCGCGCAAATACTACGCCCTGACACTCCAGGGCCAAGAGCTTCTGCAGGGCATGATCCCATCATGGTCGAAGCTCGCCGCCTCGGTCGATCGTCTCCTGCCAGGAGTGCCCGCATGACCCCCGCTTTCACCGATCCTGCCGCGCGGCGTCGCTGGAATGCCTATTTCGCCGACGTGAGGCGCTCGCTTGCACGTACCGGGGCCGACCCCGCCGAGTTGCAGGGCGACCTGGAAGCGCATGTCGTAGACAGCATGGCGGCTGCTCCGGGCGGCAGCGAACTGGAGCGGCTGGATCTGGCCTTGTCCCGTCTCGGGCAACCCGCGGACTATCTGCGCCCGCTGCTCGCCGACCAGCTGATCGAACGTGGAACGCGGACCTACAGTCCCGTCACTATCGCTCGCGGCCTCTCCCATTCCGTCCTGGCGGGCTCGCGCCGTATGGTGATCGGGCTCGGCTTTGGTCTTGGCTACCTGTTGCTGGCCATCTTTGCGGGCATGGCCATCCTCAAGCCGCTGTGGGGCGAGCATGTGGGCGTGTTCCGCAACGCCGACGGCACGGTCAGTGCCGGCATCGTCGCGGGCGCCGATGGAGCCCAGGAACTGCTTGGCTGGTGGTCGATCCCGATCGCTCTGCTGCTGGCGGGGCTGCTCTACATTGTTCTGACAAGGGTCTGCGAGTGGTCCGCCATCGACGGTAATCGCTTGCTCGAAAACCTCGTATAACAAGGAAAGTGGAATGGCTGATCTGACGGCCGGCCGCGCGCGGCCGGGTGCGATGGCGTTCGTCCTGCTGACGGTGGCATTGAGCTGGCCGGTCTGGATCATGGCGTGGCTCTCGACGGGCCGCCCGGCCACGACGACGGCATCGTCGGGGATGATCGCGGCCATCTATGCTGGATCGTTCGCGCCGGGCATCGCTGCGGCCATCCTGTCAGCCGTGGCATCACCGGGATCGCGCAAGGAGTGGCTGTGCGGGTTCGTTCGCTTCCGGTGCGGCTGGCGCGCCTATGCGGCTGCGCTGCTGCCTCTTCCTCTGGTGCTGCTCCTGCTGACGTTTGCCCTCGGCTACACGCCGCGCCTTGCAGGTCTTCATGGCCGGCCAGCGATCCTCCTGTACCTGACCATGTTCTCCGTCTCGATCTTCAACGGGCTGGCAACGGCGAACCTAGGCGCTGGACCCCTCGGGGAAGAAGGCGGCTGGCGCGGCTATCTGTTGCCCCGCCTGCTGGAGCAGGGCGGTGAGATGCGCAGCTCGCTCGTCACTGGCGTCGTCTGGGCGCTCTGGCATCTGCCTATCATGGCCATGTTCGCCGACTGGCGCAGCGGCGTGCCTCTCGTCGCCTATTTCCCGCTCTACACGGTCGGCGTCATCGGGCTGTCGTTCGTCATGTCGCGGGTCTGGTTGATCGGCGGGGGCAGCCTGATTCCGTGCATCTGGCTGCACGGGCTGGTAAATGCCGTAGGTGGCATCGCCTTCGACTCCCGCGTCTGGACCAGCCGTTGGTCCGCCGAAGCGGCCACGGGCCACTTTGCCATTGCCACAACTCTCACGGCCGCGCTGCTGATCGTGGGACGGAGGCGTCGGTCGTCGAAGAAGCACCGGCGCAGCTAGGCGGACGAACAGCAGCGGAGACGCGATAACGATGCTGATCGGCTACGCCCGTGTATCGACCACCGACCAGGATCTGACCTTGCAGATCGAGGCGCTGACGAAAGCCGGCTGCGAGCGGCTGTTCACCGACAAGGCGAGTGGGGCGAAAACCGTTCGGCCGGGCCTGACGGACGCCCTCCACTTCGCGCGTGCGGGAGACACGCTCGTGATCTGGAAGCTCGATCGGCTCGGCCGTTCCATCCGGGGCCTTATCGAACTGGCGGCAGGTCTGTCCGCCCGAAAGGTGGATTTCAGGTCACTGACCGACGGTTTCGACACTTCCACTCCTTCCGGTCGCCTCCTGTTCCACATTCTTGCCTCGGTCGCCGAGATGGAGCGAGAGCTGGTGAAGGAGCGCACGATCGCGGGTTTGGCGGCAGCTCGGGCAAGAGGCGGGACCGGCGGGGGCCGGAAACCGGCGATGACGCCTGACAAGATCGACACCGCACGCAAGCTGCTCGCGGCAGGGGACAGTCCCGCCAAGATCGCCAAGTTGCTACAAGTCGGCTTGTCGACATTCTACCGCTACTGCCCCGGCGGCGAACCGCCAGCCGCCTAAGCCAGCTCCTCGCGACCGTCGTGGCCCTTGCCGATTGGGATGGTATTCTGGGAAGCTCGATCAGTCCGCCTGCATGATCGCCAGCTCAAGCCCGTTGGGATCGAGGAAGTGAAAGCGTCGGCCGCCGGGGAATGCGAAGATCGGCTTGGTGATGATCCCCCTGGCCCCCTCAACAGTGGTTTGGATCGCTTCAAGGTCGTCCACCAGCACCACCGGCAGGGGCATAGTCGGCGCTTCGCTCATGTCGCCCTGTAGCCCGAGGTCGACGTTGCCAGTCATCGTGCATGAGTAAGTGGGGCCGAAGTCGGTCAGTTCCCACCCGAACACGGCCGAGTAGAAGGCCCGTGCCGCCCCGAGGTCGCGCGCAGGAAGTTCAATGAAGTTGATGCGTGCCATGGGTAATCTCCTACGCTCGCTTACGAACGCGCTTGGCGGGGAGGCTCGAAACGCTGCGGATCACCCACGACCTGAGTTGGTCCGGCTCCGACAGCATCGGTTCGGGAATGACGACATATGACTTGCTAGCCGGCTGATCCGGTTCGTAGCGAAGCGGTGCGGCACCGGGCAGCGCCAGCATCGCGTCGCGCTCGCTGCCAGCGAACTTCAAGGCCAGCCCGATGTCGGAAAGGGAAGCGAACGGCTTGCCATCTGCATAGGCGATGATCCCGCCGAACATGGGCCGAAACGCTACGTCCAGATTGAGAGGGGCCGCGCCGGCCAAAATCGGCTGCAACAGCTTGGGATCGTGCGCCATGCGGGTTCCTTCCGTGTTGCGGTCCTATAGCACACTCTCCTGACACCTCGTGTCAGCATCGTGCTGCTCGGCCGCAATCTGCTGCTGGCAGCGCTGCAACAGCACTGCCCGCCGTTCGGAATACTTGGCACCCACGTCAGCATTGGCGATCCGTTCCAGATGGAAATATCGGAATGCCCCCCGCAACTCGCACCAAGCCATCACGGCCCGCCCCTCTTCCATGAAGGCGAGCCCGATCGGCCACACCGTCCGTTCAGTCCTGACGCCGTTCGCGTCACAATAGGATATGCAGACTTTTCGGCATCCCCGGACCGCACCGCGAAACAGCTCGGTTCCGACCGTCTCCACTGGTTGCGGCAGATCAGGCCCTACGAACACACCCGGCGTATCAGCGATATCTTGCGCCCATCGCGGCAGCACCGCCTCGATCTTTGCCATCGCATCCACTGCGGCGCGGGCCATGCTGGGATCGGCGCGCTTCTCTACCCATTTGAGCCCAAGCAGCACGGCGTCGAGTTCATTGGTCCCGAATGTAAGCGGCGGCAGGAAGTAGCCGGGATCGAGAACGTAGCCGACGCCGGGTTCTCCCCTGATTGGCACACCGCGAGCGATAAGCGCCGCCACATCGCGATAGAGCGTCCGCATGGAGACGCCGAGTTCACCTGCAAGCTCGGCCGCCGTGGTCGGCCCGCGCTCCCGGCGAAGGTATTGAACAACTTCAAAGAGGCGGCCGGCGCGGGACATGCTGCTACCGTGCCTGATCGATCCCGTTCGGTCGATCGACGTTCCCACAAAGGAACGACCAGCGAGACAGCGCGGGCGTTCTCGGAATCGATCCCAATCGGGATGGCAGATATCGACCAGAATACGACAGTCAGCTAGCGAATGGCGGACAGCCGCTTCTGCCGCAAAGGTCGTAGACGGGCGCCGGTAATGTATGGTGCGGCCAAGCCCCGCAATCTGGCTGATCCCGATGGCCATGTCTGGGAAGCGGTGTGGATGGATATGACCGCCGCGCAGGACTGAGCCCCCGCGCTTGGTAGTCGTCATTCATCCCGGGAATCGACTACGCGAAGCGCCTCGAGCAGATTGCCTTGTGATCCACCGGCGGCGCCAAACATTTCCTCTTGAATCGCGATGACGATCGGGAAGGCGACGCGCAGGGCTTCCACGCCCGCAGCGGTGATCTCGACCTGGCGCGTACGCGTATCTTCGGTCGAGCGCGGCCGTTCAACCAGGCCCTTGGCGTCGAGCGCTTTCAGCATCAGCGAAATCTGCATTGGATGGATGTCCGCTTCTCGCGCAAGCTCCGCCTGCGTGGCCGCCTTGTCGGACCGGCACATCCAGCCGACCATTGCCAGCGTCGTGAACTGTAGATGGGTAAGCCCGTGCGGCTTGAGCGCGCGCTCCACCGCGCGCTGATAGCGATGCATGACGCGCCATAGGACGAACCCAACGGCATCGTCCGGGCTACCCAGCGAAGTGGTGGCGTACAGGTCCCTCAAGGCCTCGAGATCCATGGTCATCGTCAGTCTCTAGCGCATCGAATTGCAAACGCGATGCAACCTCCAAACCATAAACGCGTTTATGATGTGCCGCGTTCCAATGCGCGCTGTAACCTCCGACGAGACGGGAGACGTTCCGATGAGCGACGCAAAACTTGACATAGCCTTTTGGGATTATGACCGCACGCAGGCGCTGCGCGACGGCACGGTCAAGATAGAGGGTGTCGATGCCACCTATCACAGCGGCCGGATCGTGACCGACGTATTCGAAGGCATGGTCAAGGACCGGGCCTATGACGTGTCCGATCTCGGCATCTCGTATTTTCTTCGGACGATGGACTTCGACGAGCCGCCGTTCCTCGCGCTGCCGGTCTTCACATTGCACATGTTCCGCCACTCGGCGATCTACATCAATACGAAGGCCGGGATCAAAAAGCCCGAGGATCTGGTCGGTAAGCGGATCGGCGAACTGGCGATGTACGGTCATGACGCCGGGGTCTGGCCCAAGGGTATCTTGTCGGACGAGTTTGGCGTGAAGCCCGAGCAGTCGCGCTGGTTGATCGGAGGGATCGATTTCCCGCTGAACCCAATCGACTGGATTCCGCAGCCGCATCCGACGGGGATGGAGGTCGAGCAGGCCGCCGCCGGCGTCGATCTCGGTGAGCTGCTCGTCAAGGGCGAGATCGACGCATTGATCTCTGCGGATGCGCCTAAGGCGTATCTGGAGGGCAACCCCGCCGTCGCCCGGATGTTCGAGAATTATGTCGACGTAGAGCGGGACTATTTCCGCCGCACCAACATCTTTCCCATGATGCACCTGATCGTCGTGAAAAAGGAACTCGCCGAGCAGCAGCCTGAGGTGGTGAAGGCGGTCTATGAAGGCTTCAAGCAGGCCAAGCAGGTTTGCGAGGACAAGATCGTGAAGGGCATGACGTTCAACAATATGCTCACGATGATCCCGTGGCTGTCGGCGCTGATCGCGGAGGATCGCAAGGTGCTGGGCGACGATTGGTGGCCTTACGGCGTCAAGCGTAACCGCGAGGCGCTCGATACCTTCCTACGCTATCATTACGAGCAGGGCCTGTCGAAGCGCCTCATGACGGTAGAGGAAGTGTTCGTCCCCTATCTGCTGGAGGACTGAGCCATGCGCGTGATCGCCACTGAGGAGCACATCGTCACGCCTGACGTGATCGCGGCTTGGCGCAAGCTTGATCCGAGATGGCAGGATGTCGGCTTCCATGACTCGACGAGCGGAGCGCCCGGTGCTGCGCTGCTGGCAATGAGTGAGCAGCGCATCGCGGCGATGGACGAAGCTGGCATTGACGTGTCGGTCCTGTCGCTAACGACGCCGGGCGTCCAAAACCTGGAAGCGGGCGACGCGGTTCGCCTTCAGACACAGGTCAATGATCTGCTGGCTGAGACGGTGCGCGCCCAGCCCGACCGGTTCCAGGCCCTCGCAACGCTTGCGACGCCCGACCCGCAGGCGGCGGCGAAGGAACTGGAGCGCGCGGTCACGACGCTCGGGCTCAACGGCGCGATGGTGTTCGGCCGCACGCGCGACCGCAACATGGACGATCCGGCTTATTGGCCGATCTACGAAGCGGCGGCAGCGATGCGGGTGCCGCTCTACCTCCATCCGCAGTCGGCGAGGCTTGAAGTCTGCGCGGCACTGTATGAGGGCTTCGATCCCGATGTGAGCCGGCTGTTCGCGATCAGCGGGATCGGCTGGCATTACGAGGCCGGCGTGCAGGCGATCCGCCTGATCCTGTCGGGTGTGCTCGATCGCTTTCCCGATCTCCAGATCATCCTCGGCCATTGGGGCGAGGTGATGCTGTTCTACCTCGAACGGCTCGATCTGCTCGCGAAGGCCGCCAGGCTGCCACGGACGTTCCAGCAATATGCTCGAGACCAGTTCCATGTCGGCCCGAGCGGGTTGTTCAGCCAGCGCTACATGCGCTGGGCGACAGAGGTGATCGGGATCGACCGCATCCTGTTCTCGACCGACTATCCGTTCGGCGGACGCGATGCGGGCGAGGTGCGCCGCTTCCTCGCCGAGGCCCCGTTTTCTGACGATGATCGGGCCAAGGTGGCGGGCGGCAATTGGGATCGTATCGTTGCCGGCATCCGGCGCTGACGGAGAGAGAAATGACGACACTCGACATCGCCGTTTCGCGCTATGACCATGTGGCGGGCTTGTTCAATGGCAGTATCGCCGTCGCCGGCGCGAATTTGCGGATGCACACAGCCGATATACCCTCGGACATTTTCAGGAAGATGCTGCGTGACACCGCTTACGACGCGGCGGAGCTCGGGCTTACCTACCTTCTGCGACTGCTGGATGAGGGCGACGATCGCTTCATCGCGTTGCCTGTATTCCTCGCTCGTGTGTTCCGCCACTCGGCGATCTACATCAACACGCATGCGGGTATCGAGCGACCGCAGGATCTTGCCGGCAAGACGATCGGCGAGTTCGGCATGTACGGCCATGATGGCGGCGTCTGGCCCAAGGGCATCCTGTCCGACGATTTCGGCATCACGCCCGACCAGAGTCGTTGGATGACCGGGGCGACCGACTGGTACATGCCACCTTTCGACTTCATCGCGCAGCCCCACCCCGAGAACGTCGACGTGCAGCCGGTGCCCAAGGGCGGCACGCTGAGCGATATGCTCGACAGCGGAGAGATCCAGGCGCTGATGTCCGCCCGCGCGCCCATGTGCTTTGTCCAAGGCTCGCCCAACGTGGCCCGGCTGTTTCCCGACTATGAGGCAGTCGAGCGCGATTATCATGCTCGCACCGGCGTCTTTCCGATCATGCATGTGCTGGTCGTTCGCCGTGCATTGTTGGAGAAGACGCCCGAGCTTGGTCGTGCGATCTACGATGCGTTCGTCGCGGCCAAGACGGCTGCACTCGACCGCTACGCCAAGCAAATGGTCGAGATGAACTTCAAGACGCCGATCCCATGGCTGACGCCGCTGCTGGACCATAACCTCAAGGCGTTGGGGCAGGATTGGTGGCCCTACGGTGTAGCGGCCAACCGCACCACGCTCGACGCGTTCTGCCGTTATTTCGCCGAACAGGGCCTCAGCAGCCGCCGGTTCGCGGTGGATGAGCTTTTCGCGGCGAATTTGGTCGACACCTGACAGGTCGGCCGTCCGCAGCGCGCCGACCCGACAATCACCGGCACATGGTTCGTAGCGGCCTTGATCGCGGCCGCCACGGCACGGGCGCACTCGCTACGATCAAGATGGGCTAGCTTCCGGTGCTGCCGAGCAGACCGATTGAGTCGACACCCGCGCACGCCAAGCGGTCAATCAGCACGCCGAGCGCGTTCGCATCGACGATGTCATCGCCGTTGGCGGGGGTATCCGGCCGTATGGCCGGTTTCAGGAAGCCATTCGCGTTCCCATTGGTCGATCCTAATCGGGAAAGCTGTCCTACCGACGCCACCGCTCCGCTGGCGCAAGAATGTAGGCGCGCAGCACATGGTCCCACGGAATGACCAGCGCGATCAGTACCGCCATCAGGCACTCCATCGCCGTCTCGGCCGCAGCCGGATCGAGGCGACCGGCTGACCACAGCGGCAAGGCGACGCGCAGCAGCCAGAGCGCCTTCCATGTGACTTCCCAGAACAGCAGCGGCAGCATCCTCACGGGATGACGCAGGCCCACGAGAGCGAGTAGCGACAGCGCGCCCAGCATGGCGACGATGACACCGCGATCCGGTGCCCACGTCTTCGCCGGATTGATGATGGAGGGCCAGACGGTCAGGCCGAGGCCGACGATCAGCAGGAGGTAGCCGGCGCGCAGCAGGTTAGCGCGCCAAGTGGCGAGTTCGGGCACGGTGGATCGCTCCGGTATAAGGGACCGCCGCGTTGCCGTCAGCGGCCGGGTGGTTCTTCAGGCTGGAATGAGAGGAGGTCGCCCGGCTGGCAGTCCAGCACGGCGCAGATCGCCTCCAGGGTAGAGAAGCGGATCGCCTTCGCCTTGCCGGTCTTGAGGATCGACAGATTGGCAAGGGTGATATCGACCGCCTGCGACAAGTCGGTAAGCGACATGCGCCGTCGTGCCAGCACGTCGTCCAGATGCACGGTGATCGGCATCGTCAGACGGTGCCCGACAGATCATCGCGCATGAGCGATCCGGTGGCGAACACACGAGCCAACACGAATACCATCAACGTAGCCAGCCATCCGCCTACCGAGATACCGCCGGCGGGTGCTGCCGAACCGAGGCTCGGCCAGTATCTCGCCAGTAGCGTGCAGGGGAGATCGAGCAGTTGCAGGGCGAGCAGCGCCCAGCCGATCCGCCGCAGTCGGTCGGCGTTGTTCGGAATGAAGGGATCGCCGTGCCCGGCACTCGCTATGACGCCTGCCAAGGGAACCAGCAGCCGGTCGGTAGCCATCGTCATGGCGACACCAATCAGCATGAGGAGCCGGATGCCGGTGAGGGCAGCGGCCACGTCAACCGCAGGGTCGGCCCTGACCAGCGTGTCGCGGTAGAAGCCGGGTGAAATCCATGTCCCGACCAGCCCGGCCGCGATGGCGACGAAGAGCAGTCCGTTCACAGCACGGCCGATGCGAACGATCGCTGCCGCACCTCGTACCAACTGATCCTGCTGCCGCATCGACGCCTCCCTTATTGATATTCAATAAGGAGCGCTGCCAGTCGAGTCAATCTAATTTATCGAAAAACAATGTGTCAGGGTGGGTTGCCAGCTCCGGGGAGCCTACATGCCCTAATCCAAAAATCCGATCCCAAGCGGGAGGCCTATCGCCGCCCGGAGCCGATCCTATGTGGCGCGTGACAGCTTCATCCGTACCGCTGGCACCTCCCCGCCGGCAGCGAGGCACGGCCGCATAGCTCGACCTATTTCGACAAACCCAAGCTTTCGAAGCACGCGGCCCGAGGCCGGGTTATCCTCGAAATAGCCAGACGTGAGAACGGGAAGGCCAAGGCCGTCGAAGCCATAAGATACGACGGCTCTTGCGGCTTCGGTCGTGATCCCCAGCCCCCAAAGCGCAGGAGACAGCCAATAGCCCAACTCGGCGGTATCGGCACCTTCCTCCGGGGTGAGACCGATCGTACCCACAAGCGCATCGGAGCCTAGCAGGGTGACAGCCCACACCCATCCGGTAGGAACGACGTGCTCTAGAAAGAAGCGAGCGTCGGCAGGACCATAGGGGTGCGGTACACGCCCGAGGCGACGGGCAACCTCCCAATCCCCGACGATGCTTACGATGGCGTCCACATCGCCGTTGTTGGGATGCCGTAGAGCGAGGCGTTCAGTAGTGAGATCAGGGCGTTCGCTGAGAGGTAACACGTTGCTCACCCGCCATGACTAGCGCGTGATCGGCGGGTACAACAGTCATCGCGTTCTCCCGATCAATGATCGTTGCGGGAAAGCCGAATGGGCCTATCGTCTATCTGGCGAAGGGAGAAATCCATGAAGGCAGAGTGCCAGTGCGGCCAGCTAACAGTAGAGCTTCCCGGCCCCACCCCCGCCGTCGTCGCGTGTCATTGCATCGCTTGCCAGCGGCGTAGCGGATCGCCTTTTGGGTTGATGGCCTACTACCCCGCCGGTCGACTTACCATCGACGGGGAAGCTCGACGCTACGAGCGATCGACCGATGAGGGCAACACGTTCGAGACGTTCTTCTGCCCGACATGCGGCTCGACCGTCTATGCCCGCGCCGGCAAGCACCCGACTATGGTAGGTGTCGCAGTAGGGGCCATCGCCGATCCCGAGTTCCAACCGCCTGTGCGATCCGTGTGGGAGCAGACGATGCACCGCTGGATCACGGTGCCCGGCGATGTGCAGCACTTCCCGAAGGGACGAGGATAGCTTTCCCGATCAACCATCCCAATGGGAAAGCCTCGGCCGCCTCGCTGACCGTTTTCAATCGGAAAGACTTGATCCGCGATAGCACGAAGCAGCTGCTCCCACTCAACAACAGCCATCCATAGCAATGGAAGTGCCCAATTGCAGATAATGATCGGGTGTGCAGAATGGTGCGGATTATGGGGGTGTTGCAATGGAATTGAACGCTGCGCAGAGCGCAATGCGTAACGCGCACGTCGGCGGTGCGCCGGGCGTTCTCGTCTCGGGCATTGTCTGGGTCGTTGCCGGGCTAACATGGTTGCGCTTAGTGCCCGACTCATAATTCGAGTTTGGCGATGCGTCGGGTCATTCGCCTGATGGATGAGACGACCATCCACGCCTCGGAAGATGCGATCGAGGCTTCCCAATCCTTGGCGAGGCGCCGGCACCGGTTGAGCCACGCCAGGGTGCGTTCGACAACCCAGCGCCGTGGCAGAATGACAAAGCCCGTGATGTCGGACCGTCTGATGATCTCGATCGTCAGCCGGTCGATGTGCGCGACCGCCGCTTCGAGCTTCTGTCCGGCATAGCCGCCATCGGCGAACAGCCTGGCGATCAAGGGATAGGCGTCCCGGCAGCGTTCGATGAGCTCCGGCGCGCCGTCACGATCCTGGATGTCGGCAGGACGGACCAGGGCGTCGAGCATGTTGCCGAGCGTGTCGGTCACGATGTGGCGTTTACGCCCCTTGATCTTCTTGCCCGCGTCGTAGCCACGCGGCCCACCCGCCTCGGTGGTCTTGACCGACTGGCTGTCGATGATGGCCGCGGTCGGCGCCGGTTCGCGACCTTCTGCGACCCGCAGCCATGCCACCAGCACCGCATTGACGGCGTCGAGCAGGCCGTTGTCGCGCATCCGGTAGAAATGGTACTGCACCGTCGTGAAGGGCGGAAAATCTCTGGGCAGTTGCGCCCACTGACACCCCGTTGCAGCGATATACTGGATCGCGTTCCATAGATGCCGCGACCGGTGCAGGCGCGGGCGGCCCACCTTCGTCGTCGGCGCCAGCAGCGGGGCGATGATCGCCCATTCTTCGTCCGTGCAGTCGCTTGCATAGCGCAGGCCGCTTCTGTCATGTTCGCGGCGAGCGGTTTCGGTCCAGCCCATGTGATCCTCGTGGTCTTCGCAACCCCCGGTGAATCACAAGCTACTGAAATCGCTCAACTCAATTTTCGGTCGGGCTCTTAGACGTGCCTCACGCCTTTACGGTTTTATTCTTTGGCGGGATGGCAATCGTGCCCGTGGCCCTCTTAATAGCGCGCGTAATGTTGCGCGCGCCGAGGCCTTTCAGCGAAAACCCGCTCGACCGGCTCGGGCTTGAAAGTACGGTGTTCCTATTTGCCGGACTGCTGATTGCCTACACGTTGCTGCACCTTAATCCCGCTGCCGTATTCCCAATTATGGTGGTTACCATCGGTGCTCGATATTTTACGTTTCGCACGATATATGGAGATGCGGTTTATTGGTACCTTGGGGTGGCGTTGATCGCTGTTGGCACTAGTGCACTGCTAAGATTTGTCGCTTGGCCGATTAATGTTGCCGTTGTGGCAGGCTTGGTTGAAATCGGCTTTGCGGTATTATTCTTTGTTCGGCGTAACAAATTTGAGCCACGAAGCTGACCTACCACTTTTCATCAAGCTCGACCATTCCCGCAATTGGATCCCAATGGGAATGCCCCGGCCGTCTCGCTGGCCGTTCGTTTTTAGGAAGGTCGCGAACGGATATGCACTGTTGTAGGCTAATGACTGCATCTTGTTTCCAAGTCGCTAATCATCCAATCTGCGGCGCTGCCTTCCCGAGCCAAGGAGGATTGAAATGCTTGCTCGCTTTACTATGATTGCACTCGCATCAGCGTCAGCAATTACAGTATGTAACGCTCAAAGTATTGTGCTTGGTGATTCCGCACCGCCAGCAGCTGCGATGCACACCTTCTCCGAGACATGCGGAGGGGCGCACCACTACAGTTTGGAGATATCCTCGACAGCAGCAGGAGAGCGCGTATCTGCTCATGCTGATGCGAACGGCTCGAAAATCAACGCTCCCAACCTACTTGGCCAAATCCACGGCTATGATTTGTATTCCGTCCGAATGCATTGTGTAACGAGCGGCGGACTTTTCCTCATCAACGTCCGCAAAGAGAGCGGTCAGTTTGCCGAGCAAACTATTACTGTCCACGACGACGGCATCGCATTGGTGGGAGCTACGCGCATATCGAAGCGCATCGCTAAGTCGGGATAATAGCAGGTGAAGGTATCAGCGTTCCCAATGAACGATCCGTTTTGCGAATGCCTTAGCGTTCTCGCTCACCGCTCGTTTTCGGGAAAGCCTTGTGCTCCCGGCCGTCATTCCGGTCAGGACGGCATGTCGAGCGCCGCTCTGCCCGAAATCGAATAAGCGTCAGCCTGACGGTCGATGATGCCGAGCTTTCCAGCTTCCTCGAATAGCGACTGGAAATCGGGCGTGGAGATGTGCGCGTTCAACGCAGCCTGATCTCGCCAGGCTTCGATCAGCCGGAACGTGCCGGCGGCACCTACTTCTTCCGTAACGTCTAGAAACACGCAGCCGTCCCGCGGCCTGGCCGCATTCGCCATGCGCGTAGCGACATCCCGGAATGCTTCCACGTCGTTGGGCTGGATGCGATATGTCGCATAGATCAGAATGGTCGGCGTGTCAGTCATGTCCAAGCTCCATTGTTGCGACGAAAAAGATGATCGATCCCGTCGAGCACGTTTCCGGGATATGGACCGACACTGGTAAGGCGGGTAGAACTGACCTAAAGGTAAGTATCAAGAGACCTGATGAACGTTCTCCGATCTGCTCCCCCAACTGACTGTGGCCTTGATGTCGCGCTGGCCATCATGGGTGGCAAATGGAAGCCGCTGATCCTGTATCACCTTCGCTCGGGTCCGAGGCGGTTCAGCGATCTCAAGCGGGCGGTCGCCGGCATCAGCGAGAAGGTGCTGATCCAGCAATTACGTGAACTCGCCTCGGCAGACGTCTTGGTTCGTCACGATTATGGCGAGGTGCCGCCCAAGGTTGATTACACCGTCACGCCATTCGGCATGACGCTGATCGAGGCTCTGCTGCCCTTGTGCGAGTGGGGCGTGAGGAACCGCACCCGCGGTTCGGCCATAATAACATCCAGAGCAAGCTAGAGAGCCGCGAGACCGTGTCTAGTTGATCGGATTTCCAGAACTCGATCCCAACGCGAAAGCTCTGGCCGTCTCGCTGGCAGCTCCTATCGGGAGGGCTGGATGCGGCCACTTCCGCCCCCAATAGCGGCCATTCAACGCCAAATCGGCTCAATGACTCATGCCATCCAATACCGTCTTCAGCTCCGCGGTACGTTTGCGGTCCAATTCGTTGACGCATTTGCCGTCCGCTTCGTCCTCATAGGCTCCGCCACGATAGCCGAGGCCAACGGTCTCGCAATGTGCGTCGCGATAGGCGAGCCAGTTGCGTTCGGCAGCGAGCAGTGCCGCCTGATAAGTTGGGTGACCATCGGGCTTACTGCTTCCGTCTTTCAAGCCGACCTCGCGCTCCTTATCGGCCAGCGCCATCGCCGCCATCGTACGATGATATTGCGCGTTGAGCGCCGTGTCGGCCAACCGACCCATATGTTGCACATGAGCATCTTCGGCAGTCTGCGCCAGCACACTGGCCGGTACGAGCAAGAGAGCCAGAACGGCCAGCGTCTTCATGAGATTGTCTCCGTCGCAGTGAAGGGCAGGACGTGTTCAGCGAAGCGGCCTTGGCCGCCAAAGGAAAGCGACAACGAACCAGCAAAGGCCGGTGAAAGTCGCGGCGAATGAGACAAAGCCGCTCTCGCCGCGATGGAGTCGACCAATACCGACAGCCAACCAGATGACGCCCATGATCGTGTACAGAACCGTGCGCCAAGTGAACGCAAAGCGGTTCACCGTCCGCCCCGGAACGAGCGTGCAAGGCGGCGCAACGCGAGCGCGAACAGCGCTCCCGTAATCAAAGTGGCGAGCGCGAACTGGAGGATCAGGGGATGCGGACGGCCCACCAGCATCCTGCCGATATCCAAAATGAACCCGCAGGCGCCGATGCCGAAGAAAGCCGCCGCGAGCGGATAGCCGGCATTGTAGGCCATCAATCTGAGAGTCTTCATGCACAGACACTCCTCTACGGGTTTCCATAGCACAGGCTGTAAGGGGCTGCGATCATGCGAAGGTTCGGACCGGCTCCCACTTGGAAGGGCGGGCGTTTCGCTTGTGACCGCCGGCAAATTCAACAAAGCCGTTCGTTCCCGGTCCACCATCCCTGCGGGACGGCTTCGATCGTCCCGCTGACCGCTCCTCTGCGGGAAAGCTAGTAACGGCATTAAAGACGGTCCATGGCCACGACATTTTCCGTGCCCGGCGCGTCAGGCACCGCGACCTTCTGGCGGCCGGTGGCGCACGTTGCAGGGCTGAACGGCGTGTTCCTCGCATGGCCAGGGCTGGGAGCAGAGCCGGCCGATGCAGGCGTGAACAGCATCGATGATCTGGAAGCGTTGGCGACAAGCTACGTCACGGAACCGGTCAACATCGTTGTACTTCGATGGGCGGCGTGGTCGCGATAATGCTCGCCCTCATGTTCCCCGACCTTGTGAGGCGCTTGGTGTTGGCCGTTACCTCCGGCAGAGTACCTGTAGTCGATCTAGGAGGTCGGATTGGCGTACTGACTATTTAGGGTCGGTACATAGAACGAGCCCAGAACACGCAAGGCGTCGCGTCAAAAAACTAAAATACCTGTTTGTCGTTATTCACTGCTTTCCCCATGAGCTAATGAGCCGGGCAAGACTTACATTGTCGGCCTGGCTACATACGTTAGCAGAAGCCTTTGTAGTCAAAGGTGTTTAAAAGCTTCAATACGGCCCAAGCCTACGATTCGTATGTCCGCGCGATCGCATCGCGGATAGCCTGCAGCGAACGTTCGCGGAAGGCGCGTGCGACATTGGTCTTTGCGAACAGGTCGAAGCCATGAAAGGCCCCTTCAACAACGTCAAGCTGACAGGCGACCCCGGCTGCGCGGAGCCGATGCGCATAGGCGATATCTTCATCATAGAAGAGGTCAAGCTTGCCCACTCCAATCCATGCCGGGGGGAGGCCGGACAGGTCTTGTCGCCGCGCGGGCACAGCATGATCGGGCGCCGCTTCCGCGACCGGCGGCCGTCCCAGATAGCTCGTCCACCCGTACAGATTGGACTTCTCCGTCCAGATCAGCTGGCCCCGGTTCGCGGGAGCGGGCCGCAACGTCGTACGATCATCAAGCATGGGATAGATCAAGAGCTGGAACAGCGGCATCGGATCACCACTATCGAGCAGCCGCTGACAGAGCGCGGCCGTCAGGCCCCCGCCGGCGCTGTCCCCCGCGACGACTATCTTCGCAGGGTCGACATCAAGCACCGCGGCGTTGGCGAGCAGCCAGAGATATGCGGCATGCACGTCGTCCAGCGGGGCGGGAAAGGGGTTTTCCGGCGCGAGGCGGTATTCTGTGCTTATGACCACCAGCCCGAGATCGCGCGCATAGGCAGACACTGTGGCATGGTAGCCTGCGGCGGATCCCACGATCATGCCGCCACCATGTGTAAAAAGCATGACGGGACCATTCGCAGCCGCGTTGACAGGCCGGTAGGTGTAAGTCGTCACTTCCGCCCCATCGGCTGATCGTATCCGCTCAACTTGGAGATCGACGCCATCGACGGGTGCGCTGGCCGGGGCAAGGCGAGCCATCCGCGTCAACGTTGGACCGAACGAGGGTGAGGCGACCCGCAACAAGACAGAGCGAAGCTCGGGGTCGACCGTGTTGAACCCACGCGTTCGCCGCGCATAAGCCAGCGTAGCCACTCCGGCACCGACAAGAGCGGCTGACCATAATCCGACTGAACGACGATCCATTGCCTGCTTTCCTTGAACGAGAGGCGTAATCATGCCTGCAAACCTAAACGCAGCATCCTATTCCACCAGATAGGCCACATCACAATCAGCACCCTCTCCGTCAAGGCTTCAATTCCGGAGATCGGCGCATTGCGCAGAGAGGGACGTTCCGATCGAGACGACAATTGGTGGGGGACACTGCGTAGCCGCAAAGGCAAAGAACTTACCGATTATTTGGTAGCAAATTACGCACTACGGTGCATATCCGCCTATCCGGGACGGCGATGCGTTCCACCCGACGTGGCTTAGCACTGCTGAACCGCGCGCGGGATCGTTCAGGTGTTTGCGGCACAGGCAGAAACATCGAAGCGGCTGGACGTCAGGCACACCTCGCGGAACATAGCCGCTAGGATACTGCCATAATCCGGCTAGATTTGGTTGTCGGCGCTGGAATGCACTGCATCCTGCTCAGCCAGATAGGCAGCCAACGCGGCAGGAAGGCTGGTGATAACAGAACCTCGCTCAGCCGCAGGCAAGTTCTGCAGGTACAGCAGCGTTCCCGTCGAAATCGCGACCAGAGTCCGTGCAATTGTGGGCGCGGCCTCCTTTTCCAGTCGGAACGTCAATGCTACCTCGACCACGGCTTCGAAATCGGGAAAGCGCGGGTTCTCCTTGAGCGACAACAGCGACAGCGCATCGGCGTTGACCGCGAAGTAGCTAAAGGCATAGCCGAACAGCCGGTCGACCGCTTCGCGCGCGGACATGTGACGCCAGAGCCGGGCGTCCTCCAGCGCGTAGGATGGTGCTAGGCGACCGAGGGCATCCGTGTGTCGGCGGAACAAAGCCTCAAGTAACTCCTCCCGGTTGCGGAAAAGGTGGTACATCGACCCCGTCGACGCGTTTGCCCGCGCGGCAACCGAATGCATCATCACGCCGCGCTCCCCCTGCTCTAGGAGCAGGCCAGCGGCTGCATCCAGGATCTGGTCCCGGCGCTCGCGGCCGCGATCCTGCTTCGGCTGTTTCGCCACTAACTACATTCCCTCAACTATCTTTATCGTTCTTCGGGCCTTCAGTGGCGGCCGTGCAACCTTTTTGGTCTTGTGCGCTTATAGACACATATCTCTAAAAATACCTCACTTTCAGGCGGCTGCTACAATGACCAAAGCGATCACCGACCAGGGCTATGACTTCATCATCGTCGGCTCGGGTTCTGCCGGATCGGTGATGGCCGAGCGATTGTCGGAGAACGGGCGTCACCGCGTCCTGCTGCTGGAGCAAGGTCCTGGGGATAGCTGGATCAGCCGTATGCCCAAGGGCTATGGTATGCTGGTCGGTGATCCGCATCGTGCTTCTTTCTTCCCCATCCAGCATGATGCCGCGTCCCTTTACCCGGCGGAGACCTGGGTGCGCGGCAAGATGCTGGGCGGCTCCAGCGCCATCAACGGGATGGTGTGGATCCGCTCGGGGCGCGAAGATTACGACCGGCTGGAGGAGATGGGAATTTCCGGCTGGAATTGGGACACGATGCTGCCTTACCTTCGCAAGCTCGAAGATCACCAACTCGGTGCCAACGAATATCGTGGTGCTGGAGGGCCGGTGGAAATCAACACCAACCCTTATAGCAATCGTCTTGCCGACGCCTTCGTTGCGGCGGGTACGGAGAAGGGGTTGCCGTTCAAGGCGGACCAGAACGGTCCCGAACTGGAGGGCGTTGGTTATGCGCAGTGGAACATCGATCGCAGCGGACGCCGCGTCAGTTCGGCGCGCGCTTTCCTGAAGAAAGCCGCTCAGCGACGCAACCTGACGGTGCACACCCATGTCACGGTCGAGCGCGTGATGATCGAGGGCCGTCGTGCGATCGGTGTGTCAGCGACGCGGGGTGGCCACCCGGTCGAGTATCGGGCGCGCCGCGAGGTCATCCTGTGCGCGGGGGCGCTTGCCTCGCCGAAGCTGCTGGAGCTTTCAGGGATCGGCGATGGCGAGGTTCTACGTGCGGCGGGCGTGTCCGTCGTCCACCACAGCCCCAATGTCGGCAAGCAGATGCATGAGCATCTGACGCTGCCGCTCAATTTCCGGCTGAGAGAGTGGCGGGACAGCCAGAACCGCGAGTTCGGCGGCTGGCGCCTGTTCCGCAACATCGCCCGCTACATGGCGAGCGGCACCGGGCCCATGGCGATCGGCGCCGCAGAGGCGATCGCCTTCATCCGCGCCAATCCGGCCTCGAAGCGGGCCGATACGCAGATCATGTTCAACCCCTATACGGTGGAGAAGGGCCCCAAGGGTCAGATCGGCTTTGAGAAGGAGCCAGGCATGCAATGCTATTCCTATCTTCTGCGTCCGACCAGCAAGGGCAGCGTCCACATTACGTCGAACGATCCTGCCGCGCCGCTGTCGATCAATGCCAACTATCTTGGCACTGACGATGACCGGGCCAACGCAATCGCCGGGACCCGAGCAATGCGCGACATCGTGGCGGCGGAGGCGTTCGGTTCCTTGGTTGTAGGAGAGACGGAAGAAACACGCGATGCGAAGAGCGACGATGAGATCCTTGGTCTGTACCGCAAGCACGGACAGTCCGGCTACCACGCAGTCGGCACGGCCGCGATGGGTCCGGGACACGACGCCGTGGTTGATCACCGACTGCGCGTGCGGGGCGTCGAAGGCATGCGTGTGATGGACTGCTCGGTGTTTCCCGAAATTCCATCAGGCAACACCAATGCACCGACCATGGCCGCCTCCTGGCGGGCGTCCGACCTGATCCAGGAAGACAATCGCTGATTGGAGCAGCATCGCTGCCTGCGCAGCGCCGCCGCAGCTCTTTGCATCACCATTCTCGATACGCGGGGGAGGCTGTCTGTTGCGGCCGACTAAGGCGTTTCCTTTGTGTCCATCCCGGCCAAGGCCAGCGTGGTAATGCGTTGACCTGCTACACGGATATGGATGAACGCTAATCCCGACTGGGCGCTATACCGCACGCTGCTCGCGGTGATCGAGGATGGCTCGCTGTCGGGCGCGGCGCGTCGGTTGGGGCTGACCCAGCCGACCGTGGCGCGTCACGTCGATGCACTCGAAGCCGCGCTAGGCGCCGATCTGCTCGTACGCTCGCAACGCGGCCTGGTGCCAACCGACCTCGCTTCCTCGCTGCGCCCGCATGCCGAAACCATGGCGGCCACAGCCGCGGCGCTGCTGCGCACCGCGAGCGGCACAATGGGCGAGGTAGCGGGAACGGTGAGGATCAGCGCCAGCGAGGTGGCGGGCGTCGAGCACCTGCCACCGGTTCTGGCGCGGATGCGACGCGACCACCCCGCGCTCACCATCGAGCTGGCGCTGACCGACCGGGTGGACGACCTGTTGCGCCGCGAGGCCGACATCGCCGTCCGCAACACTGAACCGACACAGGGCGCGCTGGTCGCGCGCCGTCTGCCTCCCATCGACCTCGGCTTCCACGCGCGCCAGGACTATCTAAATCGGCGCGGCACGCCGGCCGATCTGGCCGGGCTTGCCGGGCACGACCTGATCGGGTTTGACACCGAGACGCCGGCCCTGCGCACCATGGTCGCCGCCGTGCCCGGCTTGGAGCGGAGCAGCTTTGCGCTGCGTTCCGACAGCAATCTGACGCAGCTCGCATGCCTGCGCGCGGGGTTCGGTATCGGCTTGTGCCAAGTAGCGGTCGCACAGCGCGATCCGGCGCTGGTGCGGGTGCTGAAGAATGTGACCTTTACGCTACCGCTCTGGATCGCAATGCACGAAGATTTGAGGACGACAGTCCGCTACAAGGTCGTGTTCGACACGCTGGTGAGCGCCCTGCACGCTCCCGTCTGACCAGCAGATTTCGTCAGGCCAGCTTCCTGGCCGAACGGACGGTGAGCATTCTCGAAACTCGATCCTAATCGGAAAAGTCATGACACGCCGCGCAGCGCGAAGTTGGGTGTGGCGTCCGCCCGGCGGAATTGCTTGCGGTAGAGGTTTGGCGGTATGCCGACATTCGCAGTGAAGTGCAGCCGCAGATTGGTCGCGCTTCCCATGCCTGCTTTATCGGCAATATGTTCCATGGGCAGGTTCGTCGTCTCAAGGAGATCACGAGCCAGCGCGATCCGTTGCATAGTCAACCATGCCAAGGGGCTGTCCCCTGTTTCTTCCCGGAAGCGTCGCGCAAGCGTGCGTTCGCTCATGCCCGCAGTGCGGGCCATTCGGTGGATTGTCCACGGCACCGCCGGATCGCTCCGCAGCCGGTCGAGCAAACCCCCGAGCGGGCTATCCGATCGCGCCATCACCGGGCGTTCGATGAACTGAGCTTGCCCCCCGCTGCGATGCGCCGCGACCACCATGCGTCGCGCAACGCTGTTCGCCGCATCCGGGCCGAAGTCCATGCGCACCAAGTGGAGCAGAAGATCGATGCCGGCCGCCGATCCGGCGGAGGTGAAAAGACGATCGTCACCCGCATAGAGGGTGTCGGCATCTACGAGGACCGCTGGGTGAGCAGCTTGCAGGCGTTCGGCGTAGCGCCAGTGCGTTGTTGCGCGACGGCCATCCAGCAGCCCCGTCGCCGCTAGCAGGAAAGCGCCAGAGCAGATCGAGACTAGCCGTGCCCCTCGCGCGTGTGCGGCAAGCAGGGCCTCGCGCAGGCGTCCCGATGGGGGCTCGCCTTCCGATCGCCAGCCGGGAACAACGATCGTCCCGGCTTCGGCCAGCGTATCGAGGCCGTGATCGACCTGGACCGCCAGCCCGGCATTGGTTGCCAATTGGCCGGGGCGTTCAGCGCAGGACACAAACCTGTACCAGTCAGCACCCATCTCCGGGCGCGCAAGACCGAACACCTCCGCCGTGATGCCAAACTCGAACGTGCAAAGCCCGTCATAGGCGAGAGCGACAACGAGGCGGTTAGGAGCTTTGGGGGCCGTTGGCCTAATCCTTTCGATAAACGGCAATCCAGCCGATGGCGAGTGCCGGGAGAGATCGTCCACAAGGCGTCATTAACAGGAGGTGACCCGTGCCCAATGCCGTGATCGACATACCCGCAGCGCCTGCCCCCGAGGCTGAGGCTCATTTCGCTGGCAGCTTCCGGTTTGAGACGGATTGCTGGGACGTGCATGAGGCGCTTTCTCAGCGCGATTCCGGCTTCGTGCTGCTCGACGTGCGTGGTCCCGACCTGTTCGCCAAAGGCCATGTGCCGGGCGCGATCAATCTGCCTCACGGCAAGATCATCGCTTCCAAGTTATCGGCGTGGCCGGCGGACACCATGTTCGTCACTTACTGCGCCGGACCTCATTGCAATGGCGCAGCGCGAGGCGCGCTTCGATTGGCGCGGCTGTCGCGGCCCGTGAAGATCATGACGGGGGGCGTGACGGGTTGGATCGACGAAGGTTTTCCGCTCGAAAGCGGCCAGCCGAGTGCCTGACTCTGTTCCGGCAACCGCTTCCATTAAGCATGGCTTCCATGTCCGTCCCACCAGCGGGGCCGACGCGGAAGCGATGCTCCCGCTGATCCGCAGCCACGCCGCATATGAGCGGGGGGAAACCAGCGTCAGCGTAGCCGCCCTGCGTTCCGCCCTTGAGCCGCCGTTTCTTCTTCTAGGCTGGGTCGCCATGCAGGCAGGCCAGCTTGTCGGCTATGCTACCGCTACGCTGGATTTCTCGACATGGACGGGGCGATCGTTCCTGCACCTCGACTGCCTGTTCGTGCAGGAGGGCTGCCGGGGTGGTGGGATCGGGGCCGCTCTACTGGAAGCTGTACGCGCACATGCGGCGGAACGGGAGATATCCGAAATGCAGTGGCAGACACCCAACTGGAACAAGGACGCGATTCGTTTCTACCTTCGCGAAGGAGCAGTGATGGTGCCGAAAGAGCGCTTCACGCTACGCATCATGCAAGCGCACATTCTCGATCAACGATCCCAATCGAGACCGTTGCCGGCGCTGGCTTGATCTCGTGGAGCAGTCCGGCGATGGCGCAGAGGCCGGCTACCATTCGTAGGCGGGCAACTCCTCGATCTGCGCCTCGTCGCGATCGAACATCACCCAGAAAGCAGCCTTCTCGCGCGCGAGTGCCAGGCAGGCGGTGAGGTCCGGCGGCAGCTCGCTGTCGGCGTCCTCGGGCACGTAGACGAACCAGCCATAGTCGCCCTTGCGCCATGCCGGACCGGCGTAATCGGCCAAGAAAAGGTTGCAGGTCTCCTCGGTGAGGTGAGCCGTGGAAAGAATCAGCATCGGCTCGATCGCGGCAGCTGCGGTGCCGGTCGCAGCCGGTGCGGTGGAGTGAACGTCCATTTGAACCTCCTTCGGGTCAGGCGGCCAGATCGAGGCCTTGGGTGGCAACGGCGAGGCCGGCGTTGAAGCGCTCCAGCCAGTCCGCCATGGTCGGACGCTCCGCGACTGGGATCATGGCGGCGACGTCCTGGAAGCGAATGAGGTCGGCCGGCGCATCGCGCCAGATGCGGTCTACCTCGGCTGATGGCAGCAGCCGGTCGCGGCGGATGAAGTCGGTCATGCGGCCCGGGCGCGCGCGGGTCGTCTTGCGCCATAGGCCTTCGACGGTGTGGAGTCGCGGCGCGGCACGGGCCTCCACCAGCACGATCAGCCGCAGGCACCAGGTCGGCAGTTCGCGGACCTCGTCGGGCGTCATGCCGATGCAGAACCAGCAGCTCGACTTGGGCGGCACCGGCAGGCCCGCGGCCTCGATCCGGCGGGTACAGGCGTCCCGGTCCCATCCCCATCGCCGCAGGGGATAGTCATAGTCGTACAGCGGATCCTCGATCGTGGCGGCATGGGATGCGCGCAGCGTGTCGCGCACGCCGGCGTCGAAGCCGATCAGGCGGGTGACCTTCTGGCCCCTGCCCCACGCCTCGACCGCCGGAGCCCATGTGCGCAGGAAAGCGTCCTGGGGTGCCTTCTTGTATTTGAGGCTGCAGCTGGACCCGTCCATGCTCTTGCTCGGCAGGGTGGCGTTGGTCAGCGCCATCTCCAGCAGCGAGTAGTAGGGCGGCCAATGCTTGAACCGCTTGGGCTGGTAGCGGACCAGTTCGTGGGTGATGCCGCGTTCGTCCAGCGTGTCAAAGCCGGCGGCGAGATCGGCGTCGTCGCCGTTCGTGTCGAGGATGTCGGCCGCTTGCTGCGCGGTGCGGAGTAGGGCGGCATCTTCGCGGCTCATCAGCAGCGTGAACGCCGCCTAGGTGAAGGTGTTGGACATGTGGGTCCCTTCCATGTTCGTGAAGGGCGGTGCCGGGGTCTGCCGATGCACCGTCCCTGTGTGGCTACGGGATCAGGAGGCGGCCGCTGCCGTCATGCGCGCGCGTGCGGTCTCCGCGACCTCGGGAAAGGCGCGCGTGAGGTTCCCGTGGATCACCTCGAAATCGGGCAGAGCGAAGCGGCCATCGGCGTCGGGCCGAGACGTGTGGAGCGCGCCGATCACGAGCTCGACCGGGTCGTTGCGCGGGATGGTCGCGGTCTTGCCCGTGTAGGTCACGGGAGGCGCGAAGCCGGCCTCCAACCAGGTGGCGAGACCCGGTTCGACGGCGTCGGCATAGGCCTGCGCCTCCGGGCCGGCACCGTCGGCGACACGGAGGGTGAGCGTCCGGTAGGTGCCGAAGTCGTGGTCGTTCGCCAGTTCGGCGAGGCGGCATCCCTCGGGCGGGGCGCCGTAACGCGCAATGATAGCGAGGCGATAGATCTCGACCTCGAAGATGTTCACCGCGGCGAAGTTGGCCGTCTGGCCGAGCTGGGCGCATTCGGCTTCAGCGGGCGCACCGCCGAGATCGATGATGTCGGGCATGGGGATCTCCGTCGATCCGGAACGGATCGATCGCCCTCGCCCTCTCCGCTCCTAGCTTCGATTGCCCTCGATCCAGCGCTTGGCCGCGATCTGGGCAACGCCGTCGCCCGTGGCGCTGGTCTTCAGCCGGTCGAGCTCGAGGGTGCGACCGATATCGTCGGGCAAGTCAGCCCATGGGCGTGCGATGTCGATCGCCGCGGCCGGGCTCGGCAGTTCGCCGTTGGTGGTGCCCTGCCAGATGAAGCTCGTCTCCTCGCCCTCGTCGTCGGGGTCGGGGCGGAAAACCTGGACGAAGAATGTGTTGAGGGGCCGGTCCCATCCGAGGGTGACGGAGGTGGCGCCGGTATGGCCTGGAAAGACGTGACGGCTCATTTCAGCTCTCCGAGTTAGACGGTACTGGAGCGTGGCTGGTCCTGTTGATGGGAAGCTACCAGCGAAGGCGGGTCGATGCGATGGTGGACGGCGTTCCCTGGTCGAGCAACCAGTTCAGGCCGTGAGCAGCTTCTGCGCCGGCGTCTCCTCGATCGCAGGCACCATCAGCTCACGCCGTAGGCGGTCGGCGAAGCGTTGCGGGTCGAGCAGGACGCGGACGGCCGCGAAATGGGGTGCTTGCTCCACGCCGCCCTTGATCGCGCGATAGCTCACCTCCCGACCTTCATGGAGACCGCCGACCCGCAGCGTTACCGAAAGCACGCGGCTTACCAGCGTCACGGCACCGGACTGCGAGGCGTCCCCCATCCACGAGGAAACCGTGTGGCTGTCGGGCGCGAGCGTCAGGGCCTGCGCCAACAGGCGCAGTGCCTTGCGGCCATCCTTGTGGAAGCGATCCTTGGCGGCCGCGTCATAGGCGACCCCGCCGATCGCGAGGGCGAGCAGCGCCGGGAAGCGCTCGATGTCGCCCAGGCGGCGCCGGCAGGCGGCCTGCAGCACGGCCTCGCTGGCGCGGTTGCTGGACACCACCGCCAGGTGGCGCGCGAGCAGCACGACGGCCGGATCCGTGTCGGGATCGACCCCGGCGTTGCGGCAGTCGATGATGCCCTGTTCGATCGCGTGCAGCGTCGTGCGGATAGTGGTGAGCGCGCTGGGGTCGAGCGCCTGTTGGTGGCGGTGCGCGGTGTCGAAGTTCATCGGGGGCTCCCGGTCTGTCGAGCGCATCGTCACGCCCGCCAGCCCACTCCCTCTCCCCTCCGCAGCACCGGCTCGGCTCGGAAAGATGTTGCCTGAATCCGGAAAGAAGTTTCCGGTCTCGCGGGCTGCGCCAATCCGTCCGCGAAAGCACGAAGCGAGGCGCTAGTCGTCGGAAGGAGCCCCTTCACAGGCGAGGCGCTTGCCGTGACGCCAGTCGGCCGGGTCGAGAAAGGAGCCGGCATGCGCGCCGGTGTGTGCGGCGACGGCGTGATCGTAGGCGGCCTGGTAGCGCGACGCGCGCGCCGGGTCCGCCTTGAGGAAACTCGGTCGGGGCACGGCGAGGCCGTTCTCGATCAGCGCTTGCCCAAGATCCTCGCCGTCGACGTCGACGGTCGCCACCGGCCGGCCGTAGCTTGCGGTGCCGACCGTCCGAATCGTGATCTCCGAACGCTTGAGCAGACGGGACGTGAAGTCCTGCGCGGCCTTGCCGCAGGGCCAGCACCCGTCGGCACGTCGGCAGAGCTGGTGCTTCTCGAAGGCGTCGGCGCCGAGCAGGCGGTAGTCGACCGCGACCGTGTCGCCATCGATCGCGTGTGCCTTGGCGGTCATCGCGTCGCCGTTTCCGGCCTCGGTGGTCGCGCGGTGGCACGACGAGAGCAGGAGGGCGATGCAGATCAGGCGCATTCGAGGATCCTCGGTTCGGTCGCTTGCTCCACCGGCTCGACGATGCGCCAGGGCTGGAGCGGATCGAGCGTCGACACGATGGCCACGTCCAGGCCGGCGTCCGCCATGGCGCCGGCAACGCGCGCCGCATTGTCGTAGCTGCATAGTTGCCGCCTGAGCGGCGAGAGGGGCAGAATGTCGGGCATGGCGGTTCTCGTCAGGCTGGAGTGGCGGACGACGCGGCGAAGACGGTACGATGTACCTTGAGCTGCGGCACCACCTCATAGGCAAGGGCGCGGAAGTTGCGGATGTGGTAGCGGCCATGACCGCTGGCGGGGCGGAAGCTCAATGAGCCGCCATTCTTCACGACGATAAACTCCGCGCCGACATGGCCGTCGGTGAAGGTCAGTGGCGTTGCAAGCCGGATGTGCATGCCATCCTCGATCTTTCGGGAACGCAAGCGCAGACGATCGCGGCAGCGCTTGCGCCAGTCGAGTGCATGTTCGTTCGTCGTCGGGGTGAGCAGTCCGAGGATACGCTCGGGGCACTCGGCTTCGCACGGCCCCATGGACTCCTCCATGTCCTTGTACGCGAAGACGTAGCCGTCCTTGGCCTGCGGGCTCCAGCGAACCAGGCACACGAGCGCGATGACATAGGGCTCCTGGCCGCTGCGCTCGACGCGGGCGGCCGCGTACCAGACGCGGTTGCCGACGCAGGCGCTGGCGAGGACGCGCATGGCATAGGTGCTGCCGTCCTCACGATCGCGGCTGTAAGTGAATTGCGCATCCAAATAGGCCTTGGGCGTCGCGTGTCCGCCCATGTGGAAGCGTTGCATGCTGAGCCAACCCATGATGGGTCTCCTGGTTGGGGGTTTAGGCCGCGGCCGAAACGGACGCGGCGAAGCTGCGAAGGAAGGTGACCGCCTGCTCGGCCTTGGTGGCGGCGACAAAGATCGCGGACTTGTCGGCCTTCAGGATGCGCAGCCAGTGGTCGATGTAGCTGGCGTGGCTATCGTGGAGTTCGGTCGGTAGGCCGAGCTCGCCGCAGATCATCGCGCTGCCGAGCTCGGCGACCAACTCCTCCATGGCATAGGCCTGGTCACCGAAGCGCTTGCCGAACGTGCGATCGAGCCGGGCGCCGTGCCCCGTCCAGTGAACGGTCTCGTGGCCTCGGGTGGAGGCGTAGGCGTCGGCCGAGCGAAAGGCGCCGGGGCGCGGCAGCTGGATGTGGTCGGTGCCAGGGCAGAAATAGGCCTGGTCGCCTCCGTGGCGGACCACGGCCGGGATCGAGAAAAAGAAGCTGTTGATCGCCTCCTGCCGCTGCGACAGCGCGAGCGGCGTCGGCGGCACGTCTCGGACGTAATAATAGGCGGGCAGGCCTTCGACCTCGTCGGCGTTGAAGACCAGGTATGAGCGCAGGAAGCGGATCAGTGCCGCGGTCGCCTCGCCCGTCAGGGTCGGCCGGCCAGCCTTGCGGAAGGTCGAGGCATAGACCGAGATGGAGGCGCGGGCGGCGCGATGGACCCGGCCGCCGAGCTCCTCGGCCTGCCGGCGCGTCATCCAGTAGCGGCTGCGATATCCGCGCTCTTCGGCGGTCGCCCACAGCCAGAGCGTGTTGATGCCGGTGTAGGGCGTGCCCTCATGGCGGAGCGGTCGCCCGCCCTCGCCGGTCAGCGACCAGCCGCGGCGCCACGGCAGCGTGCCGACATCCAGGCGGGCGATGATGGTGTCGGTGATGGTCGCCGCGATCTCGCGGCTGTTCTGGGGCAGATGGGCCATGGCAGGCATCCCGGCGGGTGACGGAAGAAGGCCGCCGGCGGCCTTGGGAGCGCGCCGGCGGCAACGTGCCCAGCAGATGCGGGGGCGAGTTACTCGGCCGCGAGCAGCTGATGCTCCTCGACGTCCTCGTCGATGCCGGTGCCGGCGCTCTCGTCACCCTCGTCGGGGCTCGGTCGCTCCTCGCCGATCGACAGCTCGCCGTCGTCGTCGGGACCGTCCCCGACCAGCGCAGCGAGGTCGTCGCCGCCCAGGCCGTCCTCGTCGTCAGCGCCGATCAAGCCTTCGAGGTCGCCCCCGTCCTCATCCTTGTCGGCGGACGCGGTGTCGTTGAACCGCATCGCGGCCGGGACCCAGGCTAGCGCCGCGTCCTTAACCTCGGTCTCGACGATCGCGTTGCCGCTGAACAGCTTCTCGCACGAGGCCGAGATCTCGGGCTTCTTGCTGCTGGCGTGGCGGCCGGAGAGCGCGGGACCACCAACATCGTCCAGGAGCGAGAGCAGCGTTCCCTTGGACACGCGGTCGAAGAAGTTCTCCGACGTCGGCCGCCACCAGCTGGCGACGTCGACTTCGAGGATAGTCGCGAGCCGGTTCTGGAGCGGGTTCTGCTTGTGGCTGCCGTAGAGCTCCTTGGCCTCCAGCGACGTCGCCACGATCCAGGCGAGCCAAGCGGCCTTGGCCTCGTCGCCGAGCGCGCGAAACGCCTCGAACCGCTCGACCTTGCCACCGGGCACGCCCCACGAGGCGTCCAGACCGTCATGCACCTCGGCGAGGTAGTCGTGTGCGCGCGAGCCGGGCACGCTGTTCGACATCACCGGGTCCTGCGGCTTGGACGCCGAGATCGTGGTGCCGTCGCCCGAGCCGCCCATGGTGCGGCCGTCAACCATCGCGAACAGCATGTAGTCGAGCGCCAGCGCCGGGTTGGCGATCAGCGCCGCCCCCAGCACGTCGCGCCGCTGGACCGACAACTGGTCGAGCAGCACTTGGCTGAGCGCCTTGCCGCCCGGTGCCGCGGCGTCCGGGTCGACCGGCGCGGTCGCACCGCCACGGGAGGGCGCGCTGCCTTCCTCGATGTAGAAGGTCGGGCTGGCGACCGGCGCCGCCACCTCGCCCTCGCCAGCTTCGCCGTCGGTCTCGCCGCCCTCGATCGTCTCCGGCTCGACCATGGTGATGGTCAGCGGCGTCTCGCTGTAGAAGTTGTCGTCGAGCACCATCTGGCCCTCGCGCGAGAGCGTCAGGAACGTGCCGACGCGCGACGCGATCTCGGGGGGCAGGACCTGCAGGCTCGCCTGCAGCTGGCCGAGCTGCGCCTCGATCGTCTCGACTTCCGCTTCGAGCGCGGCGCCGGCCTCCTCGTCGACGTCGCCCGATTCCATCTCGGTCTCGATCTCGCCGAGCCGCTCCTCGAGGCGCATCTCCGTCGCCTGCTCGTCCTCCGTCATCGGCCTGGTCGGCACGTCGACCTCGTGCAGCGTCCGGGTCGCCTCGTAGCTGCTGGCGCTGGCGATCGGCCGCACCCAGGCCAGGCCGAGTTCCGTGCCGACCCGCTGCGCCTCGGTCTCCATCAGCGCGGCGGCAAGGGCCTGCGCCACCTCCGGCTTCGTCCACTTGTCGCCGGCCTCGGTGAAAAGGTCGCGGTCGATGATGCCGCCCGCGGCCACATAGGCGTCGGCGCCGACCAGGATCGCGACCGGGTCGGACGACTTCATCGACTCGTTCGCGATCAGGCGACGGATGCTGTCGGCGCCGTAGTGGCTCATCCGGCCATAAGCGTTCCAGACGCTGAGCTGGCGATCGTGGCTCTCGGTCGAGGCATAGGCCTTGGCGAGGTCGAGCGTGATCCGGCCTTCGGCCAGCGCCTCGAAAATCGGCTCCGCCAGCTTGGCGAGACGAAGACGACCCTCGACGAAGCGGCGGGTGACGCCGAACTTCTTGGCGACGCCATCGACGTCGCCGCCCTGGGACAGGATCAGGTCGAAGGCGCGGCATTCGTCGGCGGGCGTCATGTCGCGACGCTGGAAGTTTTCGGTCAGCGACACCTCGGAGAGCGACAGGTCGTCGCCGGTCATCAGCTTCACCGGCACGTCGTAGTCGGCAGCGTCGATGTCGCCGCGGGAGGCGAGCAGCATCAGCGCCGCATAGCGGGTGTAGCCGGCAACGATGCCGAACGAGCCGCGAGGCTTCTTGAGCGGGGTGACGATCAGGTTCTGCAGCACGCCCATGGCGAGGATGCTGGCGGCGAACTGCTCGGTATCCTCATCGCGCGTCTTCCGGACATTCAGGTCCGAGGGCACGAGCTTGGCGAGCTTCACGGTCTGGATCATGGGGAAACACCTTCTTGCTGGGATCCGGCATCTTCCGGACACCCCAGCTCCTCCCCCTCCCTCTTGGCCCCGGGTCGCCCCGGCGCTTCGGAACCAATGACCCGGGCTAAGCCGCCAGGTCCGTTGCCGGCAGGGTGGCGAGATCCAAGCCGCGATGGTCGATCCACCATTTGGCGTCCGTTACCGGCGCGAATGCCGCGGTGCGGGCCGGCAGAGTGCGGTGCAGGGCCGCCAGACGCTCCAAACGGATCGTCGCGGCCCAGGCGACCTGCCGGTCGCTACCCGTCAGCGCCGGCAGGTCGACGCCGGAGAGCGTCGTGCGATCGAGGTCGGCTTGGATGTCGGCCTTGGCCTTCTTGCTAGCCTTGAAGCACGGCTTGCATTTCATGCGGGCAAGCTTGCGCGCCTGCGCCTCGGCATCACTGGCGAATGTGCCTCCGACGAAGTGACGCTCGACATGGCCGCAGCTGTGGGTGATCTCGCGTTCCATGGCTGTTCCTTATCCCGGCCGCTAATGACGGCCTAGCGCGGGTGAGTCGGGCCGAGTCCTTTTCGCGCCCGGATGCAGCTGCCGGTTGGGTGACCGGCGACCAGCTATTGCAGCAGCGTCTTGAGGATCGCGTCCGCGGTCGGTGCCGGTACGAAGAGGCGCGTGCGGTAGGCGATGATCTCCGTGAAGCAGCCGATCGACTTCAGCCAAGGCAGCTGGGCCGCCGGGGCTCCGATCAGTTCGAGCCGCTGTGTCCCGTTCACCAGGGACCGCTTGATCGTCAGCGGGAACGGGCGGGTGACGTCGACGACCCGCCCAGCCATCACCGCCTGGGCGATCACGCCCGGGTCAAGCTCGTCGGTCTTGGCGATGCCGAGCCTGGTGTAGAGCTGCGCGACATTGTGGTCGTAGACGATGCGGCCGAGCCAGCTGTTGCCGGCGTCGTCGACGATGCGGTTGACCGCCATCGAGTCCGCCGGCAGCGCCGACCAGATCGGCAGCAGCAACCCGGTCGCGAGCCGCACCGTCTCGGTATCGACTTGGGTTGCGGCCTCGGCCGCCTCCGCGCTCCAGGCGTGCATGAAGTCGTTGCGGTTGATCGGCTCCCAGGCGCTCTCGAAAAGGTCGGTCTCGCCCATATACTCGCGCCGGCAGGGCCGCTGCAGTTCGAGACGCGGGATTGGCTTGCCCTCCTCGTCCATCCACGGCCGCGCCTTGGTGCGGAGCGCTACCTTGCCGGATTTGGCGTTGACGACGAACATCGCATCGTCGTCATAGGCTGCCCGGTCGAGGATACGCTCCAACGAGATGGGCGTCTTGCGACGCGCGATCTCGATGGTGAGCAGGTGCGAGGTCGCGCCCGACAACGGGTCGGTCCGCAGCACGGTGTCGTCGATAAGGGTCGCGGTGTCGGCCGTGATCGTCTCGACGCCCACGTCGAGCGTACCGGCCTGTCGCGCCGCGGCGACGCGGGTCTCGACCAGCGCCAGGAACTCGTCGAAAATCGCGTTCTGGAGCGGGATGCCTAGCGCCAGCAGCCGATTGAGCCAGCGCTGGATGGGCGGCAGCTCGTCCTTGAGCACGCCATCCTTGTCGTGGATCTCCAGGCCGGTGCGCGAGCAGAAATCATCGAGCGTGGTGCTGGTGAGCTTGCCGCTGTTGAGGAGGTGGAACCAGGTGACCAGCGCGTCCTTGGCATACTCGCTTTCGAGGTTGTCGGCGGGATCGAACAGGTTCTGGCCCCCGGTCTGGCGCTGACCGCGGGTGAGCGCGCCCAGACTGTCGAGACGGCGTGCGATGGTGGAGGTGAAGCGCAGCTCGCCCTTGCAGTCGGTGGTTACCGGCCGGAACAGCGGAGTCGACGCCTGATGGGTGCGATGCGTGCGGCCGAGCCCCTGGATCGCGCGATCGGCGCGCCAGCCCGGCTCCAGCAGGAAGTGGACCCGCTGCTCCCGGTTCACCGCATCAAGGCTGGCGTGGTAGGACCGACCGGTGCCACCCGCATCCGAGAACACTAGGATGCGCTTGGTCCCGGCCATGAACGCGGCCGCTTCAGCCTGGCTGGTGCGGCTGCCACGGATTTCGATCTTCTGCCGGCCATCGTCGCCGGCGACGAGCCGCTTCGAGCGGCCCGTCACCTCCGCCACCTGGTCGGTGCCGAAATGCTCGATCAGCGCGTCCAACGCCGACTTGATCGGGGGAAGCGCGCACAGCTGCTCAATCAGCCCGTCGCGGGCGGCGATCGCGTCGGGATTGTGGACCGGCTGACCGCCCTCGTCGACCATCGGACGCGAGTGAACCGCGCCGGTGTCATCGGTGTAGGGCTGCATCTGGCGTGTCGGAAAGGCGCGCATCAGGTAGTCGATCACATACTCGGTCGGGCTGAGGTCGATCACGGGATCGGCGCGCTCTTCGGCTGTCATCTGCGACAGCCGGCGATCGAGGATCGCTTCCGCGGTCGTGACCAGCTGCAGCACCACTGACTGACCGGCGCGGATGTGGCCCTCGACCGCAGGGATGACGGTCGGCAGCTTCATCGCCAGCAACACCTGGCCGAAGAACCGCTGCTTGGTGGACTCCAGACGCGAGCGGGCTGCCGCCTTGGCACCGCTGTTGAGCGTCTCGTTCTTCAGGCGGTCGACCACGCCGGTCATTTCGAGCGCCGCTTCCATGTTCTGGTGGATGATCGCCCATGCCTCGGCGTAGCTGTTGTAGATCTCGATCTGGATCGGGGTCAGGCCGTGGCGCAGCACCTCGTATTCGACACCGGCGAAGCTGAGTGCGCGCGACGTGTAGAGCCCGAGCGCCTTGAGATCCCTTGCGACGAGCTCCATGGCGGCGATGCCGCCCTTGCGGATCTCGGCGATGAAGGCTTCGCGATCGGCGAAGGCGGTTTCCGGCCCCCACAGGCCGAGCCTGACCGCATAGGCCAGATTGTTGACGTCCGAGGCCCCGGTCGCGGAGGCGTACAGCACGCGCGCGTCGGGCAAGTTGTTCTGGAGCAGCACGCCGCAGATGCCCTGCTGCGATCCCTCCTTGGCGCCGAGCGCGCCCTCGCCACCAGCGACGCCGCCCATTTCGTGCGCCTCGTCGAACGCGATCACGCCGTCGAAGTCGGGACCGGCCCAATCGATGATCTGCTGCAGTCGGCTGGCGTCGCCGCGGGCGGAGCGGAGCGTCGGGTAGGTGACGAACAGCACGCCCTCGTCGAGCGCGATCGGCTGGTCGATCTTCCAGTTGGACGCGGGTTGTACGTCGGCCGACAGGCCACCAAGCGCGGTCCAGTCGCGGCGCGCGTCCTCCAGCAGCGGTTCGTTCTTGCTGACCCAGATGTGCCGGCGCCGGCCGGCGAGCCAGCTGTCGAGGATGCAGGCCGCGACCTGACGACCCTTGCCCGCGCCCGTGCCGTCACCCAAAAAGAAGCCCTTCCGGTAGCGGCGCCCGGCGGGATCGATCGTCAGGCCCACCCCTTCTTTGGCGGGCACGAAGCTGCCGGGGATCAGCTGGGTCCAGGCGTGGCCGGCATAGACCACCGTTTCGAGCTGTGAGGAGGACAGCAGCCGCTCGCTGACGGTGCGTTCCGGCAGATGCGGAACATGGGTCGGGATCGGCGCCGGGATCGAACCCATGGCGACCGACTCCACCAGCGCCGTCGGATGGTCGCCTGCGGCATCGAACACGATGCGGCTCGGCCGGTACGGCAGGTAGACGCCGACCTGCTCTGCCAGCGGCGCGGGCGTCGGCAATGTCTGATAGGCAACCGGCAGGACGTTGTTGCGAACGGGCGCATGGAATGGCCGCGGCGCGGCAACCTTGGTCGAGCGTGCCGCACCGAACAGCGCAGGCTTTTGTACCGCAGGTTTGGACCTCGGGGTATCACCCACCAGCGCGGCACGGGCCGGCACCTCCAGCACGTCGAGAAAGGCAGCAACCGAGCTGCGCTGTACGGTGACCGTGGTGTTGGCCCCCGGCAGCTTGTCGATGGCGTAGAGCCGGACGGCGATGTTGGTGCCGTGCTTGCGGTAGCAGTTCTCCAGGCGGAGCGAGGTCCGCACCGTGCAGCCGGTCAGCACCGCGTCATAGGCGGCTTTCACGCGCGCGCTGGGCGTGAACCAGTCGGGCATGATTGCCACGATCCGTCCACCCGTGGCGACACGCCGGATCGCCGCCTGCAGGTGGCGCATCGCGGCGAGGTCGTCGGTGCCGCGCCCCAGGCTGCGCGCGAAAGGCGGGTTCATCAGCACAACAGTCGGCCGAGCCAGGCTGGCATGGAGGCTGACCAGCGCCGCGGCGTCATGCCCGGTGATCGTGGCGATCGGGAAGATGCTGGCGAGACGCGCGCGCCGCTTGGGGTCGAGCTCGTTGAGTTGCAGCGCGGCCGCGCTCGGCGCCTGCGCTACCAGGAGGCCGTTGCCTGCGCTCGGTTCGAGAACAATGTCATCCGCGCCGATCGCCGCGAGCAGGACCGCGATCGCGGCAATGTCGGCCGGCGTCGAGAACTGCTGCAGGTCCAACTGCTCTTCGCTTCGGACGGTCTGCGTCGGCAGGCGCTCCATCAGCGCGCTCGCGGCCGCGACGTCGTCGAAGCCGGTCAGCGGCAGGCCCCCGGATGCGAGATGGAGTGCCAGCGAATGTTCCAGGACCTCGAAGCTGTCGCGCTGCGTCCAGCGGCCGTCCGCGTCTGAGCCGCCATAGGCCGCGATCATCGCGGCGTTCAGGTCCTTGCGGGCGACGGAAGCGCCGGATGCAAGCAGGGTCGCGATGGCGCGGGCGGCGGGCAGCTCGTCGACGGGGACGATGTCGAGCAGGTCGGGCATGATGGCGCTCCTTGGATCTTGCCACCACTGCGGCGGCTCAACCGCCCGCTCCCCCTCCCCTCTCCTGCGCCTCGAGCACTTGAGCCCAATCCTTGTGGCGGTCCGGAACGTCGACCTCGATGGTGCGACCGGGACCGGCATAGGCCTCCAGCGCGCGCGCGATGGCTCGCCGGCCGGCGAGATCATTGTCACCGGCGAGGATCAGGCGCGTGACGCTGGCGGGAACGTCCACGAGGTCGAGTCGTCGGGAGCCGAATGTAGCCCAGCAGGGGTGGCCGCGGATCCGCGACCAGGCGCGGGCGGTCTCGAAGCCCTCGGCGAGACCGATCGTCGACGCGAAGCCTCCGCCCTGCCAAACGGCGTGCCCGAGCGTGCCGAGCGTTGCCTTCTCCGTATATCCGGCCGTCTTCGGATCGAGGAAGATGCGCTGGAACGCGACCAGGTGTCGGCCTTCGCGCGCGCCAACCAGCAGCGCCGGGAGAAACCGCGTGATCGGCCGCGGACCCAACGGACAGCGGGGGTGGAAGCGCACGTCGGTCGGCAACGGAAGAAGATGCCGGTTCGATAGATAGCGCTCGCCGAGCGTGCCCGGGACAGGACGCGCATCGGCCCACAGGCGGTCGATGTTCGCGGTACGGGTGGCCGGCTCGACCGGAGGAGGCACATAGCGGCGGGAGAGCGGGATGCGCCCCAGTTCGCGCAGCACGTCCTCCGCCTCGCATCCGGCAAAGCAAGTGACCAGCAGGCCGCGGTCGCCCTGTCGGATCGAGAGGCTGGCCGTCCGGTCGGAATGTGCCGGACAGCGACACATGGCGGTGTTGCCGTGCCAGGTGCCGCCCAGCGCGCCGACGAGGTCGACCATCTGTTGAGACGGCCGGTTCGCGATCAGGGTCATGAGCTCGGCCCTACCGTTGGCGGGACGGTGACCTTGCCGATGGCATATTTCGCCCGCTGGTCGCCGAACCAAGCTGTGACCGCTTCGCCATCGTCCAGAGGGTGAACGGCGCGACCCCGTGGAGGCTGGCGACGAACATAGGCCGCCAGCTCGGCGCGGGCCTCGGCTTCGTCGTCATGGAAGCTGACATGGTCGGGTGAACCCGGATCTCGGATCGCAAGAATGGTGCGGGGCATGAGAGGTCCTCGCTGACCGGCTGGAACAGCCGGCGGCCGCGGCGTGGACAATCCCACCGCTAATCTCACCCCTCCCCCTCCCCTGTTGAGACCCGTAGACGTTTACGGTCCGCTAAAATCTCATTGTTATCACTAGAACGGAACCGTCACGTCTTCGCGGCGCTTTGCAACCGACGTTAAAATCGAGGTCTCGATGTCGCAGTTCAGCCCGGTCGAAATTGCCAACTGGACCGCGATCTATCTGGCGACCGCCATGTGCTGCGCTATCGCGATGACGCTCTCGGTCAGCGTCACAGTTCATGGCCTTTGGAAAGACCGGGTCTGGAACGAGCTCGGATCTGTTCGTGGCGCCACCCTGTTCCTGCCCAAGGTGTGGTGGCGCTGGCAGAAGCTCTACATCCTCTCGACTCCGGTGACCCTCGGGATCGTTTGCTGGTTCGCGGCCACGCTGCGTTGGAGCTGACGACTAGATATCGAGAGCGGCCAGCACCTTGGCCTGAGCATCGTTTCCGTCGACCTCGGCCGGCGTGAGCGTCAGCAGGTCTCCCAGCAACTGCATTCGCGGATGGGTCACCGCCTTGGCTGCGTGATAATCGTCGGTATCAAAGCCCATCGCCTCGATCACCAGCGTCCGCACCTCGCCGGTCGTGCGTGAGCGGGCCTCCAGCATGAAGTCCGGCCGACACGGGCCTAGCCGCGTCATGGTATCGAACAAGGGCTTGCCGATCGCGACGTCGACGCCGTGGGCATGGAGGATCTTCTGGCAATCCAGCAGGCTGCGGACTGCCTTCCGCTCGAAGTCGCTTTCAACCGGCACGAACAGGCGGCCGTTGAAGATCGGCTGTGCGTAGGCGCGGAGCGGCGCGTAACCCCGGGACTCGGGATATTCGCCGACCACGATGAGCACGAGGTAAGGGCCGGCGATGTGGTTGCCGCGAACCGATGGTGACTGGACGCGGTTGGCGATCGCGATGGTGTCGCCATCCGGCAGCGTGATCTCGTGGCCTTTGAAGTGGGGCACGTAGAGCAGCAGGAAGCCTTGGGGTGCGTGATCCTTCGGCCATTGTACCGCGAGTTCCCTGAGTTGGGCGTAGGCCGCCTTCGATTGCAGCGCTCGGGGATGGGTCCAGAAGGCTCGCGCCAACTCTATGCGCGGCGCGATCTCGATCTTGCCTGCGGCCGCGCCGAGGTTCGCAAAGGCCGTCCTGATCGACCATTCGTCGCCATAACGGAGCGGGGCCACGAGGTTGGAGCCGCCTGCGTCCATCAATCGCCACAGCAGGCGCGCCAGCCGCGGTGTCGACGCATGACGATGGCGATCGTCGTTGGTGTCGTCGTCCGGTGCCTGGGCGAGCCGCTCGGGCGCCGGCCGCAGCACCTCGAAGAAGCCCGAGGGCGGATCCGCTGGCGTCGTCCTGGATCGGGCCTCGGTGATGCGGAGCGTCACCTGGTCACGGAAGAAGGGGCAATCCGCCCGGTGTTCGGGACGCTTGGAACTCGTGAGGCGGCGAAGATAGTAGGTGTCTGCCTCTGACAGGAAAGCCGGAGTGAGAATGGGCGGACGAGCGCCCTGCTCGAGACAATCGCAAGCGATCCATTTGTGGCCGATCCGCGCCTGCTGGACGAGGGTGATCCCAGCCTGCTCGTCATGGTGTGTTCCCTCCCCAACGTACCAGCGCACGAGCGCCTGCTGCAGCGGCGCCGGCAGCGGTATCCGGCTCGCGCCGATCCCGTCAGTGTCACGGTCGATGAGCCACATCGGACAGCTCCTGAGCGACCCTTCCGGCGCTGTTCGAGGCCGGGCCGCCCTATTGACAATGTCGAGCGCGCTGATCTCCAGTCAACCGAAACCAGCATAACAGGGCTGTTCCGATGAAGAAGTCGTCGCTCCTAATCTCAATCGTCGCGGTCGGAGTCTACGCCACAAGCGCCTATGCCCGACCTGTGCGACCGGCCTCACAGCGCTCGGTCGAGCTGATAACGGTCGGGAGCAGTCCGGCGCCAACCGAAGCAGCGCCAAGCGTGCCGGCGAAGGAGCAGCCCTTCGGTGTGAACGAGTTGAGCAGGCGCTCGGTCGAGTTCCGGATGGCGCGAGCTCTTGCCGAAATGGGCACGGAGCCCGCTCTCCCCTCGTCGCCGGTGCCGATTGCGGGACCGGCGAACACGATCGCTCTCACGTCCACGATCGCTGTGCCCGCCTGGATGCGCTCGGTCGCGCCGGTGCCGGCGACGATGACGTTCGTTCCCGGCTGTGGAGCTGCGGCCTATCGTCCGACAGGCTTCCTCACTGGGACAGCCGAGAGGCGGCGCGCTGCCTATTACGGCCTGATGAGCAGCGTCGCCTGCGAGCAGGGCATCCCGGTCGGATTGTTCGACGCTATGATCCTTCGGGAGAGCGGCTACGACCCTGCGGCGGTGTCGTCGAAACAGGCCTTCGGCTTTGCGCAGCTGATGCCCGGTACGGCCAGCGCCCTCGGTGTGAACCGTTACGATCCACTCCAGAATATGCGCGGAGGTGCCCGCTACTTGCGCCAGCAGCTTGATCGGTTCGGACGGGTCGAGCTTGCGCTTGCCGCCTACAACGCCGGTCCAGGGCGCGTCAGGAGCGGCATGGTGCCCGCGATCACCGAGACACAAGCCTATGTCTCTTCGATCATCAGCCACTGGCAGCGGCTCGCCACGCCGGTCGTCCCGCCTCATGCCGAGGTCATAGCCGCCCGGTAACCCGCTGAAGCTCACTGCCGCGTCACCGTTTCGGGGCGAAAGGCCCACAGGCTCTTGGCCAGATCCAGCTCTCCCTTTCGCGCCTTCGACACCATCCCGGCGAAGTAAGCGCCGGCAGTCAGGCGTATCTCGTTCCGGCTTTCGCGTTCCGCGGTCACCATCAGTGCAACCGTAGCGGCATCTGGACCGAGGCAGTCGAGCGCATCGACCCAAGTACCCGTTCTTACACCCAAGGCATGCCGGAGTGTCCCTGCCACGCGGTGGAGGTCCGACCATTTCGGTCGCGGCGCGCTGACGTACATCGCCGTCACCGGAAACATGGCGATCAACTCGTCGGGTCTGGTCTTGAACTGACTGGCCGATGGTGTGGGCCTGATCTCACGCTGGTTGGGCTCAGGAGCGCCCGGCCCCGAACTACAATCTCGCCGAGCATGTACTAAGTTAGAGGAGGGATTGGTTTGTATATGTATATCAGGCCGGTTTTTTGACCCCAACCCGTCTTCATTTTCACAAAACAGGAAAGCATCAACGGTCTCGCCAACCAGACGCTCGAGCCCGGAAAGGGCGCTCAGAGCCTCGCAATAGGCGTCGCTGCTTTTGACGGCGCGCGCTGCTCCCGCGGCGCTCGTGATCGCGGCAAGCTTATCCTGAAGCGCCAACCAGTGATTTCCGGTCAGACGCAGGTCGGCGGCCTGAGCGAGCGCCTGGCCGACCATCCTGCGAACGCGCCCGATCTCAAGCGCGCCCTCTTTGAAAAGGCGCTGCTGAGCCGTGTGGGACTCCGCCATTGCGCTCAGCTCGGCGAACCGGATGCGTAATGGCGTGAGGTCGATGCCGAACGCTGATGTTGCCTCCCCGGCATCGTTGCGGCGGCCTGTGCGGCGCCCATGAGCGCTGTCTCGGGCGCCGATCAACCCGAGCCGGCGTAGCTGGCGCAACCGCTCTTTGATCGCGCCGACAGTGACATCGGCCCGCTCGGCTAGCGTTGCGTTGCTAGGCCACACGCACGGAGACCGAGAGCCCTTCCAGTCATCCGGCCGAGTGTAGCTGATAAGGTGGAGAAGCGTCTCGAGTGCGGCCGTGCCGATCCCTATCGCGCCTTTCGCGGCCGGTAGGACCTCAAACAGCCTTTTGCGCTCGACGTCGGTCGCGGACGCAGCGCGCGCTTCAAGGTCGCGCGCGATCCTGCGAGACCACTCCGTTATAGGGCGTGCGCCGGTACGGCCCGTCGAGGCCGTTTGTACGTGAGTCATCGTTCGTCCCCTCATGCGAGGAGCCGTCAGCAGGCAAAACGGGGGCGTGGCGCGAAGTGCGCTCCCTTGAACCGAGGCTCGGAAACGGCTAGGAGGAAAGTCCACTGTAGGACCGGTCAGCGTTTGGCGACGCTGTCCACTCGAGCGTTTCAGGGTGCCCGGCCTTCGTGCCGGGCATTCGTTTATGTGCTCACGGCTACCCCTTCTTCCTGACCTGCGGGGCCGCTGATCGGCCGCACGGAGCGTTAAGAATTAATGCCATTCGGTCCCGGCTGGCGGAAGCGCCCGCGGCTCGTGCTATTGCGGACGAAATGCGGAAAAATGTCGTGCTCTCGCGGACGGTTTCGCCCTGCTATCGTGCTCTTAAGGACGGTTCTGTCGTGCTTCCGCGGACAGTTTCATTCGCGGCGATTCGGGGAGTGCCCTGAGTCGCCTGTCGGACTATCCCGCGGTTGGCAGCAATGCCTTGGGAGTGATCGTCACCTTCGACGATGCCGCGCCCGGTCCTCGGCGGCCCTTGGGCTTCTCAGCCGGCGTCTCGACCATGTGGATGTAGTAATCGGGGATGGCGTTGCTTTCAGCTATCCCTTTGAGAACATGCCGGAAGTGTCGAAGCGTATTATGGTAGCCGACCTGTAGCCGCAGCTCATCAATATCGACTTCGACCGGACCAGGCCCGCACATCGCGCGTGCTACTTCGTACAGGCGTCGCTCAACGGGACCTATTTGGAAATAGGTCGGCGAGTAGTCGAGGACGGCCTGATCGAGCAGGATCGCGCGGTAAAGCCAATCGCAGAGCCGGACCCGGACGGCCTTGAGGCGCTGCTCGCCGCTCTTGAGCTTGGTGTAGGATAGGCGCGCTTCCGACAGCCACGAGAAATAGCCTCGCTCGCCCTCCCCGCCCGCTTCGATGTTGGTCTTAATCTGAGTACCCTGCAGCCGCTCCAGGGCATCCGCCAAGCGAGCGTATGAGCGGGCTGACGTGTTGGTGCCTGTAATCCTGAATAGATCATAGGCGGTGAAGTAGAAGTCCTGCGATACAGGCTCACCGGCCTCCATTTTCGCCACCAATAGACTGGCAATATAAAGGAGGATTTCCTTGTCGTAGATCGTAGCGACACCGGCTGGTGTTGCTACGATCTCGATCGACACTGACTCCGTCTTGTACGCCAAGGGCTTTTTCCAGACGGTCGACAGCGCGAAGAAGGGATAGGCCATCAACGACCGCTCGCCCCGGACGTCCGCCAGGAGCGGACTGCTGAGGGTGAACAGGTCGCCTTGATCGACCACGGGCTGCTCTGTCACGAGGGCGAACCCCCGCTAACCGTCCGCGAAAGCACGAGGCCACCTATCGTGCTTCCACGGACGGATATGGGCTTGGCCATTCGACAAGGCGCCGGGAGGCTCATGTCGATAGCGCCGGAACTGGCGGATGTTCGCGCTCCACGTCGACAGTCGTGACACGGACCTCGGAGAGGTCTGCGCCGACCCGACCGGCGATCATCTCAAATACTGGCCCGTAGGCCATCCCATGGAAGCGATCTTGGATCAGCCGCACATAGTCCGCCAGCTCCGCCGCCACGATCGGCGATATGCGCCTAATTTCCGTGGGGCGTGTTCTGGCATGCAGGATGAAGGCGTCGGGCGAGGTAGTAGCCATGCACTGCCGGATGACGCGCGCCACCACCGCGTCGCGTGAGCCGAGGCGATAACGCCGCTTCCAGGCATCAATCCGCTCGATCAGGTCGCCGGGCAGCACCATATTCAAGTTTTGGTGGCCGCTGGCATACAGTTCACCGCGCTGCTCGCGAACAAGCTGCTTGACGGTCTTTACGGCGAGGGATCGCGGTCGAGGCATAGCAGCTAGCCTATGGTTCGCGCCCCAGCGCTGTCAACAAACCTGCATCGTCTGCTGTAAATTAACCGGCCCGCGGCGGTTCGACCGGGCCACCTAGGTTGAAGGCTTGGCTTCAAAGCCTATCAATGCCGCGAGGGCGCTGGCTCAAGAAGCCTGGCAATCAAACGCTCAACAGTCTCTCAGCGGTCCGAGCGGCTGCGATGAACTTTCAGAGCATTTCGTTATCCGTAAGCCGCTTCAATCGGCGCACGCCAACGTCACTGTACTCACGCTCAACGAACTTGAGGATTAAGGCTCTCAGCCTGCGTCCGTGTTCGGGGCGGACATCAGTAAAATCGACACCCTCTATCGTCTCGACCAAACGGACGATGTCTCCAGGCAGCCCGTCCAGGAGTTCGCTTAGCATAGTTGCGACTGTACCGGCTGCCGACAGGCTCGCCTCGGGCTTAGACAAGACGTCAGCTGCGAGGCTTGCTTCCAACAATCCGATATCAAGGCACCTGAGGATCGCGCTCTTCTCGTCGAGACGCATCGGGTGTCGTTTGGCGGCGTCTCTATGAAGAATGTTATGTGCGCGACCCCGCTTTATACCTGTCAGCGCTGATATCGACCGGAGGCTGATTTGGCGCTGCGCCATGCGTGCGAGGATCACCTCGATAAGGCCGGCACTCCCATCTGCCGCGTCGTCCGCCTCGGACGTTTCGGCCCGCATCAATGGACTGCTCACCCCAGCCTCCCGATTATGCGTACATTACGTCTTAACCATTCCTCGTTGCAACCAAATCCCAACGGACGCGTTTTCACAACCCCTTTTTGCTAACGTATCGGGACGACGTTGGAGCCCCGGTGCTTGATGAGGTCGCGGTACTGTGCAGCCGCAGCCCCACTGAGACCGAGTTTCTTAGCAACCTGCGAGATCTCCTCCTCCACGATAAAGTCGTAAAGGCAGATAGACACCGCGTCGATGACATCCATGCGCTGCTCCAAAGCATCAGAAAGCATTGCGGCCGCAGTTTCAAAGCTGCTGGCGTTTGTCTCCACTATCTCGATAGATATGGTCCGTGGTCCATCTGTTGGGATTATCCTGAAGTGCTCACGGATCGGGTTTAGTCCGTATTCTTCCACAATGGTCTCAACGCGGCCTGAGCGGCTGTTGATTGTGTCGTTTAAGGAGCTCAACGCCCATATCCTGTTGGAATACAGGCGAACACTCTCCGTCGCGAGACGAAATAGGTAATCCGAGACACCTCGACATATCGTGATCGGCTTCAGTCGCATATTCGAACGCGGCTTTCCTTCAATACTGACCAATTTGGTTACCTGCTCCGAGCCGGGTGACAACTCCGGCGTCCATTAATTCGAATCGTGGCCGTCGCAAAGCGCAGGCGACCCGCCGGTCGGTCAGCCCCGTCCACATATATGGACAGCCGTCCACGGTAGTGGACGGGCGTCCATGAGCGTGGACAGCCGTCCATGCTGGTGGACGCGACTGACTCAATTCCGACATCGCCGACCATTTCAGAGCTTCTTGGCGCAATTATTTCGTCCGTCTGGTGGTCGCGGCGGAACATCGGATTGCGTCGGCGGGGCGTCGCCTCTCACCCTTCACTTGGGCGCATCGAAGCACCCACCTGAAGGAGACCTCGAACCATGAAGAAGCTCATCAAGCTGAGCCGCCGCCATGCCGAGACCGCCGCTCTGGCGGCTGTCGGTATCGGCATCGCGGCGGCCTCGGCCCACCCGGCGTTTGCCGGCGCGGACGGTACGTTCGACACCGCGCTGCAGAAGTTCACCGACTTCCTGCAGGGCTCGGGCGGCAAGATCATCACCGTGCTGTCGCTCGCCGGCGGCGTGGTCGGTCTCGCCTCCGGGCGCTTCAGCCTCGGCCAGGTCGCGATCCCGGTCGGCGTCGGCGTCGGCGCGGGCACGGGCATTCCGATCGTCACCTCCACCGTCACTGCGACGATCTGAGGCCCTGGTGCCGATGGCGTAGCAGCGCCGTCGGCATCGCTTCTGGAAGGTGGCGTAGTGTCGGACAAGTACGTGATCCCGGCTCATCTGGATGATCCCGAGCTGATCGGGTTTTGGACGCTGGATGAGTTCCTCGCGATGGTCATCCCCTTCACCTGGGGGATCCTGTCCCAGCACATCATCATCGGGATCGGTTTTGCGATCCTCGGCTGGTGGGCTTTGAGGAAAGCCAAAGCTGGGCGGGCCGCATCGTGGCTGATCCATCTCGCGTACTGGCACTTGCCGGGCGGGTTCCCGTCGCTCCGCGCCACGCCACCTTCCCACCTCCGGCTGATGGTGGGCTGACATGGAATACGCATACCAGCATACCCAGGGCCAGCGCGTCCTCAAGCAGCGCAACCTCCTCGCCATGGTGTCGCTCGGCCTGGCCGCCGTCATCGTGGTGCTCTTCACCATCTCGGCAAGCCGTGATCGCGAAATCGTGCTGCAGCCGGTGCTTCAGTCGCCGCTCACCATCTCCAGCGCCGGAGTCTCGCGTCAGTATCTTGAGCTGGTCACGCGCGACACGTCGCAGCTGATCCTCAACCGCTCGCCCGACAATCTCGAATATTGGCTGACCTCGATCGTGCAGCTCTGCTCGCCGCAGGCGCGGGGCAAGATCAAGGCCGACATGCTCAAGGTCGTCGACCAGCAGCGCGGCAGCAGCATCAGCCAGTATTTCACCATCGACACGATGGACATCGATCCGAAGCAGCTGCGCTCGACCGTCAGCGGCACGTTGAACACGGTCGCCGGCCAGAAGGTCATCGCCTCCCAGAAGCGAACCTTCCAGTTCGACTGGGAGTATAGCGGGCTCTCCCTGAAGCTCGCCGGCTTCGGGATGCTGCGGCCTGCCGAGAAGAAGATCGGAGCCTCGGAATGATCGCCGCGCCCCTTGCCATCGCCGCGCTGTTCGCCGGCACGCTGCTCGCCAGCCGCATCTCCTGCCTCCTGAGCCGCATGGCCGGGGGCCTGCTCGCCGGGTTCGCGATCTTCGCAATGGCCTCTCCGGCGCATGCGTCCGATCAGAACCTCGTCGCGGCCGATGGTGCGCAGGTCAGCTGCACGGCGTCGGCCAAGGACCTGACCCGGATCAGCCTCGTCGGCGACGAGTTTGCGGCCGTTTCCAAGATCAAGACGGGCAACCCTACCGACGACTTCTCGGTCGTGAGCGAGGCGGTTCGCGGCGACATCTACCTGTCGGTGCCGGACGGGTTCACCCGCACGACGCTGTCGTTCTTCGGCACGAGCAAGCGCGGCTACGTCTACAAGTTCCTGTGCCGCATGGCGGGCAACGACGCCGTCCAGGTGTTCGTGACCAACCCGGCGATCGCCAAGGCCGATCAAGCGGAGAACGCACCCCAGAAGGTGGCTGCGACCCAGGAGGACCAGGCGGTCAGCCTCGTGCAGGCGATGTACGCCAACAAGTCGGTCGACGGCTACGAGCTGACCCAGCACACGTTGCGCCCGGTCTATGTCGGCGACCTCAAGGTCCAGATGATCGCTGAGTATCGCGGCGACGCCATGACCGGCCGCGTGCTGCGCATCGAGAACAAGGGCACGCAACCGCGCACCCTGACCGAGGCTACGGTCGCACCCCCCAACACGCTCGCGGTGTCGATCGCGGACGCGAACCTCGCGCCCGGCAAGGTCACCACCGCCTACCTCGTCTCGAAGAGCGGAAACTGAGCCATGGCCATCAAGGATATCTTCTCGCGCGGCCGGCGGCCGCTGGACGGACCCTCCGCGGGTGACGGCGTTTCCCCGGTCGCGGGCGAACTGGCCGCGAACAATGAGACGCTGAGCCGCCAGAAGCTGATCTTCTACTCGATCTGCGGCGTCATCCTGGCGCTTGCCTGCTTCTGGATCTTCGGCGGCAGTAGCTCGAAAACCGCCGCGACCGACACGGACAAGCCCAACACCGTCAAGGTGTCGGCGGCCGATATGGTCAGCCGCGACATGTCCGAGCAGGAGTGGATGGCGCGCTCGGAGAACCAGCTGCAGAGCCAGGACAACCAGCTCAAGGCGGCGCAGGGCACCGATGCCCGCGTCACTCAACTTGCCGCGCAGGTCGAGCAGCTCAAGACCCAGAACCAGACGATGACCAACGACGGGCAGCGCGTGCTGGCCGCCTATCAGTCCGAAAACGAGACGCTTCGCCGGCAGGTCAACGCCAAGGCGGCCGAGCCGGTGGCCCCTCCCAGCGCGACCGCCATGTACGGCCCCGGTTCGCCCTACGGTGCCGGACCGGGTGCTGCGGGACCGGGCGGCGCGCCCATGGCGCCAATCGGCGTCAAGGAAGTCAGCATGGTGAGCTTCACGGGCGCCGATGCCGGCACCGCGTCCAAGGTCGCCAAGGGCAACACGGTCTACACCGACAGCCCGAACTACCTGCCGCCCAACAGCTTCGCGACCGCCAAGGTCATCGTCGGCGTCGATGCGGCGACCGGCGTCAACAGCCAGACCGATCCGCTCCCGGTTGTCCTCCGCATCACCGGCCCGGCGCGTTCCGTGCTCCAGAACGGCAAGCTCCTCACCACCCGCATCGAGGGCTGCCTCGTCAACGGCGCGGCCCGCGCCGAGCTGTCGAGCGAGAAGGTCTATGTTAAACTGCAGAAGATGACCTGCCCGCAACCGGGCGGTCGCTACGCGGTGTCGGAGGTCAAGGGCTTCATCGCCTTCGGCGGCAAGACCGGCGTGCGTGGTCATGTCGTGAGCCGCGAAGGTGCGCTGGTCAGCCAGGCCTTCATCGCCGGCCTGGTCGGCGGCTTCGGGCGCGGCTTCGCGGCCAACGCGCAGGCCGCGCTCAATCCCTCGTCGGTCGTGCTCGCCAACGGCAAGCGCCAGCAGCTCAGCACCGGTGAGATCGCGCAAGGCGGCTTCGGCGAGGGCATCTCGCAGACCGGCGACATGGTCTCGAAGTACCTGATCGAGCGTGCCGAGCAGTACCAGCCCGTCGTCGAGATGCCGACCGGGGTGGATGTCGAGATCGTCTTCCTGGAGGGCACCTATGTCCGGAATTAACTTCTTGGCGCTCGGGCGTCTGCGCCCCCGCTTCGCCGCCACGCTCGCCGCCATCGCCGGCGTGATCGCCTTCTCGGCTGTCAGCGCGGCCACGGACCTCGCCGGCCCGGCGGCCGACATGAAGGTCGCCTCGCTCCTGAAAGCGCGGCTGCCAAACACCAAGGTCACCAAGATGGACTGCGCCAAGGTGGAGGGCCTGTGCGAGGTCACCGCCGGCACGAACCTCTTCTACATCGACCACTCGGCACGCTACCTCGTGATCGGTCGGGTGTACGACATGCAGACCCGCCAGGACCTGACCGCGACGCGGCTCCTGGAGATGAATCCCGACATGCTGGTCGGCGGTGCGGCCAAGGCGAACGCGTCGGCGGAGAACGATGCCGCGCCGCCTATCTCCCCCAAGCCCGGTGCCGGCGTCCGTACCGTCACCGTCACCAAGCCGGCCCTGCGGCGGCTACCTTTGGAGACGCTGCCGAAGGACGGCGCGATCGTCTGGGGCAATCCGGCCGGCAAGACGGTGACGATCTTCACCGACTTCCACTGCGGCTACTGCAAGGCGCTGTCGGCGACGCTCCGGACCCTGAACGTGCGTGTGGTTGAGCGGCCGATCTCCGTTCTCGGCAGCCGCGACATCGCCAACCAGGTCTATTGCGCGCGCAATCGCGAGGAGGCGCTGCACCGGGCCTACGAGGGTATGCCGCTGAACAGCCCCGGCACCTGCAACACGAGCGGGCTCGATGCCAATGAGCGGTTCGCCCGCAGGTACGGGCTGACCGGCACGCCGGTGATCGTCCGCGCCGACGGTGCGATGATCGAGGGCTACCGCCCCGCCCAGCAGCTTGCCGCATGGCTGGCGGGAGGCAATGCGTGATGCGCCGCCAGCTCCGCATCCTCGCCCCGCTGAGCCTCGCCACCGTGCTCGCCGGGTGCATGACGATGGGCGGCACAGTGAAGGGCAACTTCGCCTGCAAGGCTCCGGAAGGCGTCTGCGCGCCGAGCTCGACCATCGACGATCGCGCGCTCGCCATGATCGTGGACGCGAGCGGCACCACGGGTGACCGGCCGATTGCGCCGGCCGGTCCGTATACGGCGCCTCGCACGGTCGAGCCGCGCTTTCAGCAGACCGCGCTCGATACGACGCGGACCGGCGAGCGCGTACTGCGCATCGTGTTCCCCGCCCAGATCGACGGGGCGGGCCGCCTCCACGAGCAGACCGCGGTCCACGCCGTCGTTGAACAGGGTGACTGGCGCCAAGCCTCGGCCGAGAACCTCGTCGCGACCTCGCGGGAGCAGGTCGCGTCGGTGACGGGCGGCGAGACGCTGTTGGCTGCCGTCGTGCGAGGCGATCCGCCGATCACCGACGACGTCCAGCCGGATGCCAACATGCCGACCCCCGCCGCGGTCGCGGCAGCTCGGGCAAAGGGCACGGCGTCCCGTCAGGCGTCGGCCGATCCGATCGGCGACATCAAGGACCAGGTTGCGCGGCGCGTCTCCGCCCACCCCCGCCCGCAGCGAGTTTCCTATAGCCGGGCGGCGAACCCCGCCCCGACGCAGGTCGCTCCCCCTGCTGCTCTCTCGACCGCCCCGACCGCGGCGTCGGCGACCACTTCCAGCGGCCCCTCCCCCGCCCGCAACACCACCGCGCTCGCCACCCCATCCGCGCCTCCAGCCCGACCCGTCGCGCCCACCGGCGCGGGGACGATCGTGCCGGTTCGTGCGACTGCCGCGGGCCGGGCAGCGATCTCGGCGGTGAACGCCAATCCCGCGATCGCGGCCGGTCTCGCGCGGGCCGAACCCGACGCGCGCCTTGCCGCCAAGGGGGCCGATCCCCTGCCGGTTCTCCACGCCGCCCCTCTCCCGGGAGTTGAGCAATGAGCCGTTTCAAAAGGCTGATGGCCACCCTGCTCGGCGACACGGCCAAGCCCGACGCAGCGCGCCCCAGCACGGCGGTTCCCCGCCTCGTCCATTGGCTTCCCTACCGGAGCTACGACCCCAAAACGCAGATCTTCTTCAACAGCGCGTCACGCGGGTTCGTGCTCGAGGTCACGCCGATGATCGGGGTGAGCGAGAGCCAGTCCGACATCCTGACCCAATTTATCTCGGAGGGCATCCCGACGCCGGGGATGCTCCAGTTCCACGGCTGGATGAGCCCCCGCGTCAGCGAGAAGCTGAGCCAATGGTATCTGCCGCGCTACGCGGCGGCCGGCGTCTACGAGCGCATGGCCAAGCACCGGACCGAGCATCTGCTCGGCGGGGTGTGGGACTCCCTGTCTTCGGCCGCGCCCTTCTGCCTGCGCAACCACCGGCTCGCCATCTCCTACTCGACCCCGGAGTCGAGCCGGGTGTCGAACGACGAGATCAGCGCCGTCATGGAAGGCCTGGTCTCCACGCTGGAGTCGATCGGCGTCCACGCCCGCCCGATGGACCCCAAGGGGCTCATCACCTGGATCGACGATATCACCTCGCCGACGACGGCGCCGGGTGACGATACCATCACCTACAACCCGTTCGATCCGATCGCCGACCAGGCGGTGCGTCACGACCTTGAAATCCAGATCGAGCCCGACCGGCTGCTGCTGCGCACCGAGCGTTTCCGCCCGACCGGCAAGATGGTCCAGGACGCGCCCGAGATCGGCGAGATCTACCCCGACACGTTCGACGTCCGCTCCTTCTCGGTCCGCAACCTGCCGCAGCGCTGGGCGCCGTGGGACATGGCCAAGCTCATCGGTGACATGTTCGCCGACAAGCTGCGCATGCCCTGCCCGGTGTCCACCAACCTGTGCCTGGATTTCCCGGACGCGGAAGCGTCGGGGATGAAGGCTGGCCGCAAGTTCATGCGGACCACCAGCCTGGCCGACAGCAAATCCGCTCGCATGCTCCCGCAGCTGAAGGAGCAGTCGGCCGAGTGGAAGTTCGTCAAGGACCAGCTCAAGCAGGGCCACAAGCTCGTCCAGGCGTTCTACTCGGTGACTGCCTTCAGCCCGAAGGGCAAGGGCGACGCCAACGAGCGCAGCATCAAGTCGGTCTACCGGGCGGCCGGCTGGGACCTGCTCGACGATCGCTACCTGCAGATCCAGGGCCTGCTCGCGGCCATGCCGATGACGATGGCGAACGGCCTGTCCTACGACCTCAAGAACATGAAGCGGCTACGCACCGTCATCACCACGACGGCCGCGAGCCTTGCTCCCATGCAGGGCGAGTATCTCGGCGGCAACAACCCGCACCTGATGCTGATCGGGCGGCGCGGCCAGCCCTTCTTCTGGTCGCCGTTCGAGAACACGGCCGGCAACCACAACGTCGCGGTGTTCGGCAAGTCGGGCTCAGGCAAGTCGGTGGCGTTGCAGGAGCTGTGCGCCGCGCTGTGCGGCGCTGGCGCCAAGGTGGTGGTGATCGACGACGGCCGCTCGTTCGAGCACTCGGCCAAGCTGCAGGGCGGTGCTTTCGTCGAGTTCACGATGGCGTCGGGCTTCTGCCTCAACCCCTTCTCGATGATCGATGCCTCCCAAGCCGAAAGCGATGAGGACTATCTCGTCGACTGTCTCGCCATGCTGAAGTCGATCGTCAGCCAGATGGCGCGCCACATCGACAAGCTCAACGACACCGAGCGTGGCCTGATCGACGGCGCCATCAAGCAGGTCTGGGAGGAGCAGGGCACCGACGGCTCGATCGACGCCGTGATCGCGGCGCTGGATGCGACCGGCAATCCGCTCGGCGTCGATCTCGGCATCGCCATGCGGCCGTTCTCGGCCAGGGGCACCTACGGCAAGTTCTTCGAGGGCCAGGTGTCGTTCGAGCTCACGGCCGACCTGACGGTGTTCGAGCTGTCCGACCTGTCGAGCCGCGAAGAGCTGCGCTCGGTGGTGCTGAGCGCGATCATGTTCATGACCTCGCAGCGCATGCGCCGGGTCGATCGCGCGACACCCAAGGCGCTGCTGCTCGATGAAGCCTGGCAGATGCTCAAGGGCGGCGCGATGGCCGACTTCATCGAGGCCTATGCCCGCACCTGCCGAAAGTACGGCGCCTCGCTGGTGACGGCGACCCAGAGCCTCAACGACTATTACAAGTCGGACGGCAGCCGTGCTGCGCTTGAGAACAGCGACTGGTTCATGATCCTTCAGCAGAAGGCCGAGACCATCGCCGACTTCAAGAAGCACGACCGCTTCGAGATGGACGACTACACCGACGCGCTGCTCCGCTCGTTGAAGCGGCAGGGCATCGAATATTCGGACGTGATGATAAAGGGTCCGGAGACGCTGGCGGTCGGCCGGCTGGTCCTCGACCCCTATTCGGCGACCGTCTTCTCCTCGTCGCCGCGGACCTTCGCATCGATCCAAGAGCTGCTGAACCGCGGCTTGTCGATGGAAGAGGCGATCGAGCGGGTCGCCTTCCCCAACAACCCTGAGAAGTGGAGCGACGCCGAAGACGGCCTCGCCATCGCAGCGGAGTGACGTCCATGGCTACCCTGATCCATTCGCGCCGAGACCCGTCGGCTCCGGACTTTCCGACGATCCTCTATTACGGACTTCGGATCCTCGGATTCACCGTTACCAGCCTGCTAGTCAGCTGGGGCCTGTTCGTGCTCGCCATGTTGATGATCGGCAGCCTGAGCTTCGATCTCATGATGGCGCAGCTCGCCAATCTGTCGAACCGCTACGTGGCGGCCGACGCGCAGCGCGTGGCACAGTTCAAAGGCCTCGTGATCGTCGCTCAGTTCCTGCTGCTGGCGGGGGTCATGTTCTTCCGCCGGCATGCGCTGCTTGGCGCCAAGGTGACCAGGGAGGCCCGCCGTGGTTGAGCCCATGCTTCCGCTCGATCTGCCCGCCGCCTCACCCGCGACCGTAGCGCCGGCACGCCGCACCGTCTTCGCGGGCTTCACGGGGCCACAGCTCGCGCTGGGTGCCGTACTCCTCCTCGCGCTGATCTGGGGCATGTGGGTCACGCGGACGCTGACGACGGCGCCCCAGCAGCACATCGTGAAGGCCAACCTGTCGCGGATCGTGGGCGACTATGTCCAGGCGCAGGCACGCAGTGCCACGCCGCCTGACCAGGTGCGAGCCCAGATGCAGCAGTTCATGGCGTCGCTCGACACCGAGCTGCAGCGCCGCAGTGCGCAGGGGCAGGTGGTGCTGGTGGGCGAGGCGGTGCTCTCCAAGAGCGTGCCCGACATCACCGGCGATGTGGTGACCTCGATCTATGCTGGCGGCGTTGCCCGCCCGCGTCCGGCCGCCCTCCAGGTCGCACCGCCGGCGCTCGTACCGCCCGTCAGCGCTGCGCAGCCGTCCACGGCCATGCCGCCCCGGGGGGTTCTGCCCACGGCGCCCGCGAGCAACCCGTTCGAGGCGAGCGCACCGGCCGCGCAGGCCCCCGTGGCATCCGTCTCCAGCTTCGGAGGGTCCGATGGCAACCCTGGCCAGTAAGCCGGTCGAGGCGCCGGAGCCGTTCCGCTTCCGCAAGCGGCTGTGGGCGATCCTCGGCATCGTCGGGTTGGCGACCATTGTCGGTCAGGGCCTGTCGGACTGGCAGGAGAACCACGCCCTTCTCATCAACGCGACGGAGTCGCTGCCGAACTGGGCGTTCGTGATCCACAAGACCTCGTATCCCGAGCGTGGACAGTACGTGTTCTTCCTGCCGCCGGCCAACCCGCTGGTGATCCGGCACTTCGGCGCCAAGCCGCAGATGTTCGGCAAGATCGTCTACGGCATGCCCGGCGACAGCGTCGTACATCGCGGTCCCTGGGTCATCGTCGCCGGCCATGTGGTGAGCCACATGAAGCCGCTGACTAAGACTGGCGAGGTGCTGCACGCCGGTCCGACCGGCACCGTACCGTCGGGCTGCTACTATGTCGGCACGCCGCACAAGGACGGCTTCGACAGCCGCTATGCCGAGATCGGCTACGCCTGCTCGAAGGACATCGTCGGCGTCGGGACGCCGATCCTGTGAGCCGGTGGGCCGCAATCGGCGCGATCGGCATGTTGTTGGCCGTGGGCTCCTCGGCCGCGATCGCCAAGGACTTCGGCACCGCAGGAGCGGCGTTCCCGGTGATGGAGCCAGATATCCTCGCCACGATCGAGGCGCGGCTGGCCCACCTAGAGGCGACCGGCGGCATCGACCGCGCCAACGCCGCCTTTGCCCGCCGTGCCGAAGCTCGCGTTCGCCGTCCCGAGCCCGTCGCCGGCATCAGTCACGCAACCGAGCCGCGGTCGTGGATCTACGATCCCTCGATCGTGATTGACCACGACGTGCGCGATCCGAAGGGCAACCTGATCGCGCAGCGGGGGCGGTCGGTGAACCCGCTCGACTTCGTGGCGATGCGCCAGGCGCTGGTGTTTGTGGACGGCGACAGCAAGGTCGAGATGGACTGGGCGACCAGCCACTACGATGACCTGCAGGCCAAGATCATCCTCGTCAGCGGCGCGCCGCTCGACGAGATGACCGCGAGGAAGCGGCGCTTCTATTTCGACCAAGAGGGCCGCCTGACGGGACGCCTGGGCGTGCGGCACACGCCGGCGATCGTCGTCCAGCAGGGCCACGTCCTCAAGCTTTCCGAGATCCAGCTGAAGGGAAATGGCTGATGCCGTTGTGGCTTGACCTCCTCAAGACGCCGATGGCAGCGCCCGAAACCCGGGACCTGCGCACGATGCGAAAGACGATGCAGCTGCTCTGCGTCGCCTGCGCGATCGGCGTGCTGGCAATCTCGCCGCTAGTGCGGCTGTTCGGTCCGGCCGCGAGTTTCGTCGTAGCGGTGCTGCTCATCACCACCGCCCTTCATGTCGCGCTCTACGTCTTCCGGAAGAACCGGGCCGACAACGACCACTTGGCGGCGATGACGGGCGGGGAGGGCTGAATGGGCCGCTTCCGCCTGTTCGGCATGGTGCTGGCGATGGTGCTCGGCACGTTCGCCATGAGCGCGCGGGCGGAAGCCGAGACGTCGTGCTCGGGCAAGTTCGTGAACCCGATCACCGATGTGTGCTGGTCCTGCCTGTTCCCGCTCTCGATCGGTTCCATGAAGATTTGGCCGAGCAGCCGCCCCGATCCCAGCAATCCCGGCTCGCCGATCTGCGCCTGCGGCAGCCCTGTGCCCCGCATCGGCATCGCAGCAGGCTTTTGGGAGCCGGCGCGGCTCGCGGACGTATCAACCAAGCCGTGGTGCTTCGTGAACCTGGGCGGCCTCAAGATTTCGCCGGGCTTCGATATCGGTCGCGGACAGATCCAGGGGCCGACCCAGGTGGGAGGGGCCGCGCAGAACACGTCCAAGTGGCACGTCCACTGGTACGTCTATCCCCTGCTCTACTGGATGGAGATCCTGACGGACTTCGTCTGTTTCGAGAACGCCTCGTTCGACATCGCCTACATGACCGAGGTCGATCCACTGTGGCAGGATGACTCGCTGACCGCGATCCTCAACCCGGAAGCGGTCCTGTTCACCAGCCCGATCGCGCAGGCGGCATGCGCGGGCGACTGCGTCGCCGCCACGGCCAAGCTGCCGATCGACGAGGTGTTCTGGTGCGCCGGCTGCCAGGGGCCGATGTACCCCGTCAACGGCAACGTCGACGCGCATATCGGCCATGTCCAGGCGTCGCGGCTGGTGCTGACCCGCTTCGCCTTCAAACTGCACCGGGAAGGCCTCGCCTGGGGCACGATGGGCTCCAAGGGCCTGTGCAACAAGTACCTCATGCCGATGATGCGCAAGCAGCAATATCGGGTGCAGATGGTCAATCCGATCCCGACGGTGAGTGGCAACGCCGCCTGCTCGCCGCTGGGAGCCTCCACCATGCCACCGCAGGCCGGCCGCTCCTATCCCGTGAAGGGGGAGGACATGGGCTACCTCGTCTGGCGCAAACGCAACTGCTGCGTGCTGTGAGACTGCCCATGCGCAAGACACCCCTCATCATCGCCGCGGTCGCCGGGCTCGTCGGCATCCAGGCGATCGCCCAGACCGTCGGCGGTCTCGATCTCGACGCGATCCAGCGGCGCTCGGATGCGATGGCTGACGACGCGAAGACCTTCGCCGACCAGGTGAAGAACCGCGGCGATGCCTTCCGTGAGGACGCTGCGCAGGTCCGCGTGCAGGGCGAGGACAACATGGCGCGGCTGGCCAAGGCGGATCTGCCGGCCAACGGTTCGGGCGCGTTCGATTTCGACGAGATCATCAAGGGTGCCGGCGCCAACGTCGCCGGCAGCAAGAACTCGGCTCCGCAGTTCATCGCGTTCGCCAGCTTGTCGATGCCGCCCGAAGCGCTGCGCCAGCTCATCGCCGACACCACCAAGGCGGGCGGCGTGGTCGTGTTCCGGGGCTTCCCGAACAACTCGATGAAGCAGTTCAGCGAGATGATGACCAAGGTGGTCAAGAGCCAGGACGAGCTCGCCAACGTCGGCATCGACCCCCGCCTCTTCCGGGCCTTCAAAGTCCAGGCGGTGCCGACCTATGTCGCGGTCTCGTCCGACTTCGACCTCTGCTCGGGCTTTTCCTGCCAGAGCCAGGTTCCGCCTTACGACCGCATAGTCGGCAACGTGACCGTGCGTTACGTGCTCGACACCTTCGCGGCCGCCCACGGCCCCGGTGCAGGCGTCGCCTCGGTCGCGCTGCGCAACATGGGCCGGGCTAGCTGATGCGGCGCATCGCCGCCTCGCTGCTGCTGGCGCTGGCGACGATGGGTGTCGGCGGCGTGGTCGCGCAGACCACGGTCGATGAGGCGCGCCAGCAAGGCAAGGACCTCGGCACGCAGATGCGGGCGGACAGCTCGCTCCAGCCGAGCGATGCCAAGGCGGCCGGTGTGCCCGGCTACAATGGCACGAACCTGCCCGAGCAGACCTATTTCGATAACCCGAACGGCCTCACCCCGGCCGGCGCCGCGGCGGCCAGCTCCAATGCTGCCTACGGCGTGGCAACCGACCGCGATCGCACGCGCGCGACCTTCTCCAACAGCGACATCCTCGCCACCACGAACCGGGCGACGACGATCGAGAAGGACCCGGAGAGCTACGTCCAGGGCGAGGCGATGAACGGGTCGAGCGGGAGCTGCAATCCGCTGCCGCCATCGTCGACGGGCACGGACTATTACGAGGCGACCTGCAACTCGGGCACCAAGATCGACCAGGGTACGGCGACCTGCCAGACCCCGCTCATCGTCAATGCGACGGCCGGCACCAGCAAGTACGTCTACACCTGCGAGGACTGGATCGGCCGACCACCCCACTCCTACGACAACAAGGGGCTCGCCTGTCGGCCGGCATTCACCCAGCCGGTCGCGAGCGGCGTCTGCCGCGAACGCTCCCGCCTCGACGTGACCTACCCTGTCTGCCTGCAAGGCACGATGAACAAGTGTTTCGAGCCGGATATCGAGGACGGCGTCGAGATCACGTACGAGTGCGACAGCCCGGCCGTGCCGAACCGGGGCTACACCACCGAGACCACCCCGGCCGTCGTCAACGCCTACCGCGACGAGAGCATGTGCAAGGCCGCTACGGCCGACCAGACCTGCGACATGACCGCTGAGGTCTGCACCGACCCCGATCCGTCGACCCGCACGGTCAACGGCGTCGAGGTGACGCAGGCCTGCTGGAACTGGCAGCGCAGCTACACCTGCTACAAGCAGAGCCAGGCCAGCGACTGCTCGGATCTCGAGGGCAACAAGCAATGCACCTACGTGCGCGACGACTGCCTGGATGACCCCCAGAGTGGTCCCTGCAAGGTGTCGCAGAAGGTCTACAAGTGCCCCACGCCGAGCACCGGCACGGCCCCGCCCAACCAATATGTCTGCGGCGGCGACGTCTACTGCCTCAACGGCGATTGCGAGAAGATCGAGCGGGAGGCCTCGCCCGACTTCAAGGATGCGCTGGTCGCGCTCCACTCGATGGGCGACGCCGGTGCGCAGTTCGACCCCAACAACCTGACCGTCTTCTCGGGCGAGCGCGACACCTGCCACAAGAAGATCTTCGGCGCCTCCAACTGCTGCTCGGGCAAGGGCGTCCCGCTGGTCACGCCGTGGCTATGCGACAGCGCCGAGAAGAAGCTGAAGGAGCGCGAGGACAAGGGGCTGTGCCATAAGGTCGGCAGCTACTGCTCCGACAAGATCCTCGGCATCTGCGTCACCTCGAAGGAGGCCTGGTGTTGCTTCGGGTCGAAGCTCGCCCGCCTCCTTCAGGAGCAGGGCCGGGCGCAGATCAACAAGCCCTGGGCCAGTGCCAAGACGGAAAGCTGCAAGGGCTTCTCCGTCGCCGAGTTCCAGCAGCTCGACCTGTCCAAGATGGATTTCAGCGAGGTCTACGCCGAGTTTCAGGACGCCGCCAAGCTGCCCGACGAGGTCAGCACCATGACCGACATCCAATCCAAGATTCAGGGATATTATGCTCTCCACGGTGGCAAATGACCCCGACGGCGCCGGGGGGCGCCGTCCTTGCACGATCGACATGTCGGTGCTCGATCTGGCCATCTTCCTGCGCGTGCATCGGGCGGGCGGTGGTCAGCAGGCCGGCCCGGTGGCGGCGACCCTGTCGCAATGGTTCGCCTGCGCGATCGACCCGCGAGACGTCGAGCGCGCCTTCCCGCGCATGCAAGAGCTCGGCTGGCTGGCGCCGTCGGGCGTCGGCGTGCGCGCGACGATCGCCGGTCGCAAACACGGGCGCCTTCACCTGCGCGGGATCGTGCGGATGCTCGATCAGGGCACCCGCATGCTCGACGTCGCGGTGATGATGTCGGTGCTGAAGCTCGCGATGACCGAGCTCGATGGCGAACATCCAATCGACGAGAACGAAGACGAGGACAGCGATGATGATGAAGTGTGACCGCCGCGGCCGGGTGGCCGCTTCTCTCCTCGCGCTGGCCGCCACGCTGGCCCCGGCCCTTGTGGTGCCAACGCCGGCGTTTGCGCAGAGCGCTGCGGATCTGCAGGCCCTGGCGACGGCCGACCCGGACGACGCCCCCGACGCTGGAGCGGTGGGCGACACGTCACCGGCGCGTGAGGTGCAGGTCGCGCAAGCGGGCGAGCAGGGCGACGGGTTCTACTGCGGGGAGCGCCGCCTCGGTCAGTGGTTCTATTGCGACAAGCCGAAGCCCGCGCCCAAGGCTGCTCCGGCTCCGGGAGCGCCGGCAACCGGCCAGTCTTACGCGCAGCGGATCGCGGCGATCGGCGAGGCGCTGAAGGAGCTCAAGGCCAAGGCCATCCTCGAACCGTCCGAGGAGAACATCATGGCCTATGTCCGCTTCCAGCGCGAGCAGTTGGACCGGGCCTCGACCTTCTCGGATTATTGGCAGCGCGCCGTCTGGCAGCATCCGGACCTCGACTATACGCTGCAACGGCCGGTCTCGACGGTGGCCAAGCGCGCCTGGTCGGACGGCCGCACGGTCGACCGCGATCGCGTCCTCGACACGATCAGCCAGCGCTACGGTATGTTCTACTTCTTCGCGCAGAGCTGCGCCGCGTGCGAGGTGTTCTCGCCCATCCTGCGCTCGGTCGCTGACAGCCACCACATGGCGGTGATGGCGGTCTCGACCGATGGCGGGCCGAGCAAGACCTTCCCCAACTACGTCGTCGACAGCGGGCAGCGGGCGCGCATGGGCGTGCCGCTGGCGACGCCGGCGCTGGTCCTGTTCGACACCGTCACCCATCGCACCGTTCCGATCGGCTTCGGCATCATGTCGGCCGACGAGGTCATGGACCGGATCTTCACCCTCACCGCCACCAAGGTCGGGAGCGACTACTGATGGGACGCTCAACCCCACCCCCGCGCCAACGCCCCTCCCTCTTCCGCGCAATCGGCCGCTTCGTCGCCCGGGCGATCACGATCGTCGCAGTTGCCAGTCTGGTGCCGCTCAGCCTCGCCGAGGCGGACGTCGGGAGCCAGATGAACAGCTTCTTCCAGGATGCGGGAGGGGCCGCCAACGTCACCGGGCCGACCGCCTATCAGGGCCAGGAGGCGGGCTACTACTCGATGGGCAACGTCTGGTCGCGCTTCCCCCAGAAGAGCATCCAGCCGTTCAACCTTCAGCTTCCGAGCGCCCGCGCCGGCTGCGGCGGCATCGACCTGTTCTCGGGGTCCTTCTCGTTCGTCAACGCCAAGGAGATGGTGGCGATGATGAAGTCGGTCGCCAACAACGCGCTCGGCTTCGCGTTCAAGCTCGCGATCGACAGCGTGAGCCCTGAGATCGGTAAGGTCATGGGCGAGTTCCAGCAGGCCGCCCAGCAGATGAACCAGATGAACATCTCCTCCTGCGAGGCGGCGCAGGGCCTGGTCGGCTCGATCTGGCCCAAGATGGCGGGCGCGCGCTCGACCGTCTGCGCGGCCGTCGGCAACAGCCAGGGCATGTTCTCCGATTGGGCGCGGGCTCGACAGGGCTGCGGTGCGGAGGGCCAGGAGGATTCGACGCTCAACGCCAACAGCGATCCGGCGATGAAGGACAACATCCCCGGCAATCCGCACAACTACACCTGGGAGGCGATCAAGCGGTCGAACAAGTTTGGCGCCTTCGACCAGCAATTCTCCGAGTACCTGATGACGCTGGTGGGTACGATCGTCACCAACCCGCAGGGCACGGACGGCAAGCCCGCGGTGCAGTTCTTTGGCCCGGCCGAAGACGCGGTGGTGACCGCGCTCCTGGACGGCACCGATGGCGGCAACAGCGTCAAGATCCTGCGCTGCGACAACGCCGACACCTGCCTCAGCCCGACCGAGCAGACCCTGACGATCGCGTCGAGCAGCGCGCTACGGCAGCGCGTCCGCACCATGATCGACGACATGAACGACAAGATCCGCACCGACGCGGCGCTGACCAACGATGAGCAAATGTTGCTCAACATGACCTCCGTGCCGGTCTACAAGATGTTGGCGGTCGAGGCGATGGCCCACCAGAGCTTCTCGGCTGGCGAGGTGGACGCCCTCTCCGAGATTGTGTCGGTGAACCTGCTCTCCGCCATGATCCAGAACATGCTCGACCGGCTGGGTCAGGCAGGCTCGACGTTTCAGGCTGCCGACGTCGACATGGCGCAGCATTGGCGCCAGCAGCTGACAGACGCGCGCAGCCGCTACGCGCAGCGCGACGTGAGCCTGAAAGCGGCGCTCAACAACACGATCGCGCTCATCAACCGCTCGGTGCAGCTGGAGTCGACGCTCCAGAACGCGATGTCGCCGGGTATGGCGGCCGCGCTCAACTTCTCCCGTGGGCTCAACGCCCAGGGCCTCAACTGATCGGGGGCGAGTAGGATGGTCGAGGTCTATACGATCGGTGGCGGCGAATACATCGTCAACGTCTTCAACGCGGTGGCGGCATGGACCGGGGGTGGCGGCTACAAGGGCCTCATCCAGGTCGTCATGATCCTCGGCCTGATCTACTCGCTGCTGGTCGTCGCTTTCACGCTCAACGTGCGGGCGTGGCTGAACTGGTTCATCGGCTCGACCGCCATCTATCTCTGCCTGATGGTTCCCACGGTCGACGTGAAGGTCACCGACCGGATAAACCCCTCGCTGGCGCCGGCCACGGTCGCGAACGTGCCGCTCGGGCTCGGCGTCATCGCGAGCTTCACCAGCCAGGTCGGCGACTGGCTGACGCGGACGGCCGAGACCGTGTTCACCATGCCGAGCCAGCTCTCCTACTCCACCAACGGCATGATCTATGGTGCGCGGCTGTTCGACCAGACGCGCAATTTCCAGATCCGCGACGCGGAGTTCGCGACCAACCTTCAGGCCTACCTCAAGAACTGCACGTTCGGGGACATCCTGCTCCACCAGAAGTCGTTGACCGACCTCGCCGCCTCCAAGGACCTCTGGACCGATCTTGGACCGGGCTCACAGGCCCGAGCGCAGCCGTGGGTGCAGCGCGACGGCAGCGGCGTGTCGAGCAGCATCGTCGTATGCCGGAACGCCTACTCGATGTTGTCCGGCCAGTGGTCCTCCATGATCGAGGCCAACACACCCTTCTGGGCGAAGGCTACCTATCCGAAGCTCTCGACGGCCGAAGCGGTGGCCAAGCTGAAGCAGGACCTGCCGATCGCCAACACGGCGTTCACCAGCGCCAGCTCCGAGTATGTCACGACGATGCGTCAGAACACGGCGATCAACGCCTTCATGCAAGCGCGCGACGCCATGGCCGGCAGCGACGGGCAGGCGGCGATCGACACGTTCGCCACGACGCGGGCCGACATCCAATCGCGCAACACCTACAACTCGATCGCGCAGCAGGCGATGAGTTGGGTGCCGATCCTGAACGTGGTGCTGACCGTCGTCTTCTACGCCATGTTCCCGGTGATCTTCCCGCTGTTCCTGATGCCGCAGACAGGCCCGGGAGCGCTGAAGGGCTACATCGCGGGCTTCTTCTACCTGGCTTCGTGGGGGCCGTTGTACGTCATCCTCCACATGATCTGCATGTCGCGGGCTACCGCCGCGGCGCAGGGCGTCGCGTCCGGAGGTGTGACGCTTGGCACGTTCGCCGGCATCGGCGCTGTGAATGCCGAGACCGCGACGATCGCCGGCTTCATGCTCATGAGCGTGCCCTTCATTGCCGGCGGGCTCGCGAAGGGCGCACTGAGCATTTCGGGGCAGGCGACCTCGATCCTGGCACCGGCGCAGAATGCGGCCGAGGCCGCGGCGGTCGAGCAGACAACCGGCAATTATTCCTACGGCAACACGAGCTTCGCCAACTCGACCTCGAATATGCGTCAGAGCAGCCAGTGGTCCGATGCGCCGATCATGACGACCGGCTTCGGTGGCTTGACGCAGTACCAGGACAACGGCGCGGCAGTGTCGAACTTCGGCAACGGGCATAACGTGTTCGACACGTCCCGCGCGATCTCCAACATCCCGTTCAACGCCACCATGTCTCAGGGTGCGATCGCGACTGAGAGCCGGCAGGCTGCCGTCGCGGCGCGGTTGGCCGACGGGTTTGAGGAGGCAAGTCGGCGCGAAGTTTCGAACCTTAATGCGCTCCGGGCAAGCCACGGCTTCAGCAGCGAGGCCTCGCACGGCTCCGATTCCAGCGCGGGTACGCGGGGTGGGTCGAACACTGAGCAGACTGATCGGACGGGCATCGCTGAAACCCGTGGGCTTTTCGATCGCAGCAGCGTCAGTGATGGCACACGGCACGCTGTCGACGGCGGCAAAACCTCAAACTGGTCCGGGCAATTCACTGGCAGTGTTCACGCTGGCGCAGGCGTGGATGGCAGGATTGGGCTTGGTGGCGGGAAGCTGCCTGGGGTTGGAGTCGGCGGAAAGGCGGGTGCGGATGTTGGTTACAACCAGTCACTGACGCATTCCGACGTTACTAGCGATCAGCGGACGCGATCTCAGAGTGGAGATCAATCGATGTCGTCGAGCAACGACATTCACCGCGACCATAGTAACGGGACGGCCACGAGCATCAGTGACGGCACGTACCATCAAGACGGAGCGTTCGCCCGAAATCAGTCGAGCGAGTCCCATAGTCGGGCTGTGGAACAGTCCCAGAGTAGGATTGCCTCCTACAACGAGCAGGCCCGACATTACCGAGAGCTGTCTCGCTCCCTCGAACAGCACGCGAGCTTCGCAGAGAGCCACGGCTTCAGCCTCTCAACTGACCTTCGTCAGGATCTCGCGCGCTGGTATGAGAACGAGGAACGCTCGAAGCCTGGCGCCAACCTCCCCGCGCTTTGGCAGACCGATGTTTCGCAGACGCAAGAGATGGCCAGGAATGTCGCGATCGGGCGCTGGGCGTCGGAGCGGCAGAGCGGGATTGAGCGGGATATCCAGAGCGCCCTCGCGGATCCCGCGCTTGCTGGACTGCAGATCCCCTTGGTTGAGCACCAGGCCTTGGGTGGCGTTAAACGGCCGGCTGTCGGGGGTGAGGCAGCTACGAGTGTTCCGGCGGTTAGCCGCCCGGACGACGGTCCCGCACGGCAACTCGTTGAAGCAGGTGCTGCTGCCCTATCAGGAGAATTACGCGATCACGCACATCGTACTCGGGACGCGCTTCGGCGCGCACCGAAGGGACCTAACGATCAATGATAGCCCATAATCTGGGTGGCGATGCTGCAAATGCCGCCGATCGCCAGTCCGCCCAGGGATCCAGTAAGGATTACCCACTTCGCCACCCGCGCTGCTTTGGTGTTCACCGTTGGAACATCAGTCGCGTAGTCATGACCGCTAAGATGGGGACTGATCTGCCATGTGCCGGCGCCGAGCCCACCATTGGTGTCCCGGTCGAACATGATCGGTTTGGTGACATCGATCGGCATCATCCATCTCAGCCGCAGAACGCTCAGCTAGAGGGTACGTTTCAATGAACCAGAATGCAATGCGCGCGACCTCGGTTCCGAGCTGCGAGCGGCGCACATTGACGTTTCATCCGGGTGGGCCAGGTACGGTCCTGTTTGCCTGCTCGTGGTTCCTGGTCACTGTGTTGGGGCTGATGCCGATCGCGGAGACGAAGCTCCACCGCGTCCCATCGGTGTCGTCGCTGGCGCTTGTCGCTTTCTTCATCGCAGTAGGAAGTGCGGCGGCGCTCCGGCGGCGTTACACATGGCTTGGCCTCGTCCTGCACATCTACAGCCAGATTGCTATTTGGCTTTCGCTCACGTTCTGCTCGATGGCGTTCATCATGTCGGCTATCAGCGGGTCATGATCCCGCTCTGCCTCATCCTGGGCGACAGCACCGGCGTCGGCACCGCCGGCGCACTGGCGGCGCAGGGGATCCGTTGTGAGGTTCATGCCCGCGAGGGCGCTCCGTCGTCGGAAGCGGTCCGTACCTACCAGGGCGGGTCGCCTGTCGAGGTGGCGCTGATCGCGCTCGGCTCCAACGATGCGGACAGCCCTGATCTCGCGCGCAATCTCTTAGCGCTGCGCGAGCGGGTCCCGGCGATGCGCGTTACCTGGCTCGCGCCATACGATGCGTCGGCAGCGGGCGTCGTCGCCCGCATTGCAGGGGCATATGGTGACGCGATCGTCCCCTTGGCTGCCTTCTCGTCCAAAGATGGCGTTCATCCGAAAAGCTATCGTCCGATCGCGAGCGCGCTCCACTGGGGAGCCAACACTACACGGTTCGGACCCATGCCGGCTGCGGTGAGATCGCCGCCTGCTTCTCCGCCTGCACCCGCGTACCGGCAAGCGGTCGTTCTCAGCTTTTAGGCCAGCGGAGGACCTGTCTCGCCTCGCTACAGGGGCGAGACCTCCTCATAGCATCCAGCGCGCCTGAGTTGGCGAATGATGCCGTTAAACGCGGCCGTCACCCCTTGCGACCGGCCGATGTCGTTCGCTTGCGACGCAGCATCCCAGAACTGCTCCAGCGGCCAGCGCTCCGGGCAGTGGTGCAGCAGACACCGGAGTGCGAGGCGTATTTCCACACCGTCGACCCGCATCTCTCCCGAGCGCGCGACACCGGCGCGCAGGATGTGGACCGACAGGGCGATGACAACCCGCTGATGGCGTGGAAGCGATCCCATGCGTCAGCGGAAGTTGCGCGACTGCAGCCGCACCACCGCTTCGGGGTCCATGCCGTCCGCGTGCGGCGGCCAGTAGCAGCTCCGGGGAGAAGGACTCCAACCCTTGTCTCCGCGATCAGGCGAGCCGGCGTGACGAGCGCCGTCGCCCCGCCCCGTCCGGTGAGGGAAGGAGCGATCACCTACGCCTCGCAGCATATCGCCATAGTCGATGATCTTGGCGCAGATGACGTGGATCACCTCGCCTTCCTTCTGGACCTGCCCCTTCATTCCGATCATCGACGCGGACATGACGGTTCGCCGCTGGGCCTCGAAACGGTCGGGCCACAAGATGCCGTTAGCGATTCCAGTCTCGTCCTCGATCGTGATGAACAGCACACCCTTGGCCGAGCCGGGCTTCTGACGGACCAGGATGATGCCCGCGACCTCGACGTTACGGCCGTCGCGGATGCCGGCGAGATCGGCGCAGCGGGTCACGCCCCGCCGGCTGAGATCGTCGCGCAGGAAGGTCAGCGGGTGCGCGCGAAGCGATAGCTGCAGGGTGCGATAGTCTTCGACCACTTCGCGGCCATCTGTGAGCGGGCGCAGCGCGACGTCGGGCTCGATCCCCTCGGCGCTGATCGCCTGTGCCGAGCGATCGGCCGCCACGAACAGGGGCAGCGGAGCCTCGCCGAGCCCCCTCACCTTCCAAAGGCCCTGCCGGCGATCGGCGCCGAAGGCGTGAAAAGCATCGGCGTCCGCCAGCTTTTCGACTGCCGCGCGCTGCACGCCCGACCGGCGCCACACATCTTCGACGGACTCGAACCGGGCCGTCCCGCGGGCTCCGACGATCGCGGCGCCGTCGGCGTTCGACAGCCCGCGCACCTGGCGCAAGCCGAGCCGAACCGCGAGATAGCGTCCCCGGGTCGGCTCCAGCGTGCAGTCCCATCGACTGGCGTTGATGCAAGGCGGGCGGACCTCGACCCCATGATCGCGTGCGTCGCGAACGATCTGCGCGGGCGCATAGAAGCCCATTGGCTGCGCGTTCATCAGGGACGCGCAGAACACGTCGGGATGATGGTGCTTCATCCAGGCCGAGGCGTACGCGATCTTGGCGAACGAGGCGGCGTGGCTCTCGGGAAAGCCGTAGGAGCCGAAGCCCTCAAGCTGGCGGAAGGTGCGCTCGGCGAACTCGCGCGGGTAGCCGCGCTCGACCATGCCCTCGATCAGCTTCTCGCTGAAGTTGCTCACGCTGCCCGTGAACTTGAACGTCGCCATGGCGCGTCGCAGCTGGTCCGCCTCGGCCGCAGTGAAGCCTGCGCCGACGATCGCGACCTTCATCGCCTGCTCTTGGAAGAGCGGCACGCCGAGCGTCTTTTCGAGCACTGCACGCAGCTCGGGGCGGGGGTATTCCGGTTTCTCCAGCCCCTCGCGCCGGCGCAGGTAAGGGTGAACCATGTCGCCCTGGATCGGGCCGGGGCGAACGATCGCGACCTGGATCACGAGATCGTAGAAGCGCTGTGGCTTCATGCGCGGCAGCATCGACATCTGCGCCCGGCTCTCGATCTGAAATGTGCCGAGCGTATCGGCCTTCTGGATCATCCCGAACACAGCCGGGTCGTCGTCCTGCAGGTCGGCTAGACCGACGCGGACGCCCTTGGCTTCCTCCAACAGGTTGAAGGCTCGGTTCATGCAGCCGAGCATGCCAAGCCCCAAAATGTCCACCTTCATGAACTTGAGTGCGTCGATGTCGTCCTTGTCCCACTCGATGATTTGGCGGTCCGTCATGGCCGCTGGCTCGATCGGCACGAGGTCATCGAGGCGATCATGCGTGAGGACGAACCCACCCGGGTGCTGGCTCATGTGCCGGGGCACCCCGATCAGCTTGCGGGCGAGATCGAGTGTCAGGCGCAGCCGGCGATCGGCCATGTCGAGGTTCAGCTCCTCGACCTGCTTCTCGCCGACACCCTCGGCCGACCAGCCCCAGACCACGCCGGCGAGGCTGGACGTGAGGTCTTCGGGCAGCCCTAGCGCCTTGCCGACGTCGCGGACCGCGCCGCGCGCGCGGTAGCGCTGCACGACGGCGGTCAGCGCGGCGCGATCACGGCCGTAGGTCTCGTAGATCCACTGGATGATCTCCTCGCGGCGCTCGTGCTCGAAATCGACGTCGATATCCGGCGGCTCGCGGCGCTCGCCTGACACGAACCGCTCGAACAGCAGCTCGTGCTTGATCGGGTCGATCGAGGTGATTTCCAGCACGAAGCAGACGCAGGAGTTGGCGGCCGACCCCCTGCCCTGACACAGGATGCCGCGCCGGCGTGCTTCGCGAACGATCGAGTGGACGGTCAGGAAGTAGGGCGCGTAGCCAAGCTCGGCGATCAGTCGCAGCTCATGCGCGATCTGGGTCCGGTACGCGGTTGGCACCTCGCCATCGAACATGCGGTCGACGGCGTGCGTAGCGAGCTGCTCCAGCGCCTGTTGCGCGGTCAGGCCCTCGATCACGCGCTCATGCGGATACTGGTAGGCGAGTTCACCGAGGTCGAAGGTGCAGGCTCGCGCGATGTCGACGCTGGCGCGGAGCGCGTCGGGATAGGCCGAGAAGCGCCGCACCATCTCGGCGGGCGCCTTCAGCGCCCGATCGGCATTGACCTCCCGGCGGAGGCCAAGCTCGTCGACGGTGCATTTCTCGCGCACGGCCGTCACCACGTCCTGCAGGAGGCGCGCTTCCGGCGCATGGTAGAGGACATCGCCCGTCACCACGGCACGGATGCCGGCCGAGCCCGCCTGGCGCGCGAGCGCATCGATGCGGACCGCATCGTCCGGCCGGCGCCGCTGCGACAGCGCCATATAGCCGCGGCGACCATAGATGGCCTTCAGGTCGGTTAGCGCCGTGAGGTTCGCCTCATCAGGCTCGCCGGGCACCAGGATGGCGATGACGGCTTCCGACCAAGGCGCGAGATCATGCCAGTGGATCAGGCAACCGCCCTTTCCCGCCCTGCGCTTGCCGACGGTGAGCAGCCGGGTCAGCCGCGACCAGGCGGGCCTGTCCGTCGGGTAGAGGAGCAGCTGGCGACCGCAGCTGGTCTCGATGCGCGTGCCAGCGATCGAGCGCACGCCAGTCGCCTTCTGCGCCTCCCAGGCGCGCACGATGCCCGCGACGGTGCCGAGGTCGGTCACCCCGATCGCGGGATAGCCGAGCAGCGCCGCCGCCGCGAACAGCTCATCCGGGCTAGACGCGCCCCGCAGCAGCGAGAAATGGGTGAGCAGCTGCAGCTCGACATAGGGCACGTCCGTCATGCGAACACGCCGTGCATCCACCAGCTGAGGTCGCCGGTCTCGCTCTCGACGCCATCGCCGCGGCGGAACACCCAATAGCGGCCGCCCGCCTCGTCCTCGACACGGTAATAGTCGCGGACCGCCCACACCTCGGCATCGCGCCGCCACCATTCTCCGTGGATCCGTTCGGGGCCATCGCCGGCGACGATCCTGTGATGGCGTCCTCGCCACTCGAAACGGCGCGGGGGCTGGTCCGGCAGAAGCGCGATGACGCCGGACAGCGGCTCGGGTCGGCCGAGCAGGCGAACCGGCCGCTTCCAAGCTGGCCAGCTGCCGGGCGATGAAACCGGATTGCAGCGAACCACCGCTCGCTCGGGCACATGGCTCGGCACAGGCATTATCCGGTAAACGGAATTATCACCTATCCGGCCGGCGACGACGTCGACCAATCGGGCGGGGTCGCGCACCAGCGTCTCGCCGGCGAGCACGGCGCCAAGATCAGTCGCGTCGAGCTGCTCCGTATGCGGCGCGACCATCCGGAACTGCTCAAGGCCCATGCCGGGGTCGATGCGCTCGATGCGCAGCTTCAGCAGGCGCAGGAGGTGGGAGACCTCCCGCGTCGGTCGCGACGTTCCGATCCCGACGATCTGCTCGGTGCCGTCGACCCGAAGCCCGATCAGGCGAAGCGCGCGCACGCCGAGACGGCGGGCCTGCAGCACCCCGGCGAGATCATCGAGCATGTCGCTCATCACCTGTGCGATCGCCTCGGCGGTGCCGATCGGCTCCAGTAGCCGGCGCTCGACCGCTGGCGCCTCCACGTCCTCGACCCCGGTAATCGGCTCGAAGATGCTCCCCAGCGCCTGGTCGAGCCGCGTGATCGCCGGCAGACCGAGCCGGCGTGCCAAGGGAGCGCGGGCGACGGGCAGCAGGTCGGCGATCGTCTCGAAGCCGAACTTACGGGCAGCGGCGAGTGCGGTCGGCTCCAGCCGTAGCGCCGCGACCGGCAGCGAGGCGATAGCTTGGCCCGTCGCGCCGGTCGGCACGATCGAAAGGGCGGTTCGTCCGAAGCGCGCGAGTGCGTGCGCCCCGCCTGGCGTGTCGGCGATCGCGACCCGGGCCGTGAAGCCGACCCGTTGGCAGAAGGCGTGCAGGCGCCTGCAGAAGCGCTCCTCGCCGCCATGGAGATGGTCGCAGCCCCTCAGGTCCAGCCAAAGACCGTCGGTAGGTGTGACGGCCGCCACGGGCGACCAGCGCCGCACCGCAAACAGGGCGAGGCGGTCCAGCAGGGCGGCGTCGGCGGCCCGGTCCGCAGGCCGGAAATCCAGGTCAGACACCAGTGCGCGCGCATGCGTCGCCGCCATGCCGACATGGATGCCAAGCGCTGCGGCCGCTGCGCACGCGGCAACCACCTCTTCACGCCGGCCGACCTTGTCGATCAGCGCGATCGGCGGGGCGGCGATCGCCGGCGCCAGCGGCGCCGCCGGGGCGGCGCTGGTCCCGTTGTCGGCACGCGTCCGGAATGGATGCTCGACCGCCTCCGATCGCCGGCCGAGCTCACGCATGGGCGGCTGGGCGTGGACGGGCATCGAGGCAATCTGCTTCTCGACTTCGGCGCGCGTCGGCCGGTCCTGTCGTGCCCATCGCGCGCCTGGTCGCCAGCCGCCGCCACGCGGCACCGAGCAGGCGCCGGGATCATCGTCAATCGAAAGCTGGAGTGCGCGCGCATCAGGCCGCGGCGGCGCGTACTGTTCCTGCCGTCTCAGCCGCTCGATGGCCAAGTGCGGCAGGAACAGCGAGACGACCCGTCTCATCGCATCCCTCCACGATCAAGGTGAAGCCCTCGCCTCCACGCTGGCGGGCAAGCTCGACCGACCAGCGCGCCCTCCCCACTCCCGCGACACCCAGCCGCTCGGACGGTGCGCTGGCGATCCGCCAGCGCGTCCAGGCGGCGGACGGCTCGGAGAGTGGATCCTGGTCACGCTGGCGTCGGCGCCGGAGGAGCAGGACGGGGATGTCGGCGTTGGCGGCGACCAGCTGCAGGCGCCGGGTCGCGACCATCGACAGCTTGCCGACCTCACCGACGACGGCCGACGGCGTGCCGTCGCGCACGGCGTCCTCGATCACCGCGAGCAGCGCCGCATCCTCCCGCGCCTGCGCGTAGATGACGTCCGCAGCCGAAAGGCCGGCTTGGGCCAGACCGGGGGCGTAGAGATCCTGCCGCGTGGAGGCCCATAGGACCGGCCCGCCAAGGTGCAGCGCTTCCCGGGCGGCGATGCCGGCAAGGAACAGCGTTGTTGCAGCTTCGTCGACCAGACTGCAGGTGGCAGCCGTTGCTTCGTGGAGCGCGCCGGCTCGCAGCCCCCTGCCACTCAGCCGCGAATCGACCGGGTCGATCCCGAAGGGCGCGACTCGATAATCGCTGGACGTTGTCGCCAAAGAGCGAAGGTGCGTAAGCGAGGAAGGCGCGATAGAAGGGAGGGCAGGCATGATCGTCTAGACTCTACGTGTTCCCTCTATGTTCCGTTAATAGGGCAAGAGCGTCAAGCCGGTTGCGGCCAAGCGAGCGGAGACGAAGTGACAAGCCGCAGGACAGCTTTGCCACCGAAAGCCCCGGAGGCGCCCTCGCCTGACGGTCTACGTGACCTGCTGGCGCATCTTCTCGCCGGCGCTGTGGGTGGATCGGAGGCGAACTGGCGCGGCCTGATCGATGAGGTCGAAGCTCTGCTCATCGTTCTCCACCCGCGATTGAACTGGCGGATCGAGCCTTCGGGGGCCGCGGTCGAGCGCGGGGCGGTCGGAAAGGCGGAGCAACTGGTTCGTGAAGCCCATGCCTATGTAGCGAAACAAAGGCCCGACGAGGCGTGAACGAAGCAGCAATTTACGGCTTCCATTCGGGACCAGGCTGACTCATAGAATCACGATGCCAATCCGCGCTGAAGACCGCTGGCTTTACCCGATCGACTGGCAGCAGATTTCCGAGGCGATCCGCTTCGGCCGAGCCGGCGCCCGTTGCGAGCAGTGCAGCCGTCCTCACATGAGCTACGTCGCGCACCTGGGGGATGGCCGCTGGTGGGACGCCCCTGCCCGCTACTGGCGCAATCACCGTGGCCGACGTGTTGCGGCCAAGGGCTTCACCTTGGCGACCGTGCGAACGACGTACGTCGTGCTCGCCTGTGCCCATCTCAATCATGATCCTAGTGATAGCTCGCCGGGCAACCTTCGCGCGCTGTGCCAGCGATGCCACATCATCCACGACGCGGCCGAGCACCGTTGGCGAAGATGGTGGAACGTGTTCCGTCTATGCGCCCTACGCGATCTCTACGAGGATCCGCGTGACGCTCGCGACCGGCTGCGCCCGGTCTCAAGAGTCAAGATTGCGGGTCGCCATCTGGGCAGCTGCGAGATCGGCAAGCGACCCGAGACCTCCCATCATGTCAAACACCTTGACGACGACCTGGTCGCAAGCCTGTTCGATGATGAGCTGTATGGCATCGAGGCTCGTCTGCTCGAGGAGCATGGTTGTATCCTCGTTCGCCCAGGCTAGGATCCAATCTCCCTTCACGATCTCCCAGAGGACATCGCCGTTGCGCTGGTCGACATCGCGAGGAAGTGGAGCAATGCTCACCCGCAACAATGCGTAACAACCTTCCGCCTCTCAGGAAGCGTTGCCGTGACAAACATCTGCGGAAGCAAGAGTAGAGTACTATGAACGATCGGCAGGGCGACGTGGGCACATTCGATTACATCGTGATTGGCGCGGGCTCGGCCGGGTGCGTGCTGGCGAACCGGCTGTCGGCCTCGGGGCGACATCGGGTCCTGCTGCTCGAAGCGGGCGGCGGCGATCGGCATCCATGGGTTCACATCCCGATCGGCTACGTCCGACTGATTGACGACGCGAAGCGCAACTGGCGCTACCGCACCGAACCTCAGGTGGAGCTCGACGGGCGCCGGCTACCGCAGCCACGCGGCAAGCTCCTGGGCGGATCGAGTTCGATAAACGGACTGCTCTACGTGCGCGGGCAGCATCAGGATTTTGATGATTGGAGCCGCCTCGGAAATATTGGGTGGGGGTGGGAAGACGTGCTTCCATATTTTCGCCGCGCGGAGGATCAGGAGCGAGGTGCCGACCCCTGGCACGGAACAGGCGGCCCGCTGCCGGTCTCGGATGCTGCCGAGCCGAACGTGCTGTGTGACGCCTTCATTGCCGCAGTTGAGGACGCTGGCACGCCACCCAACTCCGACTTCAATGGCGCGCGGCAGGCGGGTGCCGGCTATTTTCAGACTAACACGCGGGCCGGACGGCGGGTCTCGTCGGCGCGCGCCTATCTCGTACCAGCCTTGCGGCGCGCGAACCTTTCGGTTGTCACTGGCGCGCACGTCGAGCGCGTTCTTTTGGCGGGCGGCACAGCCACCGGGGTCGAATGGCGGGGTGGCGGCCGTCGCTTCGCGGCCACGGCGGCGGGCGAGGTAATCCTGTCCGGGGGCGCCATCAACACGCCGCAACTGCTGCAGCTATCGGGGATTGGCCCTGCGGCTCTTCTTGGCGAGCATGGGATCGAGGTGGCGCGGGACCTGCCTGGCGTCGGTGGTGACCTCCAGGACCATCTTCAGGTACGCATGACGTTCCGCGCTCGCCGGCCGGTGACGATGAACGACGCGCTGCGGACCCTTCCAGGTCGTGTCAAAGCCGGCCTGCAATATGCGCTTTACCGGCGCGGGCCACTGATGGTGAGCGCGGGTACCGCCGGCGCCTTCCTCTCGACCGATCGCAGAAGCGACCGGCCCGATGTGCAGTTTCATTTCCTCACCTTCTCCACCGATGCGATGGGACAGGGGCTGCACGAATTCCCGGGCTTCATGATCTCGAGCTGCCAACTCCGGCCGGAGAGTAGGGGAACGGTCCGCATCGCCTCGCCCGACCCGGCGCAATCGCCGGCCATCGACCCTCGTTATCTCTCCTCACCGGTCGATCAGCAGGTGACGGTTGCAGGCCTGGAGCTGCTTCGCCGTGTTGTCGCTCAGCCGGCCATGGTGAGGGAGATCGCGGCTGAGGAGTCGCCCGGCGCGGGGGTAGCCGGGGAGGCGGCGCTGCTGGCCTATGCGCGCGCGAACGCCGGTTCGGTCTATCATCCGACCTCGACGGCGCGGATGGGGAGCGATCCGCTTGCCGTGGTCAATGCGTCGCTACGCGTCCATGGGATCGGGCGGTTGCGCATCGCCGACGCTTCGGTGATGCCGCTCATAGTGTCCGGCAACACGAATGCGGCCGTCGTGATGATCGGCGAGAAGGCGGCTGACTTAATCCTCGCGGACGCGCGCTAGATGCGCTCGAAAATTAGGCCGGTGTCTTGCCTGACGCCGATACACAGGAAGGCGAGCGCGTAGCGCCACTCGTTCGATGGAGCTGCTCGGCAGCGGTCAGCGTGAGCCGCGCGCCCGACATGCCCAGCGGATGGCCGAGCGCGATCGCCGCCGAAGTGTAAGCGTGTCGTCGAGCCGCGTGTTAAGCGGCTTGCGCGATCGGCTGATCTGCTGCGACGAACCAGTTCACGGCATGAGTTCGTTTCAACGGCTGGCAGGCCAGCTGTTGGCGACTTTGGCAATGACGACGGCGATGTAGCCTCCGGCTCGACGCGGTACGCCTTGGGTAGGTCTGGATGACGGTGTAGATCGCGGCGGTACGCTCGCCACCGGCGCTGGAGCCGTCGAACAGCCAATTGCGGCAACCACCGCAATACCGCGTAGCGCGCGTTCGGCGATGTTGCTGTCGATCTCCAGCCGCCCGTCCTCGAGGAAGCGGCACAGCGCCGGCCAGCGCTTCGTGCCATAGGCAATGGCCTTGACCATGTCGGACCTGGACGACAGGCGGCACACCGCGGCGGCGAGCACCTTGCGTAAGCCGTCGACCAACGGCCGACTTCGTGTCCGCCGGGCATGACGTCGCTCATCCGTTGGGCGAGCGCGCACCTCCGCCTCGACGGCCTAGAGGCGCCGATGCTTTAAGGTTGAGACCGCGAGTAAGTAAGAAACCATACCGTTCGTGTAATGCAGTCGTAAAGGGGGATTAGTCTTCTGGTGCGATTACAACCTTGAGCCCGTCTAGCGCCTCTGTAAAAGGTACCTGACAGGACAGGCGAGACTGGCGGGTCCGATGAGACGGGCTATCGAGAAGGTCGTCTTCGTCGGTGCTCATCGACGGTAGAGTGTCTAGCCGTTCGTCATCGATATAGACGTGACACGTGGCACACGAACAACAGCCGCCGCACAGCGCGAGCAGTTCGTCAGAGCCGCTCTTGCGAATTGCCTCCATGAGCGACATTCCGGTTGCACTGGCGACTTGGGTTGTCCGGCCCTCCCGCGTGGTTATGCTTAGCTGCGGCATCAGTATACCACCACAGAGCGGATGCTTTGCCCCGCATGCATCAACGCGAAGCCGCGGTTGATCTCATCAAGGCTGAGTATGTGAGTGATCATCGGGTCGATCTCGATCTTGCCGTTCATGTACCAGTCGACGATTTTGGGCACGTCGGTCCGGCCCTTGGCGCCGCCGAACGCGGTGCCGCGCCAGTTGCGACCGGTGACCAGCTGGAAGGGGCGGGTTCCGATCTCCTTGCCCGCTTCCGCGACTCCGATGACGATGCTGGTGCCCCAGCCGCGGTGGCACGCCTCTAGCGCGGTTCTCATCACCTCGGTGTTGCCGGTGCAATCGAAGCTGTAGTCCGCGCCGCCGTCGGTCAGCTCCAGCACTTTGGCGATCGTCTCCTCGCGCGAAAGGCCGCAGCTGTTGAGGAAGTCGGTCATGCCGAAGCGCCGGCCCCATTCCTCGCGGGTCGCGTTGATGTCCACGCCGATGATCTTCGCCGCACCAGCGAGCCGCGCGCCCTGGATGACGTTCAGCCCGATGCCACCGAGCCCAAAAACCACCACATTCTCACCAACCTGCACCTTGGCGGTGTTCACCACCGCTCCCACACCGGTGGTGACGCCGCAGCCGATGTAGCAGCTCGTCTTGAAGGGTGCGTCCTCGCGGATCTTTGCCACCGCAATCTCCGGCAGCACGGTGAAGTTCGAGAAGGTCGAGCATCCCATATAGTGGAAGATCGGCTGCCCCTTGTGGCTGAAGCGGGTCGTGCCGTCGGGCATGAGCCCCTTGCCCTGCGTCGCACGGATTGCGGTGCACAGGTTAGTCTTGCCGGACAGGCACGACTTACACTGCCGGCACTCGGGGGTGTAGAGCGGGATCACGTGATCGCCGGAGGCGACGGAGGTGACGCCGGCGCCGACCTCGCGCACAATGCCGGCGCCTTCATGGCCGAGCACGCTAGGGAACAGCCCCTCGCTGTCGAGGCCGTCGAGCGTATAGGCGTCGGTGTGGCAGATTCCGGTCGCCATGATCTCCACCAGCACCTCGCCGCGCTTCGGCCCCTCAAGGTCGAGTTCGACGATTTCCAGCGGCTGCTTTGCCGCAAACGCTACAGCGGCACGGGTTTTCATAATCGGCGCTCCTAAGCACGAGCCTAAATGCTATGACCAGCCTAATAAAGCGGACCGGCTAGATCTTTAAGTGGCAAGCTAGCGTTGGCTAATTGTGCCACCTCTATCCGCGCTCCGGCCAGTACAAGCGCTCGACCTTGTACATAGTCCTTCGTCTTATTGACACAGTCCAATGCAATAACCCGCCCCTCTTTGAGGTAAACAATGGAGAAGCTGCGGGTAGCTGTGTCGCCACGCACGACGACTTGGTCGTGCGCCGCTGATAATCCGACAGTCTGCAGCTTAAGGTCATATTGATTAGACCAGAACCACGGTACGGAATGGTAGGCTTCAGCAGCGCCGGTCAGAGCCTTGGCCACAACGGCTGCCTGATCATGAGCATTCTGCACTGATTCAAGCCGGATAGTCGCCCCTGCGGCGAAGTCATTGGCGTGAGCGGCGCAATCTCCAACGGCAAAGATGTCGGGCACAGAGGTGCGGCAAAACTCGTCGACGAGAACGCCGTTGCCGGCGGAGGCGCCCGCAGCAACAAGCGCGTCAACAGAAGGTGCGATACCGATGCCAACGATTACGATTTCACAAGTTACCACCTCGCCCGAAGCCAACCTTACGCCTGAGACGGCTCCATCGGCTTCCTCGATACATTCGACGACAGCGTTTAGCCGCAGATCGACTCCATGTGCACGATGTTCCCGTTCATAAAACCGCGACAAGGGCTCGCCAGCAACGCGAGCTAATACCCGATCCTGCGCCTCCAGTAGTACCACCACCTTTCCAAGCTTGGTCAGCACCGCGGCTGCCTCCAAGCCAATGTAGCCTCCACCGACGACCACGACACGACGACCATCGGCAAGTTCGTCCATCAGCCGGTCCACGTCGGTGCGGGTGCGCACTTCGTGAACGCCTCTTAGGTTGTGTCCAGAGCAGGTCAGACGCCGCGGCTGTCCGCCGGTAGCCCAGACAAGTGAGCCGTAGCCTAGCGATGTACCGCCTTCGAGGAGCACTTCATGGGCAGCCGGGTCTACCGAAGTCACCGCCGTCGCGAGAAGCAGATCAACGTTCCGCTCAGCGTAAAAACTCATCGGGCGGATCAGTATACGTTCGAAAGACTTCTCGCCTGACAGATAGTCCTTAGAGAGCGATGGCCGTTCGTACGGTGCATCCCCTTCGGCGCCAATGAGCCCTATAGAACCCTCAAAACCCCGCTGCCGCAGTGTTATTGCCGTTTGCGCTCCTGCATGCCCGGCACCCGCGATTAGGACGTCGTAATGCTCGATCATACATGTCCTGTAGTTGTTTGCCGACTCTCCCCACTGCGGAGCAACGCAGCATCGCATTGACCTGGTTGAACTTGCGGCGGCTAGGACTTACGCAAGCTGAGGCCGGCGCTACCTGCACGATGACCGATCGTACTGCGCTGACATACGCAGGCGACGAGGCCAGGTGGTTGAGATGCCGTCCCCACCAGCTATGATGATGACGTGCCATCAATGTCCAAGGCGGCATCCCTGACAGATCCGTCCACTCGACTGGAAGCGCAGACCGCAACCTTCCCGATCTCGCCCGACGCCCCGGCCGCGATGCCATTGGACCACGTGCGCAAAAGGTAATTGTTCGATGTCGATTCTCCCGTCGAACTCGGCCTGTCCACCCGCCGAGCGGTAGCGGCGTTCAGGGCCATCATCGGAGAACCGGAGCGGCCGGCTTGGCGCGCCTTACTGTCAAACCGAGGCGTCTCGTAGCGGCCGTTGCCGCTCCTCCTCGATAAGGCCGGCCACTCGGCGACGGGCCTCGATCGCTGCGCGGTCCGCCGACACGCTGAACTCAATCGCCTCGTTCTGATCGGCAGCCCGCTCAACGAGATCCCGCGTCGCCTCGACGACCGCAATATCTTCGCCGAACACGACATTCGCGCGAGCCCTTCGTTCTTCAAGATCGTAGGGCTCGCCATGATCCCGCGCCATCGCCCAATAGTAATGGGTCTTTCCTAGTGAAGCAGGGGTGGTAAGGTGGATGGTCCGCTGTGCAAAGTACTCGAGGCCGCCCGGCTCGGGCGCCGGATCGTGTAGGTCGACGGCCCCGAAATTGACGGCCGGCGACGCGTACATCCCCCATGAATCTCGATTAACGGGTTTACCGACGGCTTTGTTGGCGGGTCCGGCATATGGTGGCGCCAGCGGCGCCATCTCGAAAACTTGCCGGTAGATAACCGTCTTCTCGGTGGTCTCGACCTTGGGTGCCCGGTCCCAGTCGGTGATCCCCAACGAGCTGGCATGAAGAAAAGCGAAGTGGGTCAGGTCGAGCACGTTTTCCTTGAGCTGCATGTAATTGGCGCGCGCATGCTTATAGCCCCAGGCCACATGCCATTCGGGGCGCTCGAGGAAGTACAGGTCAGGAATCTCGGCGGGATCTGCTAGCTCCATCTCGCCGGTCCAGACCCAGACAAACCCATATCGCTCGTGGGTCGGATAAGCGCGGACACGGATCGCCGATGGCGTCTTTGCTTGCGTGGGCACGCTGTTGCACTGGCCGTTCGGCCCAAAGCGCATGCCGTGGTAGATACATACGACATCGTCGCCCTGAACGGTGCCCATTGAGAGAGGGGCCCAGCGGTGCGGGCAGCGATCATGCAGCGCCGCGACCTCGCCATTGGAGGAGCGATAGAAGACCAAAGGATTCCCCAAGATCCACCGTACGGTCGGGGACGGGGTAACCTCGCTTGAATGGGCGGCGACCCACCAGCAGTTATTCGGCCAGTTTCGTTGACGCTCCGCAGCGTCTGATCCCTCGTAAGGATCCGGTCGCAGCAAGGTCGGATCGTCCATTGTTCCTCTCCATCCGACGTCATTCTGTCGCCGGCGGGCGTCGGAGCCGTCCAGCCAAGCGCATTATGGCATCAAGGATGCCCGTCACGCACGCTATCCTAGCGATATTAGCACCGGCGCTAATTGTCAACTGGACAGCTTGGCGCTGACCGAGATCAGAGACGTCTTTCGGCGGCCGTGCCTGGACATCGCTGCATCGTGACGACCGCCCGTTTCTGAGTTCCGCGTTCCGCGCTCGGTTCGCGGGAGGGTTGGACGTTTTGCCCTCTATCGCCGCATGGTCGAAGGTTTGTTTACATCGATCGCGCCTCGAGCGGGGGACTTCATCTATCCCCGCCGGCCCGAACCGTGGTGTGTCTACCCCGCAGCAGCAAGAGATCCTGTAGCTCGTCGGGGGCCGCGACCAGCCATCGTTGACAATTCGCGGTCGCGCTAATATCCATGATCTTGGCAGCGCAAATCCGAGAGGGAGAGGACGACGCGGACCATCGCTATGCAAGCGGCGGATTCCTGCACGGAGCCGCTAGATGGCTCGCCATCATGATGGCCCGTGTGATTCATGGGCAACGCGCTCGAGCAAACGGCGCACTCGGCGGAGCGGAGGCGACTCCTCTCCTCGTCGATCGGGCAGCCGATCAGACCCGGCGCTCGAAGTCGTCGTGTCCGGCCTATCGCGGGGCTGCCAAGTCGCGGCGTTGGTGGGACGCGAAGGCTAATCAGGAGTCGGCACCAGCCTCTGCCGCGCACGATCGCACGTCAGGTCAGCCGATGCTCCGTCCCGTTCGAAGCGGCACCTGTGACACTGACGACATTTTGCCTCCTCCCCTGGGGGTAAGTAGCGGATTGAACCCCCGGATTGGAGACGACGATAATGATCGAAACAGGCGCCGCCCGCAGCATCTCGCTTGCCGGAAAGGTTGCGATCGTCACCGGCGCGGCTGGGGGCATCGGGGCGACAACTGTACGCTTGCTGGTGTCGCGCGGCGCCAGCGTTCTAGCGGCCGATCTGGACCTGCATCGTTGCAGCATGCTTCAGAACGAACATGTCTTTCCCTGGGAGGTGGACCTTAGTTCGGAGCGTTCGGTCGAGGCGATGGTCGATCAAGCCGTCGCACGTTTCGGCCGGCTGGATATCCTGCACAACAATGCTGCAGATCAGTCCGCGGTACAGTCCGCAGGCGATGGCGATATCACTTCGATCACGGGTGATATCTGGGACCGCGCTTTCGCCGTGAACCTTCGTGGTGCGATGTTTGCCTGCCGTGCGGCGATCCCGCACATGCTCCAAAGCGGAGGGGGAGCGATCGTCAACATGGCCTCCAATCGCGGGATGCAAGGCGGACTGCGCGGTGTCGCCTATAGCGCATCCAAAGCCGCCCTGCTCCAACTCACGCGATCCATCGCCGCCAGTCACGGCCATCTCGGAATTCGTGCGAACGCCGTATCCCCAGGCCTCGTCCTGACTCCAGGTGTGGCCGAAAAGGTGCCCGAGGCCGTTCGCACCATCGTCGCGGCTGAAACCCTGGCGCCCGCGCTCGGCACTCCCGACGACATAGCTGAGGTGATTGCCTTCCTGGCATCCGATGCCGCACGATACATGAACGGCACGAACATCGTGGTTGATGGGGGCACTGCATCGCACACCCCTGGCCTTGCCGCGATGCGCGCACTCACCTTGAACGAACAAACCTGAGATCCAGGGCTGCATCTGCCAATGAGATATCGGCCGTGCTGATCATCGAACTTCAGCGGACGCTGCCCGCGCTACGACCCCGAACGCTATCGAGGAATTGATAATGGCGATCAGATCCACTTCCCAGATGAGCGATCCGGCCGAGCTGACGCGGCACCGAGCGCTTCTCGGCTGGGTTGAGGAGATCGCGGCGCTTACCCGCCCCAATGCGATACACTGGTGCTCCGGGTCTGATGCGGAGTGGAGCGCGTTAACCGGGGAACTCGTGGATGCCGGAACGCTGGTAAAGCTCGATCCGGCCAAACGCTCCAACAGTTTCTACGCGCGCTCCGACCCGCGCGATGTTGCCCGCGTCGAGAGCCGCACCTTTATCTGCTCCGCCAGCGAGAAGGATGCAGGCCCGACTAACAACTGGCGCGACCCGGCCGAAACGCGCGCCGCGATGGACGAGCTGTTCGATGGCTGCATGGCCGGCCGCACCATGTACGTGGTGCCATATTGCATGGGGCCGCTCGGCTCCGACAAGAGCGCCATCGGTGTGGAGATCACCGACAGTGCCTATGTGGTGCTGTCCATGCGGCTGATGACGCGCATGGGCACGCCCGCGCTGGCCATGCTGGGCGATGACGGCTTCTTCGTACGCTGCGTCCACTCTGTGGGGATGCCGCTCGGCGACGAGCAGCAGGACGTTCCTTGGCCTTGCAACGAGGAGAAGTGGATCGTCCACTATCCCGAAACGCGCGAGATCTGGTCTTATGGCTCCGGCTATGGCGGCAACGCGCTGCTCGGCAAGAAGTGCTTTGCGCTACGCATCGCCTCGGTAATGGCGCGCGACGAGGGCTGGCTCGCCGAGCACATGCTGATCCTCAAGCTCACCAGCCCGGAAGACCGCGTCCACTTCATCGCCGCCGCCTTCCCCAGCGCGTGTGGCAAGACCAACATGGCGATGCTGGAGCCGACCATTCCGGGCTGGAAGGCGGAGACGATCGGCGACGACATCGCCTGGATGCGCTTCGGCAAGGACGGGAGACTTTACGCGGTGAATCCGGAAGCCGGCTTCTTCGGCGTCGCGCCTGGGACTGGCCCGACCACCAACCGCAATGCAGTGGCAACGCTGCAAGCCAACGCGATCTACACCAACACGGCGCTTACCACCGATGGCGATGTGTGGTGGGAAGGCCTGAGCGAGACGCCGCCCGCGAATCTCCTCGACTGGCAGGGCAATCCCTACGAAGCCACGAGCGGCAAGCCGGCGGCGCATCCCAATGCCCGCTTCACCGTTCCGGCCGAGCAATGCCCGTCGATCGCGCCCGAGTGGGACTCGCCCGATGGCGTGCCGATCTCGGCCTTGCTCTTCGGCGGCCGCCGCGCAAGCGCAGTGCCGCTGGTGACCGAAGCGTATAGCTGGACGCATGGCGTGTACCTCGCCGCCAACATCGCATCCGAAGGCACCGCCGCCGCGGAAGGTAGGATCGGTGCGCTACGTCGCGACCCATTCGCCATGTTGCCTTTTTGCGGCTACGATATTGGCAGCTATATCGAACATTGGCTCCGGCTTGGCGCGGCCGCAGACAGCGACGCGGCTCAACTGCCGCGCATCTACATGGTAAACTGGTTCCGTAAGGGAAGCGATGGGCGCTTCCTGTGGCCTGGCTTCGGGGACAATGCGCGGGTTCTGAAGTGGATTGTGGAACGGTGCGAAGGCACGGCTGACGCCACCGACATGCCGATCGGCCGTTTGCCAGCGGCCGGAGCGTTGGATTTGGTCGGGCTTGATTTGGACGAGCACGCCTCGGGCCGGCTGCTTGCGGTGGATCCAGACGAGTGGCGCGAAGAAGCGCGCGGCAATGCGCAGAACTTGGCGGCCCTCGGGATTGCAGCACCTGCTCTTCTTGCTGAACAGCGCCGACTTGAAGAGCGGCTCAACGCCGCGGCTGCCTGATCGATCCTGATGTCTATTCGATACATCTGCGTGGCTCAGCGACAGACATGACGGCTCGTCGCACCATGCGTTCGCCGTCAATGCGGTCTACCGACGATCACCGAAGCATCAAAATCGGGAGCGGCTTGCGTACGTTGATCAGACGTCGGGCAGCCCACTGACATGGCTCACCTCTACACCGCCCCCCAAATCACTCGGCGGCATAGAGAACGACTTAAGGTGCCGGGGCGGCACGACTAACAAGATCTACTCACTCATCGACCGCATACGTCAGCAATGCTCTGAGTAGCGCTTCTATAGAAAGAACGAGGGCTCAATGTCTGACGTGGATCAAAGGCAGTTCGAAGAACGCGAAGCGCTTCTTTACCATTCAGAGGGCCGCCCTGGTAAACTGGAGGTAATCGCATCGAAGCCGATGGCCACACAACGTGACCTTTCGCTTGCTTACTCACCCGGCGTTGCCGCACCGGTTAAAGCCATCGCCGCGGACCCGGCTGCTGCCTACGACTACACGGCAAAAGGAAACCTGGTCGCCGTTATCTCGAACGGAACTGCCATTCTCGGGCTTGGCAATCTAGGCGCTCTTGCCTCGAAGCCCGTAATGGAGGGGAAAGCGGTCTTGTTCAAGCGCTTCGCCGATATCGACTCAATCGACATCGAGTTAGCAACGGAAGAGATAGACCAGTTCGTCGCCGCGGTCGGGCTTATGGAGCCGAGCTTTGGCGGCATCAACCTTGAGGATATTAAGGCGCCCGAGTGCTTCGTGATCGAACAGGCTCTGCGTGAACGCATGAACATTCCTGTGTTTCATGACGATCAGCACGGCACGGCGATCATTTCGGCCGCAGGTCTGATCAACGCCGCATTTCTCACGGGTCGAAACCTAAGCGACTTGAAGATCGTCGTGAATGGCGCCGGTGCCGCGTCCATTTCCTGCACGGAACTGGTCAAAGCACTCGGCGTCCGCTCGGACAACGTTACCCTCTGCGACTCTAAAGGTGTGATCTACCAGGGCCGCACTGAAGGGATGAACCAATGGAAATCTGCCCACGCCGTCGATACCGACGCTCGAACCCTTGCAGAAGCGCTACACGGGGCCGACGTGTTCCTTGGTCTGTCGGTCGCAGGAGCACTGACCCAAGACATGGTGAAAACCATGGCGGCCCAGCCGATCATCTTCGCGATGGCGAACCCCGACCCGGAAATCACGCCTCATGCAGCACGTGCGGTCGCCCCAGACGCGATCGTGGCTACCGGTCGATCCGACTATGCCAATCAGGTGAACAATGTCCTGGGGTTCCCGTTCATCTTCCGTGGTGCGCTAGATGTCCGAGCTACTACAATCAACGAACCAATGAAAATCGCAGCGGCCCAAGCGCTCGCCGAGCTTGCGCGTAGCAAGGTCCCGAAGGAGGTTGCGGATGCATACGGCGTCTCGCACCAATTTGGCCCCGATTACATCATCCCCGCACCGTTCGACCCACGCCTGATCGAAGTAGTTCCGGCGGCCGTCGCCGTTGCAGCCATGGCATCGGGCGTTGCGCGTAAGCCGATCGCAGACATGACTGCGTATCGTCGCCAACTAAGGGAACGCATGAATAGAACTGTGACAGTTCTTTCGTCAGTCTACGATACTGCGCGTGAGACGCCCAAACGGGTGATCTTTGCGGGAGCGGAAGACGTATCGGTGCTTCGCGCGGCAGTGGCCTTTTGTGAAGGCGGGTATGGCACGCCGGTGCTGGTTGGCCGCTCAAACGTGGTAGTAGAGCATCTGCGGTCTCTCGGGATAGTCGACACTACAGGACTAGAGATACACGACAGAGAGAACTCGCCGTTGATGGGGGAGATGAGGGAATACCAGCACGCACGCGCGCAAACTCGAGCCTGGCTCCAAGACGATAACGGAGCCTCGGTCGCTCAGGACAGCAACATCTTTGCAGCTTTGCTGCTTGCTTTAGGCAAAGGCGATGGGATTGTTTTCGGTCCCACTACCGACACCGATTCAATTTTGGGCCAAATACGTGATGTACTCGACTCCGCAGGAGACAAGGAACCGTTCGGGGTACACATGATTATCCATGGCACCCGCACAACTTTCCTCGCTGACACGCTGGTGTCGGCGAAACCGGACGCCGAAAGGCTGGCCACCATCGCCGAGCAGGCCGCAACCTTTGCCCGGCAAATGGGACATGAACCTCGGGCTGCTTTCCTCTCTCAATCGATGACGGGCAGCATGGCGGATCGACAGCTCGCGACGATCCGCGGTGCAGTCAGCCTGCTTCGAATGCGTCACGCCGATTTCGAGTTCGAAGGAGAGCTGACCTTGAACGCTGCACTTAATCCGAGTTCCTCAAGAGGCAAAGAAGTCACCGGGCTGACTGAGCCCGCCAATATCTTGGTGATCCCTGATCTGCACTCGGCGCAATTGGCGGCGGAGCTGTACCGAGAATTCAACCCCGAGACAGTTTTCGGGCCGATGCTGATCGGCATGCAGAAGCCAGTCCAGATCGCCACAGCGGCGACCACTACGTCAGAGCTGCTGACGCTGGCCATCTTGGCAGGGTCGACCATCGAGACCTGACATCGCGAGTGCTTGTGCTTTAGGTTCCGCGAACATCGAGTGGTGGTTAGCCAAAGGCTTCAAAAGTTCATCAGTTTGCGTTTCCGCACCCATTGGCTCTTTCGGTGCCTGGCGTTGCTTCGCGATTCGCGGGCCTGACGGCGAGACCGCCGAGAACTAGCTCACACACGAAGTTCGTGTAGGTCTCTCGGAGCTGTTGTTTGCTCTCCGTTCGCCCGTAGGCCAGTTCAAGCTGGCGTCTCACGGCAGGGAGGAATTCAGCCATGCCGATTACGGCTGCGTAGAGCATCGAAGGATCAACCTCTCGGAAACTGCCGTCCTCGACGCCCTCAGCGAGAATTTCGCTATACGCACTGGTCCCAGACCTGGTCGCCTGCGCGATCAGCGCCTGAGCGAGCGGATCCTTGGATCCGGCGATTTCAGACACCATCAGCTGGTGAAAGTTCGGAAAGCTGTCGTTCAGCTCTATGATGGCGGCAATGCGCGCCAGCAGGCGGTCCCTGGGGCTACCGTTGCTTGTTCCAGCTGCCTTCTCCACGCGCGCAGCAACCTTGCTCATCATGCGCTCCGCGACGGCCACCAGAAGCCCTGCGCGGGTGCCAAAATAATAGCGCATCAGGGAGGGATGGACGCTTGTCGCCCTTGCCACTGCCATTGGCGTTATGTCTTTAGGCTCGATGGTTCTCAGCAGCTTGATCGTGGTGTCAATCAGGGCGTCACGGCCGACGGCCTGGCCGTTTCCTGCACTTTCGCCCCGCGGGCGTCCGCGATTGCGCGCGCCCACGCGTTCGCTTGATGCGTCATCTGAGGCCGCCTTGTCCATCTTGCCGGACCCTTACGCGGTCCTCGCGCTCCTGCAACGACTATCCAGCTCTACGGACCTGTCGGCCTCTGCCGAAACGCGCCGTGTCGCCGGACAGCATCAAGGCGCAACACGCGTACAAGCATTGCTATTCAGGGTCCGCCCCGATCCAGCTCAGAGGTCAGTCCGCTGTCCAGCCGCCGTCAATCACGATGCTGGTCCCCGTGACCAGAGCAGACGCATCGGATGCCAGGAACAACGCCGCTCCCATCAGGTCCTCGACTTGTCCGATTCGGCCTAGCTTGATTTTAGCAAGGACGTTGGCCTTGAATGCCTGATCAGCGAAGAACGGCGCTGTCATGGGCGTTTCGACAAAGGTTGGTGCGATCGTATTGGATCGGATGCCGTGCGCCGCCAGATCGAGCGCGAACGCCTTGTTCATCCCCTCCAACGCCCATTTCGACGCGCAGTAGAGCGACCGGCTCGGCCCGCCGACGTGCCCCATCTGGGAGCCGATATGGATCAGGCTTCCTACCTTGCGCTCGGTCATCATGCGCCGCACACATGCTTGTGCGACAAAGAAGGCGGAGCGGACGTTGAGGTCGAGAACAGCGTCGTAGTCGGCCTCGTCCACCTCCCACATGGGCTTCGGACGATTGGTGCCGGCGTTGTTGATCAGAACGTCGAACGGCGGTCGATCGGAAAAGAACGCAGCAACCGCGTAGATATCCGACACATCGAGCACTTCCGCCTCTGCCGCCCCGCCCGCCGCCTTTATGGCCTGTGCTCCGGCCTCGATCTCCGCCGCGGTCCGGGCGACGAGTGTAACGGCGGCACCGGCGTCGGCCAACCCGGCAGCCAAAGCCAGACCGATGCCGCGCCCTGCCCCTGTCACGATGGCGCGGCGGCCATCGAGCCGGAAGCTGGGCGTTTTCGGGAGTGGTTCAGGCATCGACGCGAGTACGCTCCGACGCTTCCGCCACACCAGCATAGGGCACGTTGCGCCCGCCGAATCGCCGAACGCGGACGTTGGCCTGCTCGCCGTGTCCGGCAAAGCCCTCCAGAGCGCACAGGCGAGAACAGTATTCACCGATCAGCGCCGATGCCTCGTCAGTCAGCACCTTCTGGTACGTACAGGTTTTGATGAACTTGCCGACCCAGAGCCCACCAGTATACCGCGCCGCCTTTTTGGTGGGCAGCGTGTGATTGGTGCCGATCACCTTGTCACCATAAGCCACGTTGGTGCGCTTACCCAGGAACAGCGCACCATAGTTGGTCATGTTCTTGAGAAAATAATCGGGATCAGCGGTCATCACCTGGACGTGCTCGGACGCGATTTCGTCAGCGACGCGAACCATCTCCTCATCACTGTCTGCAACAATAATTTCTCCAAACGCATCCCAGCTCTTTCTCGCGATCTCGCGGGTCGGCAGGATTTGGAGCAGGCGTTCGATCTCCGCCAGCGTCTCGCGCGCAAGCTTCTCCGACGTGGTAAGCATTACTGCGGGGCTGTCGGGCCCATGTTCCGCTTGGCCGAGCAGGTCGGTTGCAACCAACTCGGCATCGCTGCCGACCTCGTCGCAGATCACCAGCGTCTCAGTCGGGCCGGCGAAGAGGTCGATCCCCACCCTGCCGAAAAGCTGGCGCTTGGCTTCTGCGACAAAGGCATTTCCCGGTCCAACGAGAATGTCCACCGGCGCAATCGACTTGGTGCCGAGCCCCATTGCGGCCACAGCCTGGATGCCGCCGAGGCAATAGATCTCGTCCGCCCCCGCCATCGCCTGCGCTGCGACGATGGCGGGGGCGGGCTTGCCTTGGAAGGGGGGAGCACAGGTAATCACCCGCGGAACGCCCGCCACCTTCGCGGTAATCACGCTCATGTGAGCCGACGCGAGCAGGGGGTACTTGCCGCCAGGAACGTAACATCCCGCCGCGTTGAGGGGAATGTTCTTGTGGCCTAGGATAACCCCGGGCAACGTTTCGACCTCGACGTCCTTCATGCTGTCTCGCTGGATTTTAGCGAAATTGCGCACCTGGGTCTGCGCGAACTCGATATCCTTGATGTCCTGCGCGCTCAGCGTGTCGATGCAGGCCTGGATCTCGCTGCTGGTCAGTCGGTAACTGTCGCGATCCCACTGGTCGAACTTGATCGACAGCTCTCGCACTGCGTCGTCGCCACGCACCTCGATGTCCGCGAGGATGCCCTCCACGGTGTCACGGACCTGACGATCCCGGTCCGCTTTTGCTTCGGCGGTCGCACCGCGCTTCACATATATTGCCATGAACAGGTTCCCAATCAGAGCAGTGCGCGCCGCACCGCGATGCGTTCGTGCATTGCAGCGGTTTTACCGAGTGCTGTCGGCCGGTTGGTCGGCCTTGCCGTAATGACGGAACTCCTCGAGCGAGGTTTCGTCGGGATCGAGCTTCACGTCGTAGGTGATGCCCTTGCTGCCGAAGAAGCCGGGAGAGCTCGATCCCCACATCGTTGCGCCGAAGGCCATCTCCCAAACTCGCGGAACCCATCCGTCATCAAGATAGTCAGAATCCGCGTGGTATTCGGCATCCCCGCCAGCTGGGCAGGGGAAGTAGTAGTAGAGAGCCGACGAAATGCGGTGGCGATTGAGCGCGGCAGCATAGGGGCGCACGTTCGACCACCCCTTGTCCTGCATGTAGTTGGCGCCGACCATGATCTCGTCGAGGTCCTCGACGCCGAACGCGATGTGGGCATAACCACGCTTGTTGCGCGTACCAGGATGCTGCGTCGTCAGCCAGAACAGGGTGTGGTGCTCGTAGGTGCCATCGGGGCGGGCGAAGATGCCGTTCGCTTTGGAATGGTCGCTCATGCGGAAGCCGAGCCGATCCCTGTAGAACTCGTAGGCCGCCACATAATCGTCCGAGAAATAGACGATGTGGTTGATCGTTTTGGGACACGCCCGCAGACGCCATTTGCGTTGCTGGTTCAGCCTCACGATGGCATCCGGTGCGTTCACCGCATCTGGCCGGCAAAGCACCGGACGTTTGTTCCACACGCGCAACCCGAAGCAATTACCGTCGGGATCCAAGAAGTGCGCAGTCCCGTCAGCATCGCGCCGCACCTCGCGATCCGCGGCCACTTTGAGAACCAGCTGCTCGAGGTTCTCCCGGGTATCGACGCCCAAGATACATTCGCGAACGCCGGAGCCCGGGAAATGCGCTGGGGCAAGAGTGGGATCGTCGATCGCACGCATGATGAGGCGCGATCCGCTCTCGACCTCCCAGATACTTCCGTCGTCCGCGTCATCGATACGCGTCAGACCGTAGTCATTCCAGAAACGATTACAGAGATCGAGATCCTCGACACCGTAGATAACGCTCTCGATACCCAGGATTGCCATTGCCATCTCCTCAGCGGCCGCGTTGCGGGGCTTGTGCCCGCGCCAACAATGAATGAATTAACCCCGCGCCCGCGACAAGCGAGAAATTGTTGTCCGTGCGAATTACCTTGGTGCGATGGAGACTCGGCTCTCCAACGCTCGACGAGCCGGCAGAGAAACGGCGGCTCCGGCGACGGGAGCCGCGAACCAACACCGCACAAACGTTGCTCCGAAACGAGCGCCCATGTCCACGGATGGTCAGTCGAGACGGTAGGTGTCGTCGCCGGAAGCCCCGCCGACCATGTCGAAAAGGTAAGTACCCCGCGACTCCACCATCGGGAAGGACGCGAACCCGTTCACAATCGTGTACTGGGTGGGCAGCTGTTCGAAGGTTGGGCGCGCCCACTCGATCCCGCCCGTGCCAGCAAGATAGCGCGTGGTGCGCACGCCGCTCCACGCCGGGGGCGTCAGCGTCGCGTAGTTCGCATCCGCCTCTTCACCCCACTTCTTTCCTGGACGAGGCGTGGCGGGAATATACTTCCACGACAACAGGCCGCGATTTTGTGAGTTACCCTGCGGTGGCTGCGCTTCGCCCAGGTCTTCGGCCCAAAGCTTGGCAAATGGGAAGCCGCGCCAGCTCATGCTGGTATGATGGCGCCCGTTGAAGTTGCTGATCTCCGGGATCTCGCAAAACAGCTTATTGTGCCCCAACTCTTCGCGACCGGTCGTGATCGGGTCGGACAGGTTTTCCCACCGAGCCATGAGCAGCGTGCCATGCACGTCACCCTCGGTCTTGGACGCGTAGACTGCCGGAATCTTCACGTCGAACATGTTGTAACCGCCGCCGGCCAGCCACGAGAAGCCGGTCATGTAGATCGCCTCGACTGTGACGACCGGCTCCCCCCACACGGAAAAGCCGTCGGGCAGCACCGCTTCCAATGCCGCCCGGTCGCTGAGGTAACGGGTGCCGATTGTGGTGCGCACCGGCTCCCGCGCGAAGTCCTGGGACACGCCATCGGGTGTCCAACGCGGACACGGGTTCGGACCGAAGAAGATCGGCATGCGATAGAATTTACCGGGCTCGCGCGGGAAGGACATGGTGATCTCCTCAGATCTGCTGGGGCGGTGGTGTGTCGTTGAAGACCGCGCCGGTTCGAAGCTCGAGCTGGTCCGGCAACGTGCTCCGCAGCTCCGGCGAAAAGTCGCCGGAGATGAGGATGAAGGCCATGCGGCAGACCTGGTCCGAGCGGTTTTCCCACGCATGGTCCGTGCCGCGCTGGACAACGATCGTCCCAGGGGTCAGCAGCACCTCGCTGTCGTCGAGGATCAGGTAAATCTCACCGGTTAGCACGATGCCATAGTCGACCGATCGCGTACGATGCATCATCTTGTGCCGGCCGTCTAAACGCGGCGGCAGCTTGTCGATATGATCAGGATAAAAGTCGTTGAAGCGAACCTTGGTGCCGCCCGGTGGAGGCGGAGTGACGAGTGGCCCTTCGGTCGGCTCGGCCTCGGTCGCGGTGATCGTGACAGGAACGGCAGGCGTATTCCAGAGCTCGAAGAAATCGACGCCGGTTCCGCGATTGTGGATGTTCGGCGGTGATCCATCGGACAAGACGATGGAGTTGCCGCTCGCGTCGTGACCGGTCACCACTCGACGTGCAGGTAAAGGCATCGGGATCTCCTAGCGGAACGCGTAGAGGCGGGCGGGATTGTCCGTCAGGATGGCATCGCGGGCTCCGGAGTCGGGAATAGCGTCGGCAAGAAGGTCGACCAGATCGCCATCGTCCGGCATCCATCTCACATTAGGATGCGGCCAGTCCGTGCCCCATAGGATACGATCTGGCGCGGTGCGTACGAGTGCTGCCATGAACGGCACCGCCTGATTTAGTTGGCCCGCCCCTACCAACCGATCGGACGCCGAGATCTTCACCCAGATATTTTTCCGTCCAAGCAAATCGAGCAGCGCGCGAAATCCCGGCTGGTCGAGGCCTTCGTTCGCGTCGATCCGCGCCATGTGGTCGATCACGATGGGGAGACCTAGTTCTGCTATTGCGACAGCCTCGTCCAGCAGGGCGGCGGTGTCGACATGGAGCACCAGGTGCCAGCCAAGCGGTCTGATGCGCTCCACCACGGAACGGATCGCTGTGCGGCTCGGACGCGCCCCGAGATGACCGACATAATTCAAGCGGGCGCCGCGCATGCCGACCTCGTGCAAGCCGCGCAACTCGAGGTCTGACACCGTGTCGTCGATGATCCCGACCGCCGCATACCGCCCGCGGCCGCGCAGCAGCGCATGAATAATCGCGGCGTGATCCGTCCCGTACACCGCCGGTTGAACAAAGACGGCGCGGCTCAGCCCAAGCGTCCCGGCGAGCTGCTGGTACAGCTCCAGCGGCGCCTCCGATGGCTGGTAGCTGCGATCTGCTCGATAGGGGAAGCGATCAGACGGACCGAAGATGTGACAGTGCGCATCGCAGGCGGAGGGTGGCGGCGTAACCCGCCGCGGGGGATGCGCACCGGGATGAGGCGGCGGCAGCGGTTCGAGCTTCACGCTCAACAAGCCAGCACGCCGCCGTCGACCGAAAGGTTTGTCCCGGTCACCCACGTCGATTCATCGGAGGCGAGATAAACCGCCGCGTAGGCGATATCGTCCGGAACCCCGAGACGCTTGATGATCAATCGTTGCATAATCCGCTCGGCGACGGCTCCGCTACTCGTCCCGGCCGAGGCAGTCATCGCGGTCTGCGTCATGCCGGGCGAAATCGTGTTGCAGCGCACGCCGTGGGGACCGCCCTCGATCGCGATCTGCCGGCTCATCGCGAGCACCGCCGCCTTGCCCGCACAATGCGCGATCATCCCGGTGTTCGTCGAACCCCGAAATGCGTTCACGCTTGCATAGTTGATGATCGAACCGCCGCCTTGTTTGATCATCCACGGCCACGCAGCCTTCACCGCGAGGAACACCAAGTCCACTTCACCGACCATGGTGGGCGTCCACTCGTTGTCGTAATCCATCTCGGCCGCCGGAGCCATGTGCGGCGGAATCGCGGCCGCGTTGACAAGAATGTCGATGCGGCCATGCTTTTCGCCGGCGTGATCAATGAAACGACGAACGTCGCTTGGCTTGGTGAGGTCGACCGGATGAACGCTTTCGAGGTCAAGCCCGTTCTCCTGCGCGACCGCAACGGTCGCTTTGGCCGACGCGCTGGAGATGTCGCATCCGATCACGGCTGCGCCTTCGCGCGCGAACATCAAAGCCGTGCCTTTGCCGATCCCGGCACCGACCCCGGTTACCAGCGCGATCTTGCCCTGTAGCCGTCCTGCCATCGCTCGCTCCCTGACCCTTGCCGCTTAGAGATCGGCCATCGTCATGAAGCGGGTTTGCAGATAGGGTTCGATCGCCTCCGATCCGCCCTCGAACCCGTAGCCCGAGTCCTTCATCCCGCCGAACGGCGTCTCGGGATGACCGAGGCCGAAATGGTTGAACGAGATCATCGCGCTCTCGACGTTATCGATGACGCTCCTGGCCGTCTGCGAGGAGGTGGTGAACGCATACGCCGAGAGCCCGTACGGCAGTCGGTTCGCTTCTCCGAAGGCGGCAGCGCGATCATCGAAGCGGTTGATCATGGCGATCGGGCCGAACGGCTCCTCGTTCATCAGGGCAGCGCTGGTCGGAACGTTGGCAAACACCGTCGGCTCGAAGAAGAAGCCCTGATTGCCGATCCGCCTGCCTCCCGTGCGCAGCTCAGCCCCTTTCGCGAGAGCATCGGCGGTCAACCGCTCCATTGCCTCGACCCGGCGGATGTTGGCGAGCGGGCCCGTGGTCGTCGCGGCGTCTAGACCGGGGCCGGGTTTCAGGGCCGCTGCGGCGGCGACGAACGTCTCCACGAACGGCTCGAAGCTGTCGCCCTCTACAAGAAAGCGCGTCGGATTGACGCAGCTCTGACCTGCATTACGGAATTTGTTGCCGGCCAACGCCTTGGCGGCGGCGACCGGATCGGCATCGCGGAAGACGAGCACCGGCGCGTGGCCGCCGAGTTCCATAGTCGTCAGCTTCATGTGCTGACCCGCAAGGCTGGCGAGATGCTTGCCGACCGTGGTCGAGCCGGTGAAGCTGATCTTCCGCACAAGCGGATGCGGCACCAGATATTCCGAGATTTCCGCCGGCGTTCCGTAAACGAGGTTAACCGACCCGGCGGGGGCGCCGGCATCAACGAAGGCGCGGACGAGTTCGGCACACGAGCCCGGCGCTTCCTCCGGTCCCTTCACGATCAGGGAGCAGCCGGCCGCCAACGCGCCAGCCACCTTGCGGACGATCTGGTTGACGGGGAAGTTCCAAGGCGTGAACGCGGCCACAATGCCGACCGGCTCACGCAGCACCAGATTGGTGATGTTGGCGGCCCGCCCCGGGATGACGCGCCCGTAGATGCGCTGCGTCTCGCCTGCCATCCAGTCGCACGCCTCGGCGGCACGCTCGACTTCGCCGCGCGCCTCGCCGATCATCTTGCCCTGCTCGAGCACCATCTGCGTGGCGATGTCCTCGGCGCGCTCGCGCAATAGGCGGGCGGCGCCATTGAGAACCTTGGCACGCTCGAGTGGCGCAACCTTGCGCCACGCCGCGAATCCTTTCTGGGCAGCCGCGAGCGCGCGATCGAGATCGGCAATCGAGGCGTGCGCAACGGTGCCGATCGGCTGCCCCGTCCCTGGGTTGAGCACATCGAGCGTACGACCATCTGCGGCCCCGCCCCACTGCCCGTCGATAAGTAGATCAACACTGCGGTAGGTGGGCAGCGACATCAGCAGGGTCCTCTCGGGTTGACGCTCAACGGCGTCAGCTTCGATCTTTCGATACGAATATTAGCGCATCAGCGAATAGTCAACAGAAGCCGAATTGCCGCCGCGCCGAATTTCGCATATCGCACAATCATCTTTCCGGAGGACGGGTGCTGATGCCGAAGCTCGGGTACAGGCGGAGCGCCGAAGACCTGTGGCCGAGCGCGGCCGCGAACCTCCAGCTTAAGCAGGGCAACAAAGCCCTGCCGCGACAAAGCGCGCGAGAGCTGGCGCTGGAGAACACAGGATGGAGAAGGGCATGACAGCAGGTTTCCTCCGCTGGCCGCTCGCCTTCCCGCCAGACGACGCCGGCGCACGGCAAGCGATCGGCGAATGCTCGGTCGACGGTGCCTTCGAGATGGTGTCGGTATCGGACGCAGCTGAAGCGATCGTCTACTCCCCGGAGGCGCCCCTCACTCCGCTTGCGGGCGCCATGCATTATTCAATGGAGCTCGTGAGCGACTCCGGGCCGGCCGTCGAGCGTGCGGGCATCGTGATGCTAGTCGCCTTCGACGTTCCCCCCAGCCTCACAGGCGAGGTCGACCGGTGGTATGAGGAAGAACATATTGGCCTGTTGATGCGGGCGGACGGCTGGCTGCGAGCGCGTCGTTTTCGGGTGGTTTCGTGCGCGGGCGGACCTCGATGGACGAGCCTCGCCTTTCACGAACTCAGGGACATATCGGTGATGGCATCGCCGGAACGGGCCGTTGCTCGCTCTACTGCTTGGCGCGCAGAACTCGAACGTGGCGCGTGGTTTCGGGCTGCAGGCCGCGGCGTCTTCCGACCGCTAACGGTGCAGCTCTCAGGGAGCAGGATCGTTGACGACCCGCCGGTGCAACTGTGATGGCGATGGAGCCTCTCCCTCCCCTCGTTCCGGCATCGGGGGAGCCTCGCATGCCGGCATCGGATCCGACCGGCTGGACCGAGGACGAGCGGGTCGCTGCGGCCGCGCTCGTCGCAACGCCCAGGGGCGAAGTCCGCGGGCCGTTCGTGGCTCTGCTGCGAAGCCCCCCTTTGCTTGATCGATCCCAGAAGCTGGGCGAGTTCCTGCGCTATCGGTGCAGCGTGCCCGAGCGGCTTCGCGAGTTCGCGATCTGCGTCGTCGCACGCCTCTGGAGCCAAGCTTATGAATGGCACGCGCACGCCAGACTCGCCATGGCTGCCGGCGTCTTACCCGATACGCTTGAAGCGTTGCGCAACGGGTTTCCGCATCCGGCCATGGCCGACGACGAACTGCTGATCTTCCGCTTCTGCGTCACCCTGGACCGGGAACGGCGGATCGACGACCCATTATACGGCGCAGCGCTGGAACTGCTCGGCGAGCGCGGCCTGATCGAACTGATCGGCTTGTGCGGTTATTACGCGATGCTGGCCATGGTGATGAACGTGGCGCGCACCCCCGTGGACGGTCAGCCTTTCGCCATGCCTCAGCCGATATAGGCAACGCCCGGCTCGACTTTCGGCCATTGCACAAACTCGATCAGATTTCCTTCGCCATCGCGGATGTAGCTGGCTGCTCGGCCGTTGGGAAAATCCTTGATCCAGACAACGTCGGCACCACGCTCGGCGAGCCGCTCCACCGTCGCACGGACGTCCGCCACCGAGAAGGCGACATGCTTATTGCCGAGCGTCAAAACGTCGAGATCAGGCTCGCTGCGCTCCACGGGCTTCGGCCGGGCATTGTCGGGAGCGAACAGTTCTACGTGGACGCCTCCGTTGCTCAAAACCGCGATCTCCGCTGGAATGGCCTCCAGCCTGTATCGGCGCTCCACCTTGAAGCCTAGCATGCGATTCCACCAGCTTATGGCGGCATCAAGATCGGCGACGCTAACGCCGACGTGGTGGAACCAGAATTCGTTCATGCTGCTCACTCTCTTCCTAAGCTATTGCCCGCTTCGAGACCTCGGCCCATCTTCAAACGGGTTCGCGAATGACGGCCCCGAGCCGTGCTGAAAGTTCCCGTTGCTGCAGAAACGGCGCTGCCGCCATTTCCAAATCGCCGATCGCGACCGATCCTTCGAGGATCGTCTTGCATCGTTGAAAACGCCGTTCCGTGAAGGCCCGAAACAGCCCCGAAACGTCGTCTGCTTCCGCCACCATGGCGCCGAGAACGACCGCGTCCTCGATCGCGAGCCCCGCGCCATAGCCGACGTGCGGGGTCGTGGCATGCGCTGCGTCGCCCACCAGCAGGACATGTCCACGATGCCACGGCGGCGGAACGAGTACGACCTCGAGTGGGCGATAGTTGATGAGAGACGTCTCATTGAGATCGCGGACGATCTGACGAAAGTGGCCGCCGAAGCGCGACAAGCGCTTCCGCAGGAGCTCAAGCCACTGGTCCTCCGGGATGCGCGGGTTTCCCTCGGCAGTCTCGATCAGGTAAACGTACATCGCCTCCTGACTGATGGGATTGAAGCCTGCCTTGGCTCCCGTTCCGGAATAGATCCAAGTCGCCGTCACCTCCTCGGGACGTGGCACGACGGCACGCCAGCATCCCTGCCCCGTAAAGCTGGGCTTCGGCGCGTCCGGAAACAGCAACCCGCGCGTCTTGGAAAAGAGGCCATCGGCCGCGACCACCCAGCCGAACATCCGGCTTTCTCCGTCTGAGGTCGTGACCCAGATTCCTTCGTCGGTATCTCCAAAGGCTTGCGCTGCCGCCCCGCGGCGAACAGGTATCCTTGCTGCCGTGATCGCCTCGCGCATCACCTCGTGCAGGCGCGGCCTCAGGATGCCGCCCATATTGGGTATTCCTTCGCCGAAGATCGGCTCCGATGGTCCCTCCCCCACGATGTGGCCCTGAACATCACACGCACGCACTGGACCCACCGATCCAAAACCGGCCGCCTTGACCTGCTCGAGAACCCCGAGATCGGCCAAGGCCCGCATCGCTCCTCCGTTCAAGGTCAAGCCAGCTCCCAGTGCGTTCCATTCGGGATCGGCTTCGATCAGCTCTACCGGCTGCCCGGCCCGGGAAAGCGCGAGCGCCGCGGCCATTCCCCCGATGCCACCGCCAATCACGAGAGCCACGCCATCGCTCGGCCGCCTAACTGACTTCATCGTAGAGGCTCGTGCTGCTGGTGCAGAGGTCGTGGCCACGCCGCGCTGTCGCGTGATGGCAGTGCGCTGCTCTCGACGGGGTTCACGCGGACACGGCGACGTGCAACCAAAGTCTGACCCCCTCGACAGCTGCTACTTATTAGCACATAGCATAATTATAAGGCGGCACCAGCGCCATAAAGGTTGGCTCAGCGACGAGCACAAGCTCGCGTCGTCCGCGTGAGAGAGGATTTCAATGTCGCGCAGTGAGTTTTCCCGGCCGGCCGTCCTTGCAGCCATCGGCGCCTGGTTCGGTTTCCTGACGGGACCGAACGTCATGTTGGCTGCAACCAACAGCAATTTTCTGCGCGTCCTACCTGATGCGCTACATACCTCCCGAACCACCATCTCCACCGCCCTCGCAGTGTCGCTGTGGATCAGCGCGATCTTAGTCCCGATCGGCGGGCGATTGGTCGACAGGCTAGGGCTTCGCAGGATCGTACTGCCCGGCATCGTGCTCTTCAGCCTCGTATTCCTGCTGCTAAGCCAGATCACGGCCGGCTGGCACTTCGTAGTGCTCCAGATTCTCATGGCCGTACCAATCTCGATGCACGCCTCGCCGGCTTATGCGAAACTCATTTCGTTGTGGTTCGACCGCAATCGGGGGCTGGTGCTCGGGCTCTGCGTGGCGTTGGGCGCAGGCCTTGGCCAGACGATCATGCCCAAGCTCATCCAGGCTTTGATCGACACTCATGGCTGGCGCGGAGGCTATCTCGGCATCGCCGCGATCGTCCTGGTAGTCGGGTTGCCGTCAGTGGCCCTGCTCGCTCGGACGCCCAAGAACCTCGCTATCGCCTCACAGGCAGAGACGACGGCGGCCGACAGCGTGTCCCAAGCCAGTTTGCGCCTCGAGCGCGTAGGGCTGAGCCGGGCGGAAGCGCTCCACCGTCGGGAATTCTACCAACTTTTCATCGCGATCATGCTGGGGTCGTTCGCCCTGCTCGGCACACTGCAACACGCGATGCCGCTACTGACCGAGCGCGGGCTAAGTGTCGGCACCGCTACGAGCGTGATCAGCACCGCCTTCGCCGGCGTAATCGCTGGCCAGTCAACCTCGGGTTTCTTTGTCGACCGGATCAACTCGCCCCGGGTCGTACTGCCCTATTTCGTTGCCGCGCTACTGGGAGTGACAGCGATCTATACGGCGCGGAGCCCGTCATTCCTGATCCCCGGAGCGCTTCTCATGGGCTTGGGCCTCGGCGGCGAGATCAGCCAGAATGCTTACCTCGTGTCGCGCTACTTCGGGCTGAAGGCATTTGGCGCGATCTATGGGCTGACCTTTGCTGCGAGTGCGATCGGAAGTGGATCAGGCCTTATCGTGCTCGGCTTCGTTCGAGATCATTTCGGCAGTTATATGCCGGGTCGCCTCCTCATGAGCGGCGCAATGCTGGGGTCCGTCCTCTGTATCGCCTTGCTGCCTTCCTTCACGTTCGACAGCCAACGTGCCCAGGCTCGATGATCAGCAAGGGTCGGTCGATGGCAAACGCATCGAGAGTTGAGAATCAAACGTTTTACGGGAGAAAATCGATGAAGGTCCTGCGATGCTGCATTTCCCTGATCGGCACTATCGCCTGCTGGCTGGTTCCCGTTGAGGCACAGACGACGATACCTCCGGACCTGCCTGCAGCGAACGGGACAGCCATCGACGGCGCTAGGTCTCCTGCCGGACAGCAGACCTACTACTTTCTTGTTTTCAGCGATCCGGCTCAAGGACAGGAAGCCGAGTACAACCGGTTCTACGACCAGGAACATGGTCCCGACGTTGCCGCGATCCCCGGCTTCGTTAGCGCTCAGCGCTATATTATGGCAGATCGGCAATTGCGCGCGGTGCCGCTGAAGAAGCCGCGTTATCTCGTAATCTATACGGTCGTCACCGACGATCCGGTCGCTTTGCGCGCAGAGATCGAACGTCGTCTGCGCAGCGGGGAGACGCGGCAGAGCAAAACGCTAACCAACGTGCAGATGTTCACCTATCGCCAGTTTCGCGCGCCTCAAAAAGGGGTGGGTGCCGACAAGGGGGCGGCGGGGGCCGGCGTCCCTGCCGTCTACGAACAGGTCGTTTTCGGCGACGCGACGCCCGGCAACGATGCGGCGTTCAACACGTGGTACGACGACGTGCACGAGCCGAGTATGCTGTCCAACCACGGCTTTGTGGAAGCGGATCGTGCGGTTCTGAGCGAAGTTCAGCTGGCGCCGGCGTCCGGCCGTTCGCGCTACTTGAGCCTGTTCCGTATCGTCACTCCGGATCTTGCAGCGACGCTACGGGGCATCAAGAGCGAGGACCCGCCGGCCGCCTTTGATCGCACCCGCACCTTTGGCTACACCTACCGGGCAATCGGACGTCCGATCTCGGGTGACGAGGAGCGCGCCAGGCGGGCGCTCGGTCGGCACTAGGCCTGAGACGGCGGGACAATGATACCGGCGTCTGTCGCTAACGCGTTCGCGTCAGTGACAGGCGCCGGTATCGGTCGCTGCCGTCAAAGAGCAGGAAATTGATTCAACGGCTTTATCCCGGCCCGGCGCCGTTCCACGCCAGGTATTTCAATTCCAGATATTCATCGATGCCATAGATCGAGCCTTCGCGGCCGAGGCCTGACTGCTTGATCCCTCCGAAAGGAGCAACTTCGTTTGAAATCAAGCCGGTGTTGATGCCGACCATGCCGGCCTCGAGCGCGGCCGACACCCGCCAGATCCGCGCCGCATCGCGTGCGAACAGATAGGCGGCGAGGCCAAATTCGGTGTCGTTGGCGAGCCGGATCGCATCCGCCTCGTCTGTAAACCGGACCAACGGCGCGACCGGGCCGAACGTCTCCTCCCTGCACACCAGCATGCCGGGCATCACTCCGGTCAGCACGGTGGGCTCGAAGAACAGCCCTCCCCGCTCGTGGCGCTTGCCGCCCTGAGTGATAACGGCTCCGTTTGCAATCGCGTCGGCGATGTGCGCCTCCACCTTGCTGATCGCGTCTGCATCGATCAACGGTCCCTGTTGGACGTCTGCCTCAAAGCCGTCGCCGACCCGCAGGGTGGACACCTTGGCCTTCAGAGCGTCGGCAAAGGCGTCGTAGATGCCGTCCTGAACATAAACGCGGTTGGCGCTGATGCAGGCCTGGCCGGTGTTGCGGTACTTGGTGGCGATCAGGCCGGCAACGGCCTCCTCAATATCGGCATCGTCAAACACCAGGAACGGCGCGTTGCCGCCCAGTTCCATCGACAACTTCTTCACCGTCGCCGCGGACTGCGCGATCAGGATCCGGCCTACTTCGGTCGATCCCGTGAAGGTGATCTTGCGCACGAGCGGGTTGCTGGTGAGCTCGGCCCCGACGACACGCGCCTTCCCTGTTACCACGTTCAAAACGCCAGCCGGCACGCCGGCACGCGCGGCGAGATCGGCAAGCGCGAAGGCAGTTAGCGGAGTCTGCTCGGCCGGCTTGACCACCATGGTACAGCCAGCCGCAAGCGCGGGTGCCGCCTTGCGCGTGATCATCGCGGCCGGGAAGTTCCACGGCGTGATCGCCGCGCACACGCCAACCGGCTCCTTCAACGTAACGATCCGGCGTCCGCGTTCAGTCGCCGCCATCACGTCGCCTTTCACGCGCTTCGCTTCCTCAGCGAACCATTCCACGAAAGACGCGGCATAGGCGACCTCGCCCTTGGCCTCGGCAAACGGCTTGCCTTCCTCCATGACGATGAGCCGGGCCAGATCGTCCCCGTTCTCGACAATGAGGTCGAACCAGCGGCGTAGGATGATCGACCGCTCCTTCGCGGGCCGGGCCTTCCACGCTGGCAGGGCGCCGTCCGCCGCTTCGATCGCCGCTCGCACCTGCAACGTGTCGAGCTGCGGTATGTCGCCAAGCGCCGCGCCCGTCGAGGGATTACAAAGCGACCATGCGCCCGCTGCACCAGACGTCACCCACTCGCCGCCGACAAACGCCGCCGTGCGAAAAAGACTGCTATCCTGAAGCTTGGACATGCAAGCGAATTCCTGTGTCTAAGATTGCGTGGCTGCCGCCGGAGTGGCGATCGCGATGGTAGATCTCCGGCGGCTACACCCTTAAATCGTCTGGCGATCAGAACTTGGCCGAGAAGACAGCACCAAACGTGCGCGGAGGATCGAGTACCGCCGAACGTACGTTCGCCGGATCAGTCACCGGCCTGAAGAAGGTGGGCAACGAGGCCTGACCGTTCGAAGTGGCCTCCACCACGGCCTTGTCCGTCACATTGCGGACAAACAGCTGCACGGACCATGCGTCACCCGGCGCGCGATAGGTCAGATCCAGGTCAACTTTCGCGTAGCTGCCGCGGTAGTCTCCCGGCGTCAGCAGTGCCGGATCGATTATGCGCAGCGGCGTCTTACTCTCGAAGTGAGTATGCGCGCCGGCTATCACAGTCGCGCCCGAATCCAGGTGCACCGTATGTTCGTATCCGCCGGTGATCGCCAGATGCGGGAGGTTAATGCGCCTTAAATTGTATTGCGGCGTCAATGCGGTCGTGGTCAGCGTCGCCACAGGCGGTGTCGTGTCGTACTTTCCGCCCGCGTACAGAATATCGGCCGAGAACCTGTCGTTCGGCGTAGCCAGCGCCTGGATGTCCGCTTCTGCTCCATAAATGTTACCGTCGAAGTTCGCCGGGTAACCGGACTGACCAATTAGAATATTGTTCACATAAACCAACTGCACCAAGCTGATCTGCTGGTCCTTGTAATCCCAGTAGAAGCCGGAGATGTTGGCCTGCAGCTTGCCTCCGAAAAACCGGTTCTTCGAGCCTATCTCGTAGGCTGTAAGCTTCTCGGGTTTATAAGTGTTATTGGTGCCGATGGTGAACCCACCAGCGCGGAAGCCCGTCTTTACCGTCGCGTATAGCAGCGAGCCCGGACGTGGATCAAACTCGACGCCCGCCTTGAAGCTCAGGTTGTTCTGGCGGTAGTGGCCACCGTTCTCGAAGGTACAGAAGTTCGTCGGGAAATAGTATATTCCCTGGTACAGCGTCGGGTTTGCAGGTGTGCCGCCAGTATAGCAGGTTCCGCCGGCGGTCTGGAGCGTCGTCACGTCGGTGGCGCTGAGGCCGACTGCCGTGGTGCTGCCGTCCTGAGACTTGGTTTCATGCGTGTATCGCAAACCGCCGGTTAGGCGGAACGAAGGCGTCAAGGAGTAAGTGGCATCGACGAAGCCGGCAATGTTGTTGTCCACCAGGTCCGGCGTGTGATTCAGCTGATATCCGGTGCTCTGAAGCGTGTTCTGAAAAGCGTTTTGATGTTCGTGGAAAAGAAAGCCACCAAGTACCCAATGAAGAGGACCGGATCCATTTGAAGACAGTCGTGCTTCGAGTGAAAGCTGATCCGCCTTTGTGTAGTTCGTGAAAACAAGGCCATTGGAATAAGTTAGATAATCGATCTTGGTGTGGACGTACGACGGCTGAACCGTTAGTGTTCCGATAGGCGTTTTCCAGTTCACCTCCGTTGTCAGTAGATACTGGTCCGCATTGTCGTAGCCGTCGCTCCCGACGAGCGAATAGCGTCCGTAGCCAGTTGGTCCGGTATTGGTGAAGCCCGACGGATTAGAGACCGAATTGACGCCGCCAACGCTGGTCGCCGCATAGGAAGGGCACAGGATCTGGTTGGCGCAGCTGCCCGCCGGGCCGAGGCCGAACCACGGGTTTGACGGATCGATATACCTCTGGCTGCTGCTCAGGTAGTAAGTGAAGGTCGAATACGGACCTTTGGAGCGGTTCCAGAACCCGTCGCCCATGACAAGAATGCTGAGATTCGATGTCGGCTCGTACATCACACTCAGCCGCGCCCCGAAGTTGTTCGCATCGTCATAGCCGTTGGTGAAGTAGCCGTCATGTCGCGTGGTCTGAAAGGCCAAGCGCGCGTTGAGGTTCTCAGCAAGCGGGGTATTGAGAAAGCCTTGAGTGTTTACGGTCGCATAATTGCCCAGGGTCAGCGTGGCCCCACCTGCGAATGTGTCGGTCGGACGTGCCGGTATGACATTGATCGCGCCTACGGTCGCGTTACGGCCGTACAGCGTGCCCTGAGGACCTTTCAAAACTTCCACACGTTGCAGGTCATAGTAAGAACTGCTGGCTGACGTCTGGCGCGCCAGAGGCACGCCGCCGTAGTTGAACGCCATGATCGCGTCGGAATATTGGTTGCCGGCTCCGCTCGCCAGCCCATACAGGCCGACATAGGCATTGGGATTGGAGCTGGTCAGCTTCAGCCCCGGGATGCTGTCTGTCAGCGTGCGGCTATCGACTATGCCCGCCTTCTGAAGATCGGCGCCGCTGATTGCGGTAATGGTGAGCGCGGTTTTCTGAGTGGAAGCGGATCGCCGTTCGGCCGTCACCACGATGTCTTGGATCTGCCCGCCGCTTGCATCGGCTTGGACCGGCGTGCCGGGAGACGCGGCCGTGCTCGTCTGCATGTCCGGCACCTTGTCGATGGACGGAGTCGCCGGCTGCTGTGACTGCGTGGTCGTGGTGGGCTGGGCGATCTGGGCTGCAACCGGCGTGGTGAGAACCGCCCCGAAGCTCAGCATCGTCGTAGACAGCAGAATCCTTGCCCGCTTCATTGCTCACTCTCCTGGTTTGCCGCCTTCATCAGCATTGATGAGCGGCTTTCGTCGATTGTCGGACGCGATCACGTCGACGCCGACATTTCGGCCGTCCGCGTGATCGATTCAGATCATTGCGGATTGCGGCCGACGAAAAAGGCTGTGTCGGGATCGCCCGTGGGCTCGATGCCAGCTGCCTCCTGCCCCTTGCGCAGCAGCATCATGTCACGCTGATATACCCGCCCTGTTGGGTGTCGCAGCGGGCCGCCGTTGTAGCCTTGAAGCCAGGACTGGTACTTCCACATCATGCGATTGATGAGGCCGCCACCGGCATTCGCGACGCCGTAGAAAGCCTTGCGAGCGGGGTCGAGCTTGTAAAAGATCTCGGTCGCCTTGGCGTAGTCCCCGTCTTGCACCAAGCGATGCACTCTAGGCAGCCAAGGGCCGAAGTATGCCGAAAAGTTTGTGCCGCAGAACGGCAGCGGAATTATTTGCGATAGCGCGACATATTCGTGCTCGATGGGCGAGCTGATGACGACTTCCTCGTGAAACGCGCGATGCACCTCAATGGCCGCCATGATGTGCGGGGCGCCGCCTTCCGCCTTGATTGCCACTACGTTGGGACATTCGTCGATCAGCCGCCGCAGCAACGGGATGGGCAGGTCCGATGGGTGAAGCCGCGAAAAGCCCCACGTCGGGATGGGGAAAAGCATCACGGCCATGTTCGTCGCGTCGCACAAGGCCTTGGTGTAGGCGTACACGTCTTCCAACGACTGAGGATAGAAATACGGCGGATAGCCGAGAAGCATGAGCTCCGCGCCCGCGCGCTCGGCGACGCGCGCAGCTTCGATGTTGTCCTCCAGCGTATTGAAAACCGCATGGTGGACGATGAACAGCCGCCCCGCTGCCTGGTCCACCGCAACCTCGCAGAACTGCTGGTATTCCTGCAGCGTGATCGCAACTTCCGAACAGCTCAGGCTGCCGACAAAGCCGTGCTTGATGGATTGCTCCACGTCGTGGCGGACCGCCTTCTCGTTGAGGCGCTTGAAGTCCGACGTCATAGTTGGAATTAGAACGTTGGCGACGCCGTTCAGCCGCTCACGGGCCCAGTCGCGCGCCTCCGATCGGGTAAAGTTGACCATGACCAGTCCTATCTTTTCTGGGGTGTCTTTTTGTTGAACTCGATCGGCAGCCGGGTCGCGGCGTCCGTCGCCAGCGCCCGTTCGAGAATCATCCCGGCGACCACGACATCCTGAAGGCCAGCGCCTACCGACTTGAACATTCGGATCGACGCGACCTCCAGCCTGTCCGCCAGATCGCCCGTCATCAGCGCGCCCATCGAATGGACTTTGGCGGCGACGTCGATGCCGGCGTTGGCCGCCGCGATCATATCGCCGGTTTCGTGGAGCACTTCCTCAGGCGTATCACACACAATCAGATCGCTTCGGTCCACCACGCTGGCGTCGATCTCGCGCTGCTCGGGAACCGTTGAACCGATGGAAACCACCGTGGCACCGGCCTTGAGCCAGTCACCAAACAGGATCGGCTGCTCCCCGCGCGAGCGCGCGGCCGTAAGAACGATATCGGCGCCACGAACGGCACTTTCCGGCGAAGTTGCCGGACGGACCGGGAGCGCAAGTTCCTGAGACATGGAGGCGGCAAATGCCTCCCTCTTGTGATCGGTGGGACTGAACACCGTTACCCCGGAAATCGGGCGCACCGAGGCGAAGGCGCGCAAATGCATGGACGCTTCAAGCCCGCTTCCGAGGATTGCCAGGCTTGCCGGGCCAGCGGGCGCAAGTCGATCCAGCGCCGCCGCCGATGTTGCCGCCGTGCGGAAGCCGGTCACGAGATTGCCGTCGACGAACGCCTTTAAGCGGCTCGTCTCCCGGTCGAACAGGACGATAACGTAATCCGTCCCAGGCGTGCTGCTGGTTCGCGCCATGCCCATGAGCTTCGCGCCGAAGTAACGTGACCCGGCGGGGATGGCCGGCAGAGTACGCAACCAAACGCCGTCCACCTCGGCCACCGTACGCGGCGGCAAGCCACCTGGTCCGCCGGCTTGGCCGTAGGCGTGTTGCAACGCCGAGATGGCGTCGCTCCAACGGAACACCGCCTGAGCAACATCCCCCGACACGAAATATGGATTGCTGTCGTCCGCCACCAAAATCCTCGCCGCAATCTTATTATCACCCTCTGGTGATACCTGGATCGCGCCATGTCAATCCCGGCATTACGCGGGAGGTTATCGTGTGGACCTTGCGCGCATCGCCCCCTAATCTCCTTCGCATGCGCGACCTAGCCGATGATCTGAGCCGCTTCCGTCTATTTATCGGGCGTGAGGCTACGCAGGAGGGAGACAAGCTTCCCCCCGAAAACGAGCTCGCAGAAAAGATGGGGGTGAGCCGAAGCCGAATTCGACGACTCTTGAAAGAAGTCGAACAGGAAGGGCTGATCTGGCGGCACGTCGGTAAGGGCACATTTGTTGGCAGTCGCAGCTTCGTTGACGCGCTGCCCGAACTATCGGAGCGCATAACGCCGTCAGAGGCGTTCGAGGCAAGATTGCTTATCGAGCCGCGGCTGGCCGCCCTAGCCGCGATTAATGCCCTGCCGACCGAAATTGACAAAATGAACAACTGCCTCGCCCAGATGCGGGCAACCGACAATCACGAGGTCTGGGGAGCCCTAGATGCTAGGCTGCATCGTCTCGTCGCGGGAGCGGCAAGAAACACCCTGTTGCTTGTTATATACGATGCGGTCCGGCAGTGCGTGCCGTCCGGGCTGAAGTTTCGCATTAAGGGCCTGTATCAGGGGGGATCGACAACCTCGACGGACGACGAGCACGCTGCCTGGATTGAAGCCATCGCGGACCATGATCCTCCGCGCGCCGAACGCCTCATGCGAGAGCATATCGAGTCCGTCCGCGAGCGACTGTTCGGCGGACAATAGCGCCGGTAAAGTCGCCGCCTCACAGCGTACCGAATGTTGCCTCACTAGAATATCGAATGGCGGCCGCCTGCGCCGCACTCGGACCTAGGCTCAGGACCCATTGATGTGAGCATCGCGATCTGATTCAGGCTCTGCGAGGAGACCGGGATGAGCAACCTGTACTGGCTGACCGAGGAGCAGATGGCGCGTCTGCGGCCGTACTTTCCCAAGAGCCATGGCAAGCCGCGGGTGGATGACCGTCGGGTGCTCAGCGGCATCGTTTTTGTCAATCGCAACGGGCTGCGCTGGTGCGATGCGCCAAAGGACTACGGCCCGCACAAGACGCTCTACAACCGGTGGAAGCGGTGGGGTGAGAAGGGCATCTTCCTCCAGATGATGGAAGGGTTGGCTGCCGCGAGCGCCGAGCCGAAGACCGTCATGATCGACGCTACCTACCTCAAGGCGCACCGTACGGCATCGAGCCTGCGGGTTAAAAAGGGGATCTTGGGCGCCTCATTGGCCGCACCAAAGGGGGCATGAACACGAAGCTGCATGCCGTCAGCGATGCCAACGGCCGCCCCTTGAGCTTCTTCATGACCGCAGGCCAGGTCAGCGACTACACGGGCGCAGCCGCCCTGCTGGACGACCTGCCCAAGGCGCAGTGGCTGCTCGGCGACCGCGGCTACGACGCCGACTGGTTCAGGGACGCCCTTCAGGAGAAGGGCATCAAAGCGTGCATACCGGGACGGAAATCCCGCAGCAAGCCGATCAAATACGACAAGCGCCGGTATCGAGGCCGCAGCCGTATCGAGATCATGTTCGGCCGCCTGAAGGACTGGCGCCGCGTCGCCACCCGCTACGACCGCTGCCCAACCGTCTTCATGGCCGCAGTCTACCTCGCTGCCACCGTCATCTTCTGGCTATGACCAATGAGTCCTGAGCCTAGGCGAGTAACGGGTCGTGAGGCAATCGACCTGAACCGTAGCCTCCGCCATCGCAGACGAGGTGGCGCAGGCAGCAACGAAGTTTAACGGTTGACGTGGGCGACGAGATGTTCTGATCTAATTACGCGCTAAGCGAATTATGGGGAACGCGGTGATCGACAAAGGCTGGGTCAGTGCGGAGGCAGCAGTGGCCGATATCTTCGACGGCGCAGCGGTGATGGTTGGTGGTTTCGGGACTGCGGGAATGCCGGATCAGCTGATCGATGCGCTACTCGCGCGAAAGGCGCGCGATCTCACGGTGATCAACAACAACGCCGGCAACGGCGAGCATGGCGTGGCGGCGCTGATCCGGGAAGGGCGCGTCGCCAAAATAATCTGCTCCTTCCCGCGCCAACCTGATTCGCACCACTTCGACGCCGCCTATCGCGCTGGTCGTATCGACCTGGAGCTTGTACCACAGGGCAACTTGGCTGCGCGCATCCATGCTGCCGGCGCAGGCTTGGGCGCCATCTTCACGCCCACCGGCTACGGCACGCTGCTCGCGCAGGGCAAGGAGACGCGCGAGATCAACGGCAGGCCGTACGTTCTCGAACACCCGATTCACGCTGACTTCGCGCTGATCAAGGCTCAAAAGGGCGATCGTTGGGGCAATCTCGTGTACCGCAAGACGGCCCGCAACTTCGGCCCGATCATGGCCATGGCAGCCAAGACGACGATCGCCCAGGTCGCGGAGATCGTGGCGCTGGGCGAAATTGACCCTGAAACGGTGGTGACGCCCGGCATTTTCGTTCAGCGCGTCGTTGAAGTCGCGCATCCCGTCGCGCTCGCGGCTTGACCAGGAGAGAGTCGGTGAACCGCCTGAACCGCGACCAGATAGCCGCACGGGTCGCCCGCGATATTCCCGAGGGCGCTTATGTCAATCTGGGTATTGGCTTGCCGACCAAAGTTGCCGATTACCTGCCTCCCGACCGCGAAATCTTCTTGCAAAGCGAGAACGGCCTGCTCGGAATGGGTCCCGCTCCCTCGCCCGGCGAGGAGGATTGGGAGTTGATCAACGCCGGCAAGGAGCCCGTGACACTCCTAACCGGCGGCTGCTATTTCCACCACGCCGACAGCTTCGCCATGATGCGCGCCGGCCATATCGACATCTGCGTTCTCGGCGCGTTCCAGGTGTCGATGCACGGCGATCTTGCCAACTGGCACACCGGCGAGCCGGGTGCGATCCCGGCCGTGGGAGGCGCCATGGACCTAGCGATCGGTGCTAAACGCACCTTCGTTATGATGGAACTGCTCACCAAGGGTGGCGAGAGCAAACTCGTGGAGGCCTGCACCTATCCGCTGACCGGGTTGGGCTGCGTGTCGCGCGCCTACACCGATCTCGCGGTGTTCGAGTTCGGGCCGAACGGTGCAAGCGTAATCGAAATGGTCGACGATCTAGGGATTGAGAAGTTGCGCAAGCTGACCGGCGTGCCGCTCGCGCTCGGTCCCGAAGCTCAGGCCACCTAACCTCACTATGTAGAGAGAAGCAATCGTATGACCGAGGCCTTCATCTGCGACGCCGTTCGGACGCCGATCGGGCGCTATGGTGGCATCCTTGCCAAAGTTCGACCCGATGATTTGGGCGGGCTGCCGATGAAGGCCCTCATCAGGCGCAATCCCGGCTTGGATCCCGCATCGATCGACGAAGTTTTCTATGGCTGCGCCAATCAGGCCGGCGAGGATAACCGTAACGTCGCGCGAATGAGCCTGCTGCTCGCCGGTTGACCTGCCCCCGTCGAGTGGACCGTGTTGATTGTTAGTGGATTATGCTCGCCGCCGCCATATTCGGGCGGAGGTGGAGCGAAGCGGAACCGGAGGCCGGATATGGCGGTGAGGCCGTTTCCGGGGCCGGTGGTCGGTAGCCAAGGCTGCTGTGCGGGCGGACGGTGTTGTAATGCCGCCGCCAGGCTTCGATCAGCACCTTCGCCTCGGCGAGGCTGTAGAAGATCTCGCCATTGAGCAGTTCGTCGCGCAGCGACCCGTTGAAGCTCTCATTATAGCCATTCTCCCATGGTGATCCCGGTGCGATGTAGAGCGTCTTCACGCCGATCTGGCCGAGCCATTGCTGCACCGCGTTGGCGATAAATTCGGCGCCATTGTCCGACCGGATATGTGCCGGCGGGCCTCGTGTGATGAACAGGTCCGCCAGTGCGGCAAGCACATCTTCATGTTTGAGCTGACGAGCAACAACCAGCGCCAGGCATTCTCGACTGGCCTCGTCGATGATGGTCAGGATGCGGAACTTGCGGCCATCATGCGTGCGGCCTTCGACAAAATCGTACGCCCATACATGCCCCGGATATTCCGGGCGCAGTCGGATGCACGAGCCGTCGTTCAACCACAGCCGCCCACGTTTCGGTTGCTTTTGCGGCACCTTGAGCCCTTCACGCCGCCAGATCCGCTCGACCCGTTTATGGTTCACCGTCCAGCCCGCATGGCACAGCAATGCCGTCATCCGGCGATAGCCGTAGCGACCATATTGCTTCGCTAGCGCGATGATGTCTTCCGACAACGCCTGTTCGTCATCCGCCCCACGCGGCACCTTGCGCTGCGTCGATCGATGCTGACCCAGCACCCGGCAGATCCGTCGCTCGGACACCGGAAGCTCTCGTCGCACATGATCGATGCAGCGCCGTCGTCGCGCAGGGCTCAGAAGTTTCCCCGGGCTGCCTCCTGCAAGATCAGCTTGTCCAGCGTCAGATCCGAGATCGCCCGGCGCAGCCGCAGATTCTCCTTCTCCAGATCCTTCATCCGCCGCGCCTGGTCGGTCTTCAGCCCACCATATTCCTTGCGCCATCGGTAGTACGTCTGCTCGCTGACAGCGATCCGCCGGCACGCGTCGGCAGTCGATGCCCCCTGTGCCAGCACGATCTCAACTTCACGCAGCTTGCCGATGATCTCTTCCGGCTTGTGCTTCTTGAATGGCATCCGTCGTCCCTTTCGTGGTCCAGACTATCATAGTCTTTGGGCCACTCAGCGGGGGGCAGATCACGGTCTGCCGCACACTGTTCCAGGAGTGACGCTCAACCGGCTCTGTGGTTCGGGTCTCGAGGCGGTAGGCGCGGCGGCACGGGCCATCCGTGCCGACGAAATTGCGCTCGCGCTGTCCGGTGGCGTCGAGAGCATGACCCGCGCGCCCTTTGTGATGGGCAAAGCGGAAGCCTCCTTTGATCGGAGGCAGGAGCTTGAGGATACGACCATGGGCTGGCGCTTCGTCAATCCTGCTTTCGACGCAGCTTATGGCACCGAGACTATGCCACGCACGGGCGAAAACGTGGCCGAACACTATGGGATTAGCCGCGCCGACCAAGACGCCTTCGCGCTGCGCAGTCAGCAGCGTGCGGCTGCGGCCCAGCGAAACGGCTTTTTCGCGGAGGAGATCGTACCGGTCACCGTTCCGGGAACAAGGAAAGGCGAGACCACCGAGGTGTCGGTTGATGAGCACCCGCGGGCCGACACAACTATCGAAGCGTTGGGGGGGCTCAAACCCTTGTTCGGTCCGGGTGGCACCGTCACAGCTGGCAATGCGTCCGGCATCAATGATGGTGCCGCCGCAATGATCGTAGCGAGCGAGGGTGCGGCCAAAGAGCACGGCTTGACGCCGCGCGCGCGGATCCTCGGCCTTGCCTGTGTCGGTGTGGAGCCACGTGTGATGGGTATCGGCCCAGCACCGGCAACACAGAAGCTGATCGCGCGCCTCCGATTACGTATCGAAGACTTCGATGCGATTGAAATTAACGAGGCCTTCGCGAGTCAAGGATTGGCAGTAATGCGTGAGTTGGGGCTTCCGGAGGACGCGCCCTTCGTGAACGCTAATGGCGGTGCGATAGCGCTTGGGCATCCGCTCGGTATGTCGGGTGCCCGCATCGCTATGACGCTGGTCCATCAGCTCGAAAAGGTGCGCGGTAGGCGCGGTCTGGCGACGCTATGCATTGGAGTCGGCATGGGCCTCGCCTTAGCAGTGGAGCGAATCTGAGTGTGCCGTGCAGCGCCTGTTCGCCTCCCGTTGCCTCGCTCGAGGTGACTGCACCTGCCATATGGCGGCCGGCGAAAAGGTGCGCTGCGGCTATCCAGCAGTCCCCTAATGCTGGGCCGGTGGTGGCGCTCGGTTCCGTCGCGAGTGGTCGAAGTCGGGTTGTCCAAAGCCTCGTTGGCTGGTCCTCAAGGGTTCTAAGCCTTCAAGACGCAAGACAGTGATGTTCAGAACTGCAACCCCTGATCGCGAGACTCTCCAAGCTCTTCATAACGTTGTTCTTTTAACCAACGTTGACCCCGAGACGGCCCTTTTGCTCTCCTGTGATCCACGGCCTTAACAAGACGGAAGATCGTGCGCGCGGGGAGTTTTCGCTATTAGCAGCGCCCGAGAGGCGAAATGTGTGCGTACCAAGCGAGATACCTGAGCAACGACGCAAGATCCCGACGACTCGCAATGCGAGCAAAACCGCAGCTACCCGCCCTGACAGGAGCGTTGTTGACAATTCTATCAGACGCTAATATTCGAGTCGTCGATACGACGGACCTGCGCGATGCGCTGGCGCCGGCGCGGTGCTGATTAAGGCCTAACGACAAGGTCGATATCGACTTAAGTCTTTGATAACTGATCTACGCCGCGATTAAGTAGCCTCTGCCGAGAAAGCATCAATCCGCGGCGTTCGTTGGGAATTGGTTGCCAAGAGCGTCCGGCTTCTACTCCGACGAAACTCACGGGCCTTATCTTAGTGCTGCGATCCTATTCCTCGCGTTGAGTAACACGGTATTCGTTTGCGGTTCACCAACACTGCAGGACTACAACTTATTGGTGTTTCGTCGACGCTCCAGAAAACAATAGAAACTAAACAAGGAAAATGGGGGGGGATATGAGAGTCTATCGAGGCTTGCTGACGTCTGCTGGCGTCGCATCGATCGTTGCCGCTGCGCCGCTGTATGCGCAGGTTACATCGCAGTCGGGACAAGCCGAATCGACGGCCGATTCTTCTAAAGGTGGCTTGCAGGACATCGTGGTAACTGCCCAGCGCCGGGCGGAGAACACCCAAAAGGTGCCGATAGCGATAGATACAGTATCTGGCGAAGCGTTAATGAAGCGTAACATCGTCGATCCGACGCAGTTGACGCAGCTCGTGCCCTCGGCTCAGATCGGTCAGTCAGCTGGTGCGTACCCAGTGTTCTTTCTTCGCGGTGGCGGATCCTTCTCCACCAACTCATTCAATGATAGCGCAGTCGTGGTGTCGCTGGACGGCGTGCCGATGGCGCGCCAGTACAACATCAACGGCCAGTTCTTCGATTTGACCAGGGTGGAGGTGCTTGAGGGCCCGCAGGGTACTCTCTATGGCCGCAATGCCACGGGTGGTGCGATAAACCTTATTCCGCAGCGACCGGGACATACTTTCCGATTCGACGGAGTTTTGAGCGTCGGAAACTACGGCGCGGTGATCACGCATGCAGCAGCCGACGTGCCGCTTAACTCGGCGTTAGCGGCTCGACTCTCCTTCCACAGTTCCAACCACAAAGGGTATACTTCGGACGGCTTGAGCGACGACGATACTCAAGCCGGCCGGGTTCAACTCGCATACGACGGCGGCGGCCCAGTGACCGCTTTGCTTAGTGGCGACATTGTACACCAGGGCGGGAAAGGTGCGGGCTTCGTGCTCGTTGACCACGGTTACGAAGCGGATCAGCGCGTTGGTCTCACCGACCCGCGCGCAATACCTGTCTATACGTCATTAGGGCTTGCGCCGATCCCGGCAGGCAGCCTGACGCAGAACAACCGTTACGAGGGCACAAAACTCGAGGTCAATTGGAAATCCGATTTGGGTACCCTGACGGTCTTGCCCGCTTACCGGCACGCGGACGTTTCATTCAAATCGGCCTATGGCGGCGGCGAAAATGATAACGAAACCGATAATCAAGAGTCGGTCGAGGTACGCTTCGCCTCGAATGACCGCGGAGCACTACGCTGGATCGTCGGCGGCTTCTACTTACGCGATCAGGCGAAGGCTTGCCACGTTAATCGACTTCCGCAGCAATTCGGGCGACTTGGAAGTCTCCAATTCGATCACCGACTCGAAAGCGGCCTTTGCTGACCTTACACTGAAGCTTTCGAACAGATTGCGGTTGATCGGCGGAGCGCGCTATACCAGCGAAAGCAAGTCGATTGATGGAACATCGCACGATCCGTTTGCGACCAGCCCGACATACATACGGCTGAACGGTGACACTTAAAGTCGACAAGGTCACTTGGCGAGCGGGGGCTCAATTTGATCTGACTCCGGCCTCGATGCTGTACGGAACCGTCGCGACAAGCTTCCGCTCCGGGGGCTTCTTCTTCACGTCGGACAATCCGTCCTACGGACCGGAGGACGTCATCGCCTATACGCTCGGATCGAAGAATCGGCTGTTCGAAAATAAGGTTCAGCTGAATATAGAACTTTTCGACTGGTCGTTCCAGAAGCAACAGATCGCCTACCTCACGCGGGACAGCCGCGGAGATTACGTCTTTGCAACGGTGAACGCGGGCAAAACGCGGGAGCGCGGCGTCGAGCTAAGTCTGAAATTCCAGGTCGACCAGGCAACACAGCTAGGCGTCGACGTTCAGTATCTCGACGCTCGCTTCCAGGAATTCAAGATTACGCAGGCGGCTCCGCCAACTGCTGGCAGCCTGTGCTCGGGCACCCAGGTTGCCACTGGCTTTATCCTCAACTGCGAAGGAAGGCGACCTACCAACGCGCCCGAATGGGTGGTCGGCCCGACAGTGTCTCATAATTTCCTGATCGGAAACGGCGGCAGTGTAGATGTGGAAGGTGGCGCGCATTACCAATCCTCATCCTTTACGGCTATTCAGCTTGTCCCCAGTGATCTCCAGCCGGCGTACATCACTGGTAACGCTTCGCTGACGTACAACGTACCAGGTAGACGGTTGACCGTGGGCGTGTTCGTCGAGAATGTGGCCGATGTTGCGATCAAGCAATACTCGGCGCACTCGTCCTTTACCGCTGCGGTCTTGGGCCCTCCAAGGACGTTTGGCGTCCGGGCACAGGTGCACCTTTGATGGCAGCCTTGTCCGCAGCGTTTTTATACCGTAGAAAACGGGGGGAGCTGAGCGCTCCCGCCGCCTCTCGTGAACGTATCATTCTGATTTTCAGCAGCGGCCCGGCCATCACCGATAGCCCTTGCGCCCGCTGGCCGTGAAACCGGTGCGTAAGCTCGCGAAGGAGTACAAATATACGCAGCGGCCCGGCCCTCGCCCTATCTCAACGAATGCTCGGTTGCCGGACCAGTGCGATTAATCAAGTCGCATCCTGACGCCGCCATCGATGGGTTAGTCACAGCTCGAACCAACGGCGGTCATCTGCTTGGGAACCTGTACCCGCCGTGCGATGACGTTCGTCCATCAACTTGAAAAGGTAGGCGAGCGTCGCTGATCGCCCCGCGTGGGGCCCCCCGCTCGCCAGGGCGAGGTTGCGACATGGGTCACTTTTCGGTGGATACTTTGCGCCTCCTCCGGTCAGATTTTAACGGGCAAAGCGGTGGTCGGCAGCGAAGTGCCGCAGGAAGGCATCGCGGACGATGCTCTCGGGTTGGACGGGGAGGAAACGCTGGAGGAGGCCGCTTGATGGAACACTGGGGTCAGTATCGATCCCGATTACGGCCCACCGCACGAAGCCACTGCGATGCCTGTTCGGGGTGACGCTCGAGCGACCGGACCTGTCCCGCAAGCTCGTCCTGGCGCCTCGTCCCAGAAAGCTGCCTGCCGTGCTGAGCGTCGAGGAGGTTGGACGGCTGCTTGAGGCGGCCCCAGGCATCAAGTACCGGGCGGCGCTCGGCGTGGCATACGGCGCCGGCCTGCGCGTGTCGGAGGTCGCACACCTCAAGACCGACGATATCGACAGCAAGCGCTTGCTGATCCGCATCGAGGAGGGCAAGGGCCGCAAGGACCGCTACGCCATGCCTGCGGGAGGGTTGGAGAGCCGTCCACGTCATCACTTACGGGTCGTCCAACGTGATTGCGCTATCGGCGGTCGTATTCGCAGCAATCGGATCCGCCCTGCCGGGAGCGGCAAGTGGCATATGCCGGTAAACTGTGCCGCGCGAGATGCCGAGCTGCCGCGCCACGTGCGCCGGCTTTACGCCATCTTCCAGCATTCGACGTACCGTGTCTGGGTTGATGCGAGCCTTGCCGCCTTTGTAGACCCCCCTCGCCTTTGCCGCGACAATCCCCTCGGCCTGCCGCTCCTTACGTAGGTTCGTCTCGAACTCGGCAAACACGCCGAGCATATCAAGGAACGCCTTGCCGGCCGCGGTGCCTGTGTCGATCGGCTGCTCGGTCGCTTTCAGCAGGACCCCCCTGCCCTTCAGCTCATGAACAATGTCCTGGAGGTCCTTCATCGAGCGTGCGAGCCGGTCGATGCGCGTGACGACCAGTGTGTCGCCTTCGCGCAAGAAATCGAGCAAAATCTGCAGTTCGGTGCGCTGGGTCCGCTCGGTGCCCGACTTCTTCTCCGAGCGAATGGTCTGACACCCTGCCGCTTTCAGCGCCGAAACCTGGATGGCGAGGTCCTGATCGGTAGTAGACACGCGCGCATAGCCGAAAAGCGACATGGAAGCCTCATTCTGTTCGATCAGCTTCTAGACCGCGCGCGGCACCTGTCCAATATGGCTGCGAACTACCCTGATCGAACGCCGGCGGTGTTCCAGCGTCCGTGTGCAACCACGGTATACCCAGGTGGGCGCTCGACCCATACCATTCCTCCACGACTGTCACGCGCTCGCTTGTGTCATGCTGCTGACGATGGCACTTGGCGGCAATGGCCGGAAGTGTAGGACGTTTAACAATGGCAACTCAAACCATGGACATCAGGGTGGCCGGTAACGGCCGCATGATCCTTCCTGCCTCGGTGCGGAAGGCGATGGGCCTGCATGGAGATGCCAAGGTCATCCTGACGATCGAGGACGACCAGGTGCGTCTGTCTCCGATCGGGCACGGTGTGTCACGTGCGCAGGCGCTCTACCGCGAACATGCCAAGCAGGCGCGCACGACCAAGGACTTCCTGAGTGACCGAAAGGCCGAAGCTGCCGCCGACCTTGGTGAGGCCGCATCCGATGACGGGGATCGGGACGCACAATGACTTCGGTCGTCCTCGACGCATCCGCGGTGCTGGCGCTGGTTCGGGACGAACCCGGTGCCGACAAGGTCGCGCCCCATGTCGGGCGTGCTGCCATTTCGGCGGTCAACCTCCAGGAGGTTATCAAGGAGCTGCTGCTCAGCGGGCTTGACGAGGCCACCACTCGCGAATTGCTGGACGAACTTCGCCTAGACGTCCGCGCGCACGACGTCGGTACGGCTTATGCCGCTGCGGGTCTGCACGTCCAGACGCGCCAGTACGGTCGCGGGCTCGGTGATCGGTCCTGCTTGGCACTGGCCATGCAACTCGGCGTCCCTGCCCTCACCGCCGATAGCGAGTGGAAGAAGGTTCGGGTCAAGGACTTGAAGGTTGAGCACATTCGGTAGTCGGAGCCAGGCACAGGTGCGACCAAGCTGAGCGTAATGAAGTCGGCAGCGTCCATTATTTCAGGTGAACGTCCACCAATTTTAGCTCTGCGTCAGCTCGGCAGACGCGTCCACTGTTTCAGGAAAGCCGATACCCCTACCCTGCTCACTTAGCCGTGGTAGTGGGAAAGAGACTTATCGCTAGTACGGAAGTGGCCGATCGCCGCTAGCCTCGACCCTCGTAGCTATTCAGAATTATCTCGAGGAACGCGCCGTAGGTGTAGCGGTCCTTCTTCGCCGCTTCCTTGAAACGAGCCAGAACGTCGGCCGACGCGCGAATGTTGAGCTGTCCCTCCCCGTCCGCCTCTCGGCTCGGGAAGCTGGACACTCGGTCGACGACGCGGCGCTGTTCCTCGCTCGCGACCTCAGTCCGTTCCGGGGGCCTAGTGGGTGCGAAGTCGTCGAGGCTTCCAAAGTCGATGGCTCGGCGTGCGGACTCGGTCATGCTACCCTCTTCTGATTAGCACCATGGGATCGCAGGAGCGTCACCACCTCGGCTGCAAACTCTGCTGCGTTCTTAATCGCGGCTTCGAGGTTGTTGACGTCGCGACTTTGCAAGCTGCGGGGTCCGCCCCCTACCGAGAACAGCGCGGAATACGCATCCCGATCGTGGATCTCGGTCGCGAACACGGGCGTCGCGTCATTCAGACGAAACTGGTTCGACACGAACCTCGCGGTTCTCGACTTGGCGACGACCCGGGTTTGCGTGAAGAGCACGGCAAACGGGATCGTTCTGCGGACTGCCTTCATGTCACGCTTCAATTCCTGAATGACGTCAACAGCGGCCAAGGCGTCCTGCTGCTGCTCTTTCATTGGGATAACCACGAGGTCGGACTGGCTGATCGCGTAGCTTGTGAGGCGTGATGCAGTGCCTTCAAGGTCCACGATCACGAACTGGTTGGTCGCACTTGCGGCATCGATCTCGTCGAGGATCGTCTTCTCGGAAGCGTTCGTGACGACAGTCAGGCGGTCCGGCTTTCCGGGAAGAGTGGCCCATGTCGTCAGCGGCCGCCTTGGATCGGCGTCGATCAAGCAGACGCTCGCGTGCTCCGCCAGCTCACATGCCAGGATCAGCGCCGACGTGGTCTTGCCGGACCCTCCCTTCGAGTTCGCGAATGTTACGACAGCCACGCGTCTTCCCCCGTATAGCATCAGCTAGCAGCGGCTAGGAGCCGCTATCACGTCCTACTGTGCCGTAGGATAGCGTATCATACAATACCGTACCACATCATAGGCTAGCCTACGCTTCCATACCGTAGGCTATCCTATGCCGTCGTAGCGTACGCTATGCTACGCTACGTTAGCGTGTGGGATCATATGATAGCGCTCGCTAGCTCGTGATAGCATCGGCTACACCTCGGGCCGTTCCCACTGAATGTCGTTTTCGTCATAGGGGTTAGCGGGGATGGCATCCGTGCGGAAGCAGTCCGGTTCGCAATGTACCATTGAGACGTTACGGCACACCAACGGCGACCCGTCGAGCATGACGGCTCTGCTACCGGGCCTGCGGCAAGGCTTGTTTTTGTTGTTCATGAACCCGCAGGGCATGGCGAGCGTCCGCAGCGCTGCGCTGTCCGGGGCAGGGTTATCGGCCGGCGGCACGATTGCCGCGATTGGCTCGCCGAACAAATCCGATTGGAGGTTCATGGGCTTGGCTCCGGGAGGGGGGAGGGGGCCTGAAACACGCAGGCACACCCTCGAACCTTCCTCCTCTCTTCCTAGCGATGCGGGACCGACGTGCTCGCAGAGGCAGCAGGAGCAGTCGCAGGCGCGACACCCAGTCGCGGTGGCACGGGCGGGGCGCCCTCATTCATGGGGACGGGATGTTCCATGCGGCCCTTCACATCGGCTGTGAGCTTGCGGAAGGCGTCCAGGAGGGCGAGCGAGGTGATTTTGCCCATGTCGGTGCTCGTATAAGCGCCGCCGAGCGCGCCGATACCGGCGCTGGTCAGCGCGCCACCGCCGACGAACGCGAGATCCTTCTTCCGCGCGGATCCGGTCGCGATCGCCTGCTGGATGCCTGTGCGAACCTCCACCAGCGTCAGCATGGTCTGGCTCTCGAGCGTCTTCTGCTTGAGCCCGAAGGCGCCCGGCAGGAGGCTACCGGCTCCGAACCCGCGACCGCCGGCGTTGCCGTCCGAGTAGATCACCTTGGCTGTCAGGAGGTAGTCCGCTCCTCGTAATGTCGCCTGGTTGGACGCACCGGCGACCGAGCCGCCAGCGGCGAGCTCCCGTTCCCGCTGAAGCGCATCGAACCCACGGCCGCGGTCGAGGGCCTGGAAGCAGCCGGATTGGGCTTCGAGGAGCTTCAGCAGGGGCAGGGGATCGATACGCTCCGATCCGCCGCCATTCTGTGCCTCGGCAAGCCGGACAAGCGCGCGCATGCCCGGTGGGAGCTCATCGCTGGGCGTCGCTGCACTCTGCTCCTCCACGAGGGCAAGCGTGCCGATCGGCTTGTCGCATCGTGGCACCTCGGTGGTCTCGTCGACGCCGACACCGCCCTTTCCCAGGCGTTGCGCCGTGGCGGGCGGTGTCACGGTGGCCAGAACGATGCCGGCCAGTAGCAGGGGCGATGTGCCGCATTCGAGCGACTCCCTTGTCAGCGAAGTGGGGCTGGGTTGAACAGGTTCGGGCGGGTCGGCAAATTGCCGTTAGGTCGCCGATGCAGGTCGATGCCGTTTCCGACGTGACGCTCGAACGTCATCGTCGCAACGACAGTGTCTGTGGTTGTGCTTGAGCCGAAGTATTTCACTTTGCCATGCCACTTGTCCCCTTCCACGACTTGGACGCGGTAGGTTCCAGGCGGCACTGGTATCTGCACATCATCATCTTTGCCCACGTAGACCGAGATGACGTGGACGCCGGTCGTAGGGTCGTAAAGCTGCACTACGGCGTTGGCCGCAGCTGTGGCGATCCGTAGCCTGGAGGTCGCGCTGCGTGGGTCGATCTCTCGGTTGACGGTCACGCTCCCCGACGACGGGAAGGGGACAGTTGCCTGCCAGTCCGGAAGCCACCCGGCCCGCTTGAACTCGCGGTAGGCGGGAAACAGGAAACTTACTGCCGAAAGAAGGAAGATCCATTTCTGTGCTGGATGGGGCCTAAGGATCGGCGTCGGTCGCCAGCGCTGCTTCTGAAAATCGAAACCACGGTCCTTCGGCTCGAACCATGTGGCATCGCGCTCGGCTCGACCCTTCAGGTCATTCCAGCGAGTCTGGTCGAAGCTCGCGTTTTGCCGTTGGCGGTAACGCTCCCGCATGTAGTCGCGATCATCGAGCCCCATCGCGACGCCTCCTTGACGGTCGCTTCTCCGGCGCTGTGCGTCGTCGGTGAAGGCTGGCGAGCTGCTGGGTCAGCGGCGCGGTCAAGTCGGCATAGTGCTCTGCCACCAGCTGCTCGTGAGGACAGGTCGGCGCGATCGACGCTGCTGCGAGGACCAGGTGCGTGGCAGCGGCCGGGTGGGTCCGCATGAGCTCGCCCGCCCGGCTGCGCAGCTTGTCGGCGAACTCGCTCAAGCTCGGCTGCTCCAGATCATCACCGGGAAGCATGGGACGGTCCTGATGGAGCCAGCGGCGAAACGGACGGCCTGAACGCCGGCCGTCCGGCGTCGGCCCTTTCGGAAGCCTTCTCTGAACTCGCCGTCATCGCGTCGACGGCCGCAAGGCGTCGCTCTGCCTGCTCCATCCAGTGCAGCTCGGCCGCTGACGGCTTCTCGTCAGGACGGGTGGCGCCGCCGGCGAACCCTAGACCGACCAGTAGCAGGCTAACGGCAACATCGCGGACGAGACCACGATCAGGGCGCAGGTTGCTACCGGGAGACATGGCGAGGTCCTGCATCGACCGATGATGATGCGGGGGGCACAAACACCGGCCCCTTGCCGGCCCATTCCGCCCCGACGATCGCGCACGCGATCGCCCAAATGAAGGTGAAGACACCTAGCGCGAGCGCTGCCCAGGCGGCCCGCCGCAGGATCCGCTGGTTCGTCACCGGCCTGTGCGAGGTGACGAACTCGTTGCGGCGTCCATCCCAGCGGAGGCCGTCAACGGTCGAACCGTCCATCCTGCGAACCTTCGCGGTCCGCCTGGACGGTCCCTTCATGTAATCACGATCAGCCAAGCCCATGGCGTTTGTCTCCCCTGTTGTCGGTGGCTGGTGCTCTGTTTGGTTGAGCCGCACCGGACGGCTCGGGCGTCTTCGAGCGGTCGCGCTCAACGAACGGCGTCGGGCTCAGGCGTGGCGGCGCGATCTGATCGATGGCCCAGAACAGGGCCATGAGCGTGAACGGCGCGATCGTGATCCCGACCGCGAAGCTGAGCCCCAGGCGGAGGACGAATTGCCACAATGTGAGCCGGGGCGGTCGAAGTCTGGACTCGCGGGCGAGCCGCTGGAGGTGGTCTGCGGCTTCCTCCATCGAGCGCCGGTTGGCGCCGACGGTGTCGCGCACGAGGTTGTTCATGGGCGAGCCGTCGCCCACCAGCATGAGCGTGAGGTGTTGGCTGGCCATGTCGGACGCGAGCTTTCGCACGACGTTGGCGTGTTCGAGCAGAATCTCGGCTTCCGACATCGGCGCCGGATATGCAGGAGGAGGGGGCGGGGGCCTGCGGAACATCATCGCGCCGCGCTCCAGTCGACCTGAGCAGGGGAGGGGAGCAGCACGGCCACTGCCGCTCGGACATCCGCGAACGTGGGACGCGCATGCGACGGAATCCGGACGGTACGGTAACCGGCCCGGCCGGTCATGGCGTCGCGGGCCATGTCGCGCGACAGGACGTGGCTCCAGTCATCCACCTCGATCAGGGCGAGGATGGCACCGCTCGCCCGGTCCTGGGCGACGAAGTCGACGATCTTCTGCGAGAAGGCGTTGCGATCCGAGAGGCGTCGGCGCCGGAACGGGCTGTCCGGTGCGGCGAGCAGCGCGCCCATCGCCACCTGAGCGTGGATCCGGCAATGCGGCAGGACACGCTCCAGCGTGACCAGCATGGCCTGCTCCCGTTTGGTCAGGAAGCGCTTGGCGACCGGGCGGGGGGCGCCCAACGAGAAGCCGGCGCCTTTGAGCATCGCCGACAGGACGAACACGGCTACGATTGTCGCATAGGGATGGGCGGCAAGGTGCGCGATGATCCACCCGAGCCAGGTGTCGTGGCGTCCGGAGAGGACCAGCTGAGGCGTAGGGCTGTTCATAGGTCCAGGCTCAGGTTCTTTTCGGGAAGACCCGGCGTCTGCCGGTCCTGCCCAGGCACAGGTGTCCGGATGCCGAGGTTCTGCCTGCTGATCGGCGCGATCGTCAGATCATCGCCCCGATCCCGTGCTGGGATCGTCAGATCGTCACCTCGCGCACGAGCCGCGATTTCCTGAGGATCGTCGCGCCATTCGTCCCAGCGCTTGCTGTCGCGATCGCCGTCGAGGTCGACGTGCATGTCGTGGCTCGACCAGTCGATCTCTGACGGTCCCATCGGCGGTAGCTCGTCCGCCAGATCGAGGTCGGGCAGGATGATCCGCTCGCTCTCGGCATGCTCGGCCATGGCGACCGCGGCCGAGAGCGCGTCGTCGGCCGCGCCGGTGCGCGAGGCCGGGCTGTCGATGTCGAGCTTCCCGAGGCTTTCGAGCGACGAGGTCTTGTCGCCGGCGTTGCGCTCCAGCTGCGAGGACAGCTTCTTGATGTTGTCGGTGATGACCTGGATGCTGTCGCGCACGCGCGTGACGCCGACGTTGAAGAGGCGCTGGTTCGACAGGTTGCGCTCGTAGCTGAGCAGCACCTCGATCGCGCGATCGGCGGTGACGCCCTGCGCCTGGTGCATGTTGAGGGCGTAGGCGAGGTCCAGGCGGGCGAGCATCGGGTCGGACGCGCCGAGGGTCAGCGTGTCGCCCGACGCGAGCCGGACCGACACGGCGCCGTCCTCGATCCCGGTGACGGTCGCCCGTGCAGAGTTATAAATCCCGCGAGCCTTGTCGTTCTCGGTCCAGCGGATGGTGTCGCCGGCACTGATCTCGATATCCTTGGTGGTGCTGAGTTCCAGCCGATCGCGCTTGGCCAGTGGATCGATGCGACGCGGATCGAAGCGGACACGGCCGCTGGGTCCCTGCAGCTCGACCTTGCCGTTTTTGAGGACGCCGCTGACCTTGTAGAGCCCGCGCTTGAGTCCGACTTCCTGGACCTGGCCGGTGACCCGCAGCCACAGCTTGCCGTCACCGCCGTCCCGCGCCGCCTCGGTTATCGCCGTCGCGTAGGTCGCGGCATAGCGCATCGCCTCGCGCGTGATATGCGTCCCCTCATGCACGGTGACCGTTAGCGCATCGCCGGTCAGGACGCCTTCGGCCGACAGACCATCCTGCACGAGACTGTTGATCTCGGCTCGGGTGGTTCGGCCAGAAGCGAAAATGGCGGTTGAGGACCGTTCGTCGGCCGGCAGCGCCAGCCAGCGTTCGGCGGCTTCTTGCACGGGGTTCTCGTGCTCGACCACGTCGTCGCCCAGCACCCGCAGCGCTTGCGCCGCTTGGCCGAGGTTCGCGAGCGCGGCGACGGTTCGGAGCTGGTCGGTCCGCTGGCGGATGTTCTGGTCCATGCGGACGGTGGTGGCGCCGGCGGCCTGCACCATCGCGAGGCCCTTGCCCCAGTCCACCGGAAGCAGCTGCTGCTTGTCGCCGATCCAGGCGGTCTTCTCGGCGCCGAGCGCGGCCGCGATCGTCAGCACCTTCATCATGTCGTCGTTCGACACCATCGACGCCTCGTCGACGACGATCGTGGTGTTGCTGAGCTCGGCACGCTTGGCTTGCGCCTCCGGCGTCCGCGGGTTTGCGACGTGGCGCTCGTTCTCCCAGATGAAGGAGGCGACGGTCTGCGCCTCGAGCCCGATCTCCTCCCGAAGCGCGTTGACCATCCTGTTGGCGGGCGAGAGGCCCAGGATGCGCTTGCCCTCGTCGGCCGCGAGCGGCGCAACCGCCTGCAGCATGGTGGTTTTGCCGGCGCCGGCGACGCCCTGGACGACAACGCTGCGGTCGGGGCTCGACACGATCAACGCCGCGGCGGCGAGCTGGCCGGCGTTCAGCTCCTTGGGCGAGACCGCCTGCAGACGCGCCGGCGCGTCGGCCGCGGACACCATCGGCGTGGCACGGCCTTTTTCACTTTCCATGTGCGCGATGATGCGCTGCTCGGTCGCCAGCGCGTCGGGCGTGGTGATCGCGTTGACCAGGGCACCGTTGACTCTGATTTGGCCGGGCAGCAGCTTGCCCTGCTCGACCAGCCGCTCGATGCGGGCGGTGACGTGATCGACCGTCACGCCTTTCAGCCCGAGATCCAACGCCGTCTTTGCGACCTGATCGATCTCGAAAGCGGCTTCTCGCTGGCCATGGACGCGGACTGCCGACGCCACGGCAAACTGCGCGTTGGCCGCGCCGACCGACTGCGCAAGCCGAACGATGCCTTTGTCGACCAGGGGATCGGGCGAGCGTAGGAGGCCCGACAGGGTTTCCCGCGCCGTGCGAACCGCGTCACCGATCGCCTGGGCGCCTCGCTCGAACGCGCTCATGTCCTCACGCGGACGGGAGGACAGCAGGGCGGCTTCGAGCAGCTCCTTGCCGTCGAAGCCGAGCGCGGCCGCCTTGTCGACCCATTGCTGGAGCAGACCTTCGCGGTCCTCGATGTTCAGCTTGGGATCGCGGGTGTTGACGGTGACGCCGTCCCGCCCCTTTGGCGATACGATCCCAAGCTCCTCTGCCTTCTTGAGGATCGCTTCCCGGCGCTGGCTGTTGGCGTCGATGACGTTCTTCGGCACGCCGACGATCTCGAACGTGCCGTGCTTGCCGGTCAGCTCGGTTTGGTAGCCAAGCTCTCCCAGTTCGGCGCGGAGGTAGGCGTGGTAGATCGCGCCGATGACGCTGTTGCTCGACCAGATGCGATCGGCGTGGAGCGCCTGCCACTCGCCATCCGGCCCCTTGGTCATGTTGGCGATGATGGCGTGGATGTGCGCCTGAGGATCGAGCGCGCGCGAGGTGTCGTGCTGAAAGAGGGCGTAGACCAGGTTCCCGGTGTTGACGGCGGTGGTCTTGCCGTCGACCGTCTTGCGTGCCTGGGCGAGGTTCTTCTCGACCCATGCCATGGTCTTCTGGACTGCTGCGGTATGCGCGCCATCGGGTCCGAGGATGCGCTTGTCGCCGGCGATATAGGCCATGACGGAAACCGACTTCGGCGCGGAGAAGGTTAGGTCGACGCCGGCACGTCGATTGACGCGATCGTCGACTGACATGCCTTCAGGCAGCTTGCCCTCCAGCACGTCCCGAAGCGCCTCCTGGGTGACCGCGCCGGTCAGCCCTGCTGAGGCCGCTCCGGTGCCGCCCCACAGGCTGACGTCGCCAGCCTTCTCGTCGGTGTAATATTCCCCGCTGATGAAATCGTCCTTTGTGAAATACTTAGCGGCGCCGGAGGCGGAGCGGACGGAGGCGACGGACAGCATGGGCTACATCCCCATGCCGTCATCGCCCGCACTGAAGTCGTCTCGCGCTTCCCGGATCGAGAGGTCCTCCGACCGTGCCGTCATGGCCATGTCGGAGCGCGAGAGGTCGACGGTACGGCCGGGTCGATCCGTCTGACTGTCCATCCCCCGCGAGCGGTCATCGCGTTCGTCGTCATTCGATCGCGACGGCGCCGACAAGCCTAGTGACGCATGATGGTGGGGCAGGGGGTCGGTGCGAACCGTCGCCTCGAGCGGCATGCCCTCGGCGTCCTTGGACTGACCCTCGCTGGGCGCTGACAGGATGTTGGCTGCAAGCAGTCGGTTCGCATCCGCGGCTGGCTGTAGCTCCATGTCGTTTTGCGCCAGCGCCTGCGCCCGACCGGCATCCTCGCCCTCCCCCTTCTTCGCTGAACCACCACCTCCGCGCACAGGTGGGTTATCGGCGTCCGGCTCGGCCGGCGGGCGGCGAACAAATCCTTCGGCGACCTTGGGGTAGCGCTGCCATTCGAGGCGGATCGGAGCGGCCGGAAAGCCTTCCGGAAACTTCACGAAGCCGTGGAGCTTCGGAAGGTTGGTGATGTCGTCCGCAATGACCAGCGGCTCGACCTGCTTCCGGGGTGTCAGGGTCGAGGCGTCGCGGGTGTTGTTGTACCCGTAGCTGTAGCCCTCATCCATCTGCCGGATCTCGCGGTTGCCGATGAACTGCGAGCAGACTTCCGCCGTGTCGTGGTTGGCGGCGGCGAGGATCAGTTTCGTGCGCGCGAGCGACGACAGGTTGCGCGCATTTTCCTCGCCGTAGACCTGGATCAGCTTGTCGAACGAGTGGAGCCCCAGCACCATCGCGCCGCCGAAGTTACGGGCGGTCTGAAGGCCGTTCTCGATCGCCGGGAGCCGGTGGAGCGCGCCGAGCTCGTCGAACATGAACCAGGTCCGCAGATCGCGCGTGCGGGACATGGTCATCAGCGAGTGGATGGCGAGGTTGGACCAGAGCGTAAGCAGTGCCCGGTTGAGCTCCAGGTCGGTGTAGGTTGAGGTGATGAAGAGGATCGATCCGGGCTTCTTCTCGCCCGTCATCCAGTCCTTGATCGAGTAGCGGGTGCCCGTATCGGGGAGGAAGCGCAGAGCCTGCGCGTTGGTGTTGAAGACGGCGCGGATCGATTCCGCCATGCGGGCTGCTTCAGGTGCCGTCAGCGGGTCGGCGATGGTGTCCTTGAGGTACTTATGGACCTGCTTGAGGTCGGCGGTCATGAGGTGGTCGGCGAGCGCCTGGTTGGACATCTCGCCGCGCTCGATCAGCTTCACGCACATCTCGACGAAGAGGGTCCGGGCGGCGAGTGCCCAGAACGGCTCGGACGAGCCTCCATCGGAAGGGATCAGGGCGGACGCGGCGGAGGTGAGCTCGCTGTAGGTCCGGCAGTCGTTGAAGATGCTCCACGCCGGGCAGCGGGCATCCATCGGGTTCAGGATCGTGTCCCGCTCGGCGTCGTAGAACGCCTCGACATAGGCACCCGTCAGGTCGAACACGACGGCGCTGTCCTCGCGCTGGCGCATCTGTGCGAGGCAGGCGGAAAGCGCGGTCGTCTTACCGGCGCCGGTGGTGCCCATCAGCATGGTGTGGGACTGCTCCAGCCGGTGAGGGTAGGGGATGCCGGCGAGGGTGTAGGGATGATGGATGCCACCCGCCTTGCGTGCCCCGAAGGGCAGATTCAGGACCTCGTCCGCGGTCTTGTCGGGGAAGAGCGTTTTCGCCTCCGCGACGAACTCGGCTTTGTTGTGTTCGGCAATTTCGCGGAATAGCGTGTCGCGGTCCGTCAGGGTGGCGCCGCGCTCGTGCCGCTCCTGGACCATCGCCTTGCCGCGGCGGGCTGAGAAATCGACATACCAGACCGAGACGGGGACGGTCAGGATCGTGGCCAGCAGCATCGACGACAGGATGTCGTGAATGCCTTTGGACCAGGCAGCGGCGACCGCTGGTACATAGGGCACGTAGCCGATTGCAGTGCTGCGGGTGTAACCGCCGGGCATCTTCAGGTTGATGTGGTGGAGAGGGTCCGCGCCGACCCACGTCCAGACGCTCGACAGCGCTCGCATGCAGATCAGCTGGAAGTGGATCTCGGTGAGGCTGAGCGAGACGATCGCGAAGTAGGCAACGCCGAACAGAATGAGCCAGAGAAGCACGGGCATCTTGGCGCCCTGCAGCCACATTAGAACCTGAGTGTTGAGGAGCTGGCTGCCACGGACGAAATTGCCCGAATTGCGGGGCACCTCGCCGCGGGCAGACTGGTGCTTTAGCGGAAGCGGACGGCCGTCGTCGCGGATGTCCTTCCGGGGCTTTTTGGGGTCATCGCGCGCCATGATAGCGCTCCATCCGACGGTTCGTCTCGGAGACGATCGCCTCGATCATCTCGGGATGCTGCTCGCGGATGATCGTGTCTAGCGCGACCTGCGAAAACTCGCTGATGCGATGGTGGCGAAGGTCGCTATCCGTCCCCCGGGAAGTTTGCCCGAGGAAGTCGTCCACAGCGCGCCGGATGATCTCGGCTGCTGTGCGACCTTCGCGTATGGCAATAGCCTCGACGCGCGCATGCTGCTCGGGCGACAACCGGACCGTACTATGACGGTAAGACATTTGCTCCAACCTCCATGCAGGGAGGCTGGTGGGCTTGAGGAAAGCATTGTGAAATTAGGCTGGTACGGCGCTGGTAGCAAGGGCTATATCGACCGGACCGTGTTCGCGCCGAATACCGCTAAGGTGTTGATAGTACACCAGTGTTCTCTGCGAATACGCATCTCACTCTCGGCGAACACGGTGCTCACCTGTCTCTAAGACACTGTAATCGCCCGGGAAACACAAGCGAAGCTTGCGTAGGGTGTGCTAACTGTAGTCCCGATCCCCCGTCGTTGCCCTGATCGCCTCCGTGCCTCGGATTCGCCTTCGTGGGTGGCGTGATCCGGCTGGGTGCCGCTCCGTCGTGAGACGGAATGAAGCGATCCGCAAGGCGCAGATTGGTCGGCCGTAGGATTTGCCATGATCGTCTCCAAAGGGGTGAGGTCAGGGGGTCCGTAGCCATCTTCCGGGGCGTCCGATCCGTGGCTATAAGGGCCATGTTCAGAGCCCGATCAGCCTGACCGGAAGGTAAGGAAATGGCGAAGTCACTGGACGCTGAAATGGCCGCGATCGAGGCCGAGGAACGTAGGCTCGCGGAGCGTCGCAAGGCGCATGGGTCGAGGGTGCGGGACGCGGCGATCGAGCAGGTCGAGAAGGTGGGGCTGCTGAAGCTCCCACTGGAACGGCTGGAAGCGCTCATGAAGGCGGTGAAGACGCTCGGCGTGGACGAGGTGGAGAAGCGGCTCACGGCGTAAGCCGGAGCCGGGTCGATAGCATCGGAAACGCCATGGCCGGGCGGGGAGCGAAGCCCCGCTCGGCCATTCCTTTTCGATGGCTGACCGACGCGCAGCGGGCTCGGAATCCCCAAGCAAAAAAGGGGAGGCGAAGGCCGTCAGGCCAACGCCTCCCGAATGGGGCAGGGCAGGGCGCTAGAGGCTGGTCACGCCCATGCCAGACTGAGTTCGCTGATGGTCGGCTTGGCCGCCACCATGGCGAGCAGGGTAGGCACGTAGCGGCCGAGCTGGGCGTCGGCGTCGAGCCGTCGCCGGATGCGCGGGTCGGAGAGGCGCTGGCGCAGCTCCGCAACCGGCAGCTCGCCCACGCTCTCCGGATCGAGCCCGAGCGTTTCGAGGAGGGCATAAGCGTTGCCGTTGGCGACCTCCAGTTCGGGCACGTCGTCGAGGCCGGAGGCGAGACCGATGCGGATGTCACCGGCCCATCCCATGCGCCAGACGCGCACGCGGCGGCCGAGGAATTGCGCCTCGTCGAGGACGGCGATGACGCTGGGATCGTGGTCGAAGGAACGCGAGACCATGGCCAGCGCCAAGGGGCAGACACGAGCCTCGAACGCGAAGGCCGCCTCGCTCACCTCGCCATGCTCGGGGAAGAGGAGGCAGAACCCCAGCCGCTCGCCTTGTTCGGCGAGGAGGTCGCGCAGCGACCCGAGCTTGTCGGTGGTGATGACGGCGGGCGTTGGCAGCTGCGTATCAAGCCCATCGTCGATGCGGAATGTGATGGTCATCGCGACCTCCCAAGTTGAACCGCATTCCTCCCTCCCTCTCTCCTCCATGGACCGTTCGGCCAGACGCGATCCCGGAAGGTAGTCTATCGCTCGGCGCAGGCTGGCGGCAGCGGCGCGGTGCCGGGCTCGATGCCCGGCAGCGCGCCTCCCCGGCCGATAGTCGGGAGGACGGCGGCAGCAGCGCCGGCGGGGGTTCGATGCCCCCGACGGCGCTACCCGGCCGATGCGTAGCCAGGGGAGGCCCGCAGGGGCCGGACCGTAGCGAGCGAACTGGCCGGGCCTACCCGGTTACGTGCCCGCCAGCTGGTGGTCCGCGAGGGCATGCCAGCGGCGACGTGGCGGGAGGAACCGCAAGGTCGACGCTTCGAGCCGATTGCCTTCGCACGCGAGCCGCATTTCGAGGTGATCCATGTAGAGCCAAGCGTCGGCGAGATCGCCTTCGACGCGATCGTCATCCATGCTGGTCTCGCGTGCGAAGGCGTCGTCGAGAAGCTCCCAGTTGAGGCCGTCGAGGGAGCGCTCGCGGCGATCGGCAAACCGGGCCAATCTGGCATAGTCGGAGCGGGCGAGGGCGAGGCGATCGGCGAGGGTCATGGCGGTGCTTTTCGACAAGATCAGGGGCAGCCCGCTCACCCCCTCTCTCCTCCCGGCCGGACCGGCTCTTCCCCGGCTCCGGTCCCGCTCGGCGACGTTGAGCGCCGGCCGCCAATCCACGGGAGCGGCAGCGCCTTACAGGAGGGGGGAAGGCGATCGGGCGCGCCGGTGCCAGGTCCGACCCGGCAGGGGCGGGGCTGGTGCCGGCGCGCCCGATCGCCTGGCTGGGGGGGAACCAGTATGGTTCCACCCAAGCGCGACCGCACGACAAAGGGCCAGCGCCGGGGGGTCGCCCCGTCGCTGGCCTAGTCGCTTCCTGCCAAGGAAAAGGGAGGGCGGCGCGATGGGTGCGCCGCCCGGTTAGGTCATGCTCGGCGCTGCTCGCTGGCGGTGGCGGGGGCCTGTCCAGCGAACGGGAAAGCATGGGTCGGCACCCGCGCTTCCTTCAGCTTCTCAAGCAAGTTCGATTGCAGGCCGGAGCCTTGGCAAACGATGGCTTCCACCGGGGCCAGCTTGATAAGCTGCTCGTTCCGAACGAACCCGGCGCGGTTGCCATAGCGGCCCGTTTGCGGAGTGAAGGCGACCAACGGAACGCCCCGCTTGCTGGCCCATGCGGCGGCGATGGCGTCGCAACCTTTCCGCTGCGCGGTGGTGCAAAGCGTCATGTGCGGGATACGGGCGTGGATGGCGTCTAGCCGGTCCCAAAGCTGCTGGAAGTCGTGCCATTCCTGCCCGCCCGAAAAGACGACAAGCGGGCCGGTCGGGTTGCGCTTCTCGCGCATCGCCTCGGCGCGGGCTTTGAGGAAGTCCAGCCCGGCAATCTGGCTGGCGGTGGTGGCGCTCGAAACCTTCGATCCGCGCGCCGCGCTCCACGGGTGGCCGCTCTGCGCCCGGTAACAGTCAGCGGCATAATCGCGCATACATTCGATGGCGGCGCGCTGCTCCATCTTGGTTTGGGTGCGAAGCTGCAATTCCTCCACCTCTACGGCGTAGATTTCGGACGGATCGGGGCGGCGGACCAATTCGCCAAGGTCGCGGGAAAGCGTGTCTTCCTCGCGCGCCAGCTTCTGCGCCTCGTAGTGAAACGAATTGACGAAGCCCCATGCGATGGCCTGCGCGCTCGTCTCTAGGCGGGTGTCGCGGAACAGGTTGAAAAGCGTTACCATGATCGCCGCGCAATCGTGCTGCGCCTCGATCGGCTCGGGCATGTCGAGTTCTTCGCGCTCGCCGCCAAGCTCGACGATGGAAAGCGCGCCGACGTCGCCGAACGCTTCCTGAAAAGCGGGGGCGGCGGTTTCCTCCGCGATGTGGTCCGCGATCTCCTGCGCCCGGTCCTGCTGCGCGGCGTCGTCGTCGCTGGCGGGCTGCTGGCTGGCGGCGTTGGCGCGGCGGGTTTCCCATCCCTTGCGGGCGGCGGCGGCGCGGTCGGTGTCGTTGGGGGTGAGGGCTTCGCCCATGTCTTCGAAGCTGCTAAAGCGGCGTCCGGTCGTTCCGTTGGTCATGGCTGCTAGTCCTTGGCAGATGGTTTCGGCTAGGGCCGGGGGAGGGCTCCACCCCTCTCCCCGCCCGTTACGGGTTGGTCTTAGAACGCGGGCACCTCGTCCACGCCGACAAGCTGGCCGCCCTCGGTGGCGTTGCCTGCGCCGAACCCGTCATCGGCGTTGCGCT
>NZ_JALNUO010000006.1:0-182317 GCF_026540835.1 Sphingomonas sp. GC_Shp_6 | reverse complement strand
CACCGCAATCGGAACCTCGCGGGCGATGGCGCGCCATCCCGTCCAGCGATGGAATTGCGCCAGATTGTCGCTCCCCATCACCCAGATGAAGTGCGTCCTGGGGTAACGGCGTTTGAGCGCGCGCATTGTATCGATCGTGTAGCGCGTGCCGAGCCGCGCCTCGAACGTGCTCGGCCGGATCGGCGCCCGCCGCGCCATCCGGCGGGCGGACGCGAGCCGTGCGGCCAGCGGGTAGAGGTAGAAGTCGCCGAGCTGTTCGCGCGCTGCGCTCTCGGTGCCTGTCACGGTCCGCGTCGCCCGCCGCCGCCGCCTCCACCGGAGGACCTCGGCGACCTGAAGCTCTACCGAGTCCCGGCACCCACCACCGTGGCCGCGCGCGCGCAGAAGCAGGTGGCGCTGCTGGCGCAAGGGCCGGTGCCGTTCGAGCGGCGGTACCGGCGACCGATCTATCCAGGCGAGCGGGTCGACGCCGCGCCCACGGCGATCGTGTTGGTGCTGAAGAACGAGAAGAAGAATGGCCTGGGTGTGCCGCTGCCTGCCGGCAGCACCGCGCTTTATGCCCGGCGCGGTGGCGAGCGGCTCTTGCTCGGGCTAGGGGCGATCACGGACCGCACCGTCGGCGAGACCTTCCGCTTCGCGGCTGGCGTGAGCACCCAAGTGACGGTGACGCAGGTGAACGCAGCTCCGCGCGAGCCGGTTCTGGTGACCCGCACCGCTGCAGGTTCGCACGAGGCGATGCTGACGGCGAGCAACGCCAATCCCTTTGCGGTGACGCTCGACGTGCCGATCGGCACCGCGGGGCAGAAGATCGAGGCCGAAGGCCAGGAGGTCGCCCATATGGACGGGATTGCCACCTGGTCCCCGACGCTGCCGCCGGGCGGCCGGGCCGAGCTGCGCTACCGTTATTAGATCACGTAGGACACGGGCATAGCGCTTGTTCACCGACGGTGCGGCGGCTGGGTAGCCGTTGCGAGTGACCCTATGACGGTCGTTCGTGGCCGGATCACCGCTTCCCGGAAAAGCGGACGTTGGTTCATGCGCGTCGCGATCTCGGCGGCGCGTCGGCGGTCCGCAGGCGCCGGACGTCTTGCGCCCCGGTCCTTGCGCGTCCAAGCCTCGCGGGACGGCCTGCAAGAGGCCCGCACAGGAGGAACGATGCCGAGTTTGTACGAGATCACCGTGCCGGTCTTCACCCGCATGTTGGGCAACCTCGACCATCTGCTGGCCAAAGCGGCGGAGAGCGGCGTGGACGAGCAGAGCCTGCTCGACGCGCGGCTGGCGCCGGACATGCTGCCGCTGACCAAGCAGATCCAGATCGCCTGCGACACCGCCAAGCTCGCGGTGACTCGGATCGCGCAGGCCGCGCCCCGCCCCATGCCGGATGAGGAAACGAGCCTGGCCGAGCTGCGCGACCGCATCGCCCGGACGATCGCCTATCTGCAGGAAACCGACCCCGCCGCGTTCGAGGGCCGGGAAGCGGCCGAAATCACGCTCAACTTCCCGAACATGGAGATGACGTTCACCGGTCAGAGCCTCGTCACCGACTTCACGCTGCCCAACTTCTTCTTCCACGTCACGACCGCCTATGGCCTGTTGCGGATGAAGGGGGTCACGATCGGGAAGATGGATTACCTCGCGGGCGACCGGACCGAGCGCTGATCGGGCGGCGGACGTGAGCGACGATACGGCCCTGCCCCCTGCGGCGTTCGCCAAGGACGATCGCGGCGACGACCGCGCATTCTACGCATCGGCGCGGCTGGTCACGCACGTCGACGACGACGCGATCGCGGCGCTGACCCGTCTCTACCGCGATCGGCTACCGGTTGGCGCGCGCGTGCTCGACCTGATGTCCAGCTGGGTCAGCCATCTTCCCGACGACCGGCGCTACGCCGAGGTCGTGGGCCACGGCATGAACGCGGACGAGCTCGCCGCCAATCCGCGGCTGGATCGCTGGTTCGTCCAGGATCTCAACACCGATCCCGCGCTGCCGCTCGACACGCGGGCCTTCGACGCCGCCCTCTGCTGCGTCGGCGTGCAGTATCTGCAACAGCCCTATGAGGTGTTCGCCGAGGTCAGGCGCGTGCTCGCGCCCGGCGCGCCATTCATCGTCAGCTATTCGAATCGTTGCTTCGCGACCAAAGCGGTCGCGGTCTGGCGATCGCTGGACATGAACGGGCAGGCCTCGCTGATCGGCCACTATCTCACGCATGCCGGCTTCGGCGAGATGGAGGCGCGCCTGCTCGCCGACGGCGCGCGCGGTGATCCCCTCATCGCCGTGGTGGCCCGCGCCTGACGCTCGGCCTTCGGCAGTGCGACGTGCTGCCGTTGGATCGACCCCCCCCCCGCAGAGGGCGCCCCCGTCCGCCGCCTCCCCGGACAGGCATGCCTTAATTCGATCCACGCCCCCGCGCGGAGGGCGACAGCCGGGGCGCCGTCGAGGTTATTTCCCTGCCGCTGTTTCGATCCACGCCCCCGCGCGGAGGGCGACGCCACGCCTCTCGGGATCGCCGCTGCGACGATGGTGTTTCGATCCACGCCCCCGCGCGCAAGCAGATCAAGACGACCACTGATCGGAAAGATTGCTTCATAACGGACACGCAACCCTGTCCGTCACCATGCACAGCGCCGATCCGGGTGGCGGTTCGCTGCTGTTTGCGCCCGGATCGCGCCCACGTCCTGGTAGGCTAGGGCTGCCCGATCAGTTCAAGGTCGCGATCAGCAGCTCCGCCGTATCCGCAGGACAGATCGACGATATCCTCTATCTGAACGGCTCGAAGCCGCGACGCGGGGGACTGGCGGCCTGCGTGTGAAGATGCTGGAACGCGTCGCGCCGACCGTGCGTGTCGAAGCTCGATGCTCACCGCTTCCGCTCGAAGACAGTGCTTGCTGATTTGGATCCGACGGCAAGACCGCCGTCGTGTATCGCCGCTCAGTCTCTGCAAGAATTGGTCGGGGCGACAGGATTCGAACCTGCGACCCCCACACCCCCAGTGTGATGCGCTACCAGGCTGCGCTACGCCCCGACCGAGGGCAGGCCGACGCCGTCGAACCTGCCCGAGCGGCGCGCACTACGCGCAGGCACCGCGCGATGCAAGCCGTTCCGTTCGTCGGCGATCCCGTCCTCTTTCGCCCGATGCCCACGTCGCAGCAAACATTGCGCAGGCGACCAACCGATGATAGCGGGCGAGCCATCCGCGCGGGCGTAGGCCGTCCGCCGACCAGACACGTCGGGATCCCATGCTCATTTCCCCCGCCTACGCCCAAGCCACGGGCAGCACCGCCGCCGGCGGCGCCGCCGGCATGATCCAGTTGTTCGCGCCCTTCGCGCTGATCTTCGTGGTGTTCTATTTCCTGATGATCCGCCCGCAGCAGAAGCGGCAAAAGGCGTTCCAGGCGATGCTCGCCGCGGTGAAGAAGAACGACACGGTCGTCACCGCCGGCGGCATCGTCGGCAAGGTCACGCGCGTCGAGGATGCGCATGTCGAGGTGGAGATCGCCCCCAACACGCGCGTCCGCGTGGTGAAGGCGACGCTGACCGACATCGTCGGCGCCAATTCCGCCAAGCCGGCGAACGACTGAACCGATGCTCGATTTCCCCCGCTGGAAGGTCGCGTCCATCATCGGCCTGCTGGCCGTGCTGTGCGCGCTTGCGATCCCGAGCTTCCTGCCCGAATCGGTCACGAACCGCTGGCCGGTCCACCCGCGGATCAACCTGGGGCTCGATCTGGCGGGCGGCAGCTATCTGCTGCTCGAGGCGGATACGAACGATCTCGCCAACGCGCGGATCGAGACGATGCGCGAGCAGATCGCGACCGAGATGCACCGCGGCACGCCCGACATCGCGATCGGCGACATCTCGACGCGCGGCGGCCAGCTCTCGTTCCTGCTGCGCGACCCCGGCCAGGTGGATGCGGCGCGCGAGCGGCTGCTGACGATCACCGGCAGCGGCGCGGGCATGTCGGGCCAGCGCGAATGGGACATCAGCGTCGTCGACAGCTCGCGCTTCGTGCTGCGCCCCACCGCGGTAGGCCTGACCCAGGCGATCGAGACCGCGATGAAGGACGCGACCGAGGTCGTCCGCCGCCGCATCGACGAACTCGGCACGCGCGAGCCGACGATCGTCCAGCAGGGCACCGACCGGATCGTCGTCCAGGTGCCGGGCCTGCAGAACCCGCAAGCGCTGAAGGACCTGCTCGGCAAGACCGCGAAGCTCGAATTCAAGCTGGTCGACCAGAGCGCCGATCCCGCGCAACTCGCCAAGGGCATCGCCCCGATCGGCAGCCAGGTGCTGCCTTATCCCGGCAACCCGCAGGGCATTCCCTTCATCGCGGTGAAGCGCGCGACGATCATCTCGGGCGACCAGTTGACCGATGCGCGCCAGGAATTCGAGCCGCAGACCAACGCGCCGCAGGTGTCGATCACCTTCAACAGCCAGGGCGGCAGCCGCTTCGCGCGGGTGACGCAGGCGAATACGGGCAAGCCGTTTGCGATCATCCTCGACAACAAGGTGATCTCGGCGCCCAACATCAACGAGCCGATCCTCGGCGGCCGCGCCTCGATCTCGGGCAACTTCACGGTCGAGAGCGCGAACCAGCTCGCGATCGCGCTTCGCTCGGGCAAGCTGCCGATCGCGCTGAAGGTGATCGAGGAATCGACCGTCGGCCCCGATCTCGGCGCGGATTCGATCCATGCCGGCATCCTCGCCTCCGCGGTCGCGGTCGCGCTGGTGGTGGCGTTCATGCTGCTCACCTATGGCCGCTTCGGCGTCTATGCGAACCTCGCGGTCGTCATCAACGTCTTCGTGATCCTGGGCGTGCTGGCGCTGCTCAACGGTACGCTGACGCTGCCGGGCATCGCAGGCTTCGTGCTGACGATCGGCACCGCGGTGGACGCCAACGTGCTCATCAACGAGCGGATCCGCGAGGAGCGGCGGCGCGGGCGCAGCGTGATCCAGTCGGTCGAACTCGGCTACAAGGAGGCCTCGCGGACCATCTTCGAGGCGAACATCACGCACGGCATCTCCGGCGTCATCATGCTGGTGCTCGGCTCGGGCCCGGTGAAGGGCTTCGCGGTCGTGCTGCTGATCGGCATCGTGACCAGCGTGTTCACCGCCGTCACCTTCACGCGGATGATGGTCGTGCTGTGGATCCGCAAGAACAAGCCGAAGACGATCAACATATGACCGGCCTTACGTCACCCCAGCACAGAAAGACCCCAGCTTGCGCTGGGGTGACGGGGATTTGAAATGAAGCTCCTGAAACTCGTCCCCGACGACACCAACATCGACTTCGTCGCCCTGCGCAGGATGGCGTTCGCGCTCACGCTCGCGCTGTCGATCGCCGCGGTCGCGCTCGTCTTCGCGCGCGGGCTCAACTTCGGCGTCGATTTCGCCGGCGGGCTGATGATCGAGGAGAAGTTCCCCTCGCCGCCCTCGGTCGATGCGGTGCGCAGCGCGGTCGACCGGCTCGGCGTCGGCGAGGCGTCGCTCCAGCAACTGGGTGGCAACAATTCGGTGACGATCCGCCTGCCAACGCAGAAGAGCGCCGACGAGGGCGCGACCAACGCCGTCGTCAAGAAGGTGGAGACCGCGCTCGCGCAGCAATTCCCCGGCGCCACCTTCTCGCGCTATTCGACCGTATCGGGCAAGGTTTCGGGCGAGCTGGTGCAGCACGGCCTGCTCGCGGTGTTCCTCGCGATCCTGGGCATCGGCCTGTTCGCGATCTTCCGCTTCGAATGGCAGTTCGGCGTGTCGACCATCGTCGCGATCATCCACGATCTGCTGATGACGCTCGGCTTCTTTGCGCTGACGCACCTCGAATTCGACCTCAACATCGTGGCCGCGGTGCTGACGATCATCGGCTATTCGATCAACGACAAGATCGTGATCGACGACCGGATCCGCGAGAATATGCGCCGCTATCGCAAGATGGACATGCGCCAGATCATCAACCTGTCGGTGAACGAGACGCTGCCGCGTACCGTCATGACCTCGGCGACGATCCTGCTGGCGCTGGTCGCGCTGCTGCTGCTCGGCGGCCATGTGCTGCGCGGGTTCACCGCGGCGATGATCCTGGGCATCTTCGTCGGCACCTATTCGTCGATCTACGTCTCGTCGTCGCTGCTCATCACTCTGGGCCTGCGCGCCGAGCCGAACCGTGCCAAGCCGGGCACGCTCGACAATGCGGAGCGCGTGGGGCCGCGCGAGAAGCGCTGATGCGGATGGAGCGGGGCCCCCGCACCGACGGCCCGATGATCCAGGCGATCGGGCCGCAGGGGTTCAAGGTGGACGAGGGCTATTATCCCGCGCTGCTGCTGACGCCGACGCGCGCGGACGGGTGGACGCCGCCGCCGATCGCCGCGCTCGAGATCGCCGCGCTCGAACCGATCCTCGGCGCATCGCCCGAATTCGTTCTGCTCGGCACCGGGCGCACGCTCGTCCAGCCGGCACCCGCGCTCCGCCGGGCGCTGGAGGCGCGCGGGATCGGGATCGAGGCGATGGACAGCCGCGCCGCCGCGCGCGCCTGGGGCGTGTTGCGCAGCGAAGGCCGCGGGATCGCGGCGGCGCTTTACCCGCTCTGACGCGCGGCCACCAGGCCGGCGAGATGCGCGTGGAGCCCGGCCGCATTCGTCGCCCAGGAATAACCCGCCGCCGCCGCCTTCACGGCCTGGGTGCAGGGCGGCGCGCGTAGCAGATCGGCGATCGCCGCGGCAAAGGCCGCCGGGTCGCGCGCGACCACGCGCCCCGCCTGCTCGTCGCTCAGCAGCTCGCGTGCGCCGCCGGCATCGGTGACGACGATCGGCGTCCCCGCCGCCAGCGCCTCGACCCAGGCATTGGCCAACCCCTCCGAGGCCGACGCCAGCGCCATCACATCCGCCGCCGCCAGCAGTCGCGGCAGATCGTCATGCGCGACGCCGCCGAGCAGCTGCACCCGGTCGCCGATCCCGGCGCGGGCGATGTGAGCCTCAAGACGGCCGCGCTCCGGCCCCTCGCCCGCGATCCACAGGGCGACGCCCGGCAGCCGCGCCACCGCGTCGATCACCACATCATGCCCCTTGCGCGGGATCAGCGCGCCGACCGCGACGATCAGCGGCCCCGTCACGCCGAGCGCTGCGCGCGCCACCGTGCGGTCGACCGCGCCGAACCGCGCATGATCCACCCCGGTGCGGTGAACCCGGATCGCTTCGGCGGGCATGCCCAGCGCGATCATGTCGCCCCGCATCGCCGCCGACACCGCGAGCAGCCCGTCCGCGCCCTGCCCCGCCTGCGCCACCTGCCGCGCGGTGGCCGGTGCGCGGCCCCAATGATGGACATCAGCGCCGCGCGCCTTGATCGACACCGGCACGCCGTAGCGCCGGCCCAGCCGCACCGCCGCCACGCCGTCCGGGAAAAAAAAGGAGGCGTCGATCACGTCGAACGCCAGCGCATCGAGCACGGGCACGATCGCACGTTCCATTGCCCGCGCATGGAAGCGACCGCCGGTGAACGGCAGCGCGGCGAAGCGCGGCCGATGGACGTCGAGGCCATGCCACCGCTCGCGCAACGGCAATCGCCCGAGCGCGGCATGACGGGCGCCGCGCGACAGCGGCCAGAGCGGCATCCCGATTGGAGCGACCACCGTGACGGCAACGCCCGGCAGCGCGGCGAGCGCCGCCGTCTGTCGCTCGACGAAGACGCCGAAATTGGGCCGCGTCGCGTCGGGAAACAGCGTCGAGAGGGTCAGCACGCGGAGCATGGTGCGCAGGGCTAGCGGGAAAGGGTAAAGGACGCGCCTATTTCACCCCTCCCCGACCATTATCCGCCCGCCCGCATGACCGATTCAGATCCGCTTCGTGCCGGGATAGGCGAACAGCATGTCCGCATCGTCGCTGGCGCTCACCGTTTCGCGGCCCGTCACGGTCGCGCATTCGCCGGCCTTCACGCTCACGCCGGCGACCTCGCCCGATCCCTTGATCGGCACGATCCAGCCCGTCTTGCCCTCGGGCAAGCTTACCGCGTGGCTGCCGCCCGTCCAGCGTTCCAGCACGAACTTGGGCCCTTCCACCAGCACGGTGCGCTCGGCCTCCACCCGGCCGGGCGACACGATCGGTACATAGGGCACCGGGTTCGCCACTGCGATGCCGTCGTCGAGGTGAAGCTCGCGGTCGCTGCCGTAATCGTAGAGGCGGTACGTCGTCTCGGAATTCTGCTGCACCTCGATGCAGGTGATGCCGCCGCCGATCGCGTGGATCGTGCCGCTGGCGCAGTACATGAAATCGCCCGCCTTCACCGGGTGCCAGTCCAGCAGATCCTCGATGCTGCCATCCTCGGCCGCCTTGCGCAGCGCGTCGCGTTCCACCGGCTGCTTGGTGCCCACCGCGATCTTCGCATCGGGCGTGGCGGCCAGGATCGTCCAGCATTCGTCCTTGCCGCGCGGCAGGCCGCGGGCATGCGCCTGGTCGTCGTCGGGATGGACCTGCACCGACAGCTTCTCGCCGGTGAACAGATATTTGATGAGCAGATCGGGCGTGGTGTCGCCCGGCTCCTGGAACCACACCTCGCCCACGGGCGGCGCGTCCTTCGCCGGATCGGGGAAGCCCGGCCACAGATCGTGGCGGCCCCAGGGTTTTTCGACGCGGTGGGTGTGGAGCAGCGTGGCGGGCATGCGGGATCCTCGGAAAATGGGTGATGGCGAACGACGCCAACGCCCCACCCTGCCCCCGCGATCCCTCCGGCGTAAAGGGGCCGACGCCTGTTTGAAGGGGCCAAGGCGGGTGAGGCGCCAAGCTGCGTAAGGGGATTGTTCGTGGGCGGCCGCTTACGCTAAGGAGCGATCCGATGCGTATCCCCCAGTCTCGCGCGATCACCCTCGCGCTCCTCGCCGCGCTTGCGCTCCCCGTCGCCGGCTGTGCGCGCAACAAGGCGAAGGGCGACACGCCCTACATCGCGCGCGATGTGGGAACGCTGTATTCCACCGCCAAGAAGCGGCTGGATCAAGGGCGTTACAAGGAGGCAGCGGTGCTGTTCGACGAGGTCGAGCGCCAGCACCCCTATTCGATCTGGGCGCGCCGCGCGCAGCTCATGAGCGCGTACAGCTATTATCTCGATCGCAGCTACAGCGAATCGATCCAGTCGGCACAGCGCTTCCTGGCGGTGCATCCCGGCAACCACGACGCGCCCTATGCCTATTATCTGATCGCGCTCGGCTATTACGAGCAGATCAAGGACGTGACGCGCGACCAGAAGATCACCCGCCAGGCGCTCGACGCGCTCGGCGAGCTGACGCGCCGCTATCCCGACACGCGCTATGCGGCGGATGCGCGGCTGAAGATCGATCTGGTCAACGATCACCTCGCGGGCAAGGAGATGGAGGTCGGCCGTTTCTACGAACGGCGCGGGCAGTGGCTCGCCGCGACGCTGCGCTTCCGCACCGTGATCGACACCTATCAGCAGACGACGCACACGCCCGAGGCGCTGATGCGGCTGACCGAGACCTATCTGTCGCTGGGCGTGCCCGGCGAGGCGGAGAAGGCGGCGGCGGTGCTGGCGCGCAACTATCCGGGCAGCGACTGGTATGGCCGCGCCTACAAGCTGATGCAGGCGCATCCGTTCAAGCCGGTGCCGCCGCTCGCGCCGGGCCAGCTGATCGTGCCGCCGGGAACGCCGGGGTCAGTCGCCGCGGGCGCGCCGGGCTCGACGCCCGCCACCCCCACCCCGGCCAAGGCCGATGCACCGGCCACGCCCAAGGCGGAAGCGCCGGGCACGCCGACGCCCGCCTCGCCGGGATCGGCCGTGCCGGGTTCGCCGGGTGGCGGCACGACGGGCACGCCGACGCCGACCACGACGGGATCGACGCCGGGCTGATCCGACCTTCAAACGGTCCGGGTTCTCACACCGAACATCGGGCGTGATCCCTGCGCTTTCCACCCTTCATGTTCCCCGGCGGAGGCCGGGGCCCAGTTGGGGAGCGATGGCGAGGAGCGTTGCGCGTCATCACATGAGTTCTCCCAACTGGACCCCGGCCTCCGCCGGGGAACGAAGGTGAGCGAACGCCGCCCGCTACCCATTTGAGCCGGACCGGTTTTGTTCTAAGGGAACGGCCATGCTGACCGCTCTCTCCATTCGCGACGTGGTGCTGATCGAGGCGCTGGATCTCGATTTCCGCGCCGGGCTGGGCGTGCTGACCGGGGAGACGGGCGCGGGCAAGTCGATCCTGCTCGACGCGCTGGGACTGGCGCTGGGCGCGCGCGGCGACAGCGGGCTGGTGCGGCACGGCGCGGCACAGGCCGCGGTGACGGCCACCTTCGATCCGCCGCCGCCGCCGCTCGCCGCGCTGCTCGACGAGAATGGCTATGAGGTGGAGCCCGGCGAGCCGCTGATCGTGCGCCGCATCGTGAAGGCCGATGGCGGTAGCCGCGGCTTCGTGAACAGCCAGCCGGCATCCGCCGCGCTGCTGCGCGAGATCGCGCCACAACTGGTGGAGATCCACGGCCAGCACGACGATCGCGGCCTGCTGGCGCCCGCCGGCCACCGCGCGTTGCTCGACATGTTCGGGCGCATCGACTCGGCCGAGGCGGCGCGCGCCTGGGCGGTGCTGCGCGAGGCGGAGGCGGCGCTGGCGGCGGCGCGTGCGGAGATCGACGCCGCCGCGCGCGACCGCGAATGGCTCGAACACACCGTCGGCGAACTCACCGCGCTAGCCCCCCAGCCGGGCGAGGAGGAGACGCTCGCCGACACGCGCCGGTCGATGCAGCGCGCCGAAAAGGTGGCATCCGAGCTGACCGCGATTGACGATTATCTCGACGGCTCCGACGGCGGTCTCGCGCGGCTGCGCCAGGCGGCGCGCGTGCTCGAGCGGATCGCCGGGGAGCATGACGGGCTGGCAGAGGCGCTCGCCGCGATCGATCGCGCGGTGATCGAGGCGGCGGTCGCCGAGGAGCGGCTGCGCGACGCACGCGCCGCGCTCGCTTATGATCCCCGCGCGCTGGAAGAGGACGAGGCGCGGCTGTTCGAGCTGCGCGCCATGGCCCGCAAGCACCGCGTCCAGCCCGACGATCTCGCCGCGCTCGCGCAGGAGCTGCAGGAGCGGCTGGAGCGGCTCGAGGCGGGCGAAGGCGGCATCGCGCTGATCGAGGCGCGCGTCGCCGCTGCACGCGCCGATTACGACGCCGCTGCCGGGATGCTGAGCGAACGCCGCCGCGCCGCCGCCGCGCGGCTGGACGCCGCCGTGGCGGGCGAACTCGCGCCGCTGAAGCTCGATGCGGCCCGCTTCCGCACCGATATCGGCCCGCTTGGCGCGGAAGGCTGGTCGGGCGCGGGCAAGGACCGGGTCGAGTTCGCGATCTCCACCAATCCCGGCGCGCCGTTCGCGCCGCTCGCCAAGATCGCCAGCGGCGGCGAGCTGTCGCGCTTCATCCTCGCGCTGAAGGTGGCGCTCGCCGAGACCGGCGGCGCGGCGACGATGATCTTCGACGAGATCGATCGCGGCGTGGGCGGCGCGGTGGCCAGCGCGATCGGCGACCGGCTCGCGCGGCTGGCCGATCGCACGCAGTTGCTGGTCGTCACGCACAGCCCGCAAGTGGCCGCGCGCGGGCGGCAGCATCTGCTGATCGCCAAGGCGCATGACGGCATCGTGACCCGCACCGGCGTCCGCACGCTGGACGAGGCGGAGCGGCGCGAGGAGATCGCGCGCATGCTGTCGGGCGCCACCGTGACCGACGAGGCGCGCGCGCAGGCGGCCCGGCTGCTGGTGGACTGAGCGAGACGACGTTGGTTCGTCCGATCTTCGAAGCCGTTCGCGCCCGACCCTGCCGAAGCACGCTCGCCGCAGTCGACCTTGGCGGCGGAAAAGGCCCTTCGACAAGCTCAGGGCGAACGGAGCGACCTAAGATCATAAGCCTTTAAACCCGCGTGCATCCCGCCCAAAGCCGAGCGACAAGCGGCCTGGGCGCGGCTATGCTGGGGGCGCCCGTTCGGATCGGGCGCGGAACACAGGAGAGCGACGATGGGCTTGTTCGACGGATTGCTCGGCCAGATCGCCGGAAGCACGGACGTGGCGAATCTCGCGGCCAAGGTGGGGCTCACCCCCGAACAGGTCGAACAGGCGATCGCCGCACTCGGCCAGCAGCACACCGCCCCCGGCGACACGGTCGCGGGTGCGGCGGATCAGACCGGATTGCCCACCGATACGCTGCAACAGATCCTCGGTCATCTCGGTGGCGAGGGTGCGCTCGGCAAGGTCGCGGCGATTCTCGGCGGCGGCGAACTGGGTGGCGCGGAACAGGGCGGCATCGGCGGGATCCTGGGCGGGCTGTTCGGCAAATCCTGAGCCGTCCGCGTCCTAGTATCTCACGCGCAGGCCGGTGTAGGCGGCGCGGATGATTCGAAGGAACGCGCGATGACCGGCCACGCCCACCATCATGGCCATCAGCATGACGGTCACGACCACGCCCATGGCCATGGGCATTCGCACGGGCATGGCCATTCGCACGGCCACGGCCATGTCCATGCCCCCGCCAATTTCGATCGCGCCTTCCTGATCGGGATCTCGCTCAACATCGCCTATGTGCTGGGCGAGACGATCGTCGGCCTGCACGTCTCGTCGGTCGCGCTGCTGGCGGATGCGGGGCACAATCTGTCCGACGTGCTAGGGCTCGCGGTCGCCTGGGCGGGCGCGACGCTGGCGCGCTCGGCGCCCTCCAAGCGCTTCACCTATGGGCTGAAGGGTTCGACGATTCTCGCCGCGCTGATGAACGGGCTGCTCCTGCTGGTTGCGCTGGGCGCGATCGTGCTGGAGGCGGCGCAGCGGATCGGCGACCCGCATCCGACGGCGGGGCTCACCGTCTCGGTGGTCGCTGCGGTGGGCATCGCGGTCAATCTGGGCACCGCGCTGCTGTTCGCGCGCGGGCGCAAGGGCGATGTGAACGTGCGCGCGGCGTTCCTCCACATGGCGGGCGATGCCGCGGTGTCGGCGGGCGTGGTGATCGCCGGCATCGTCATCTGGCGGACGGGGCTCGGCTGGATCGATCCGGTCGTCAGCATCGTCATCGCGGTGCTGATCTTCTGGCAGACCTGGGGGCTGCTGCGCGAGACGGTGGAGATGACGCTGGCCGCGGTGCCGCGCGGCATCGATTTCGACCGCGTCGAGGGCGCGCTCGCTGCCCTGGCGGGCGTGGACCGCGTCCACGATCTCCACATCTGGCCGATGAGCACCACCGAACCCGTGCTCACCGCGCATCTGGTGATGCCCGCCGGCCATCCCGGCGACGATTTCCTGCGCGCGGCCGAGGCGCTGCTGCACGATCGCTTCGGGATCGGCCATGCGACGATCCAGGTCGAATGCGGCGACTGCGCGCTGGCGGCGCCCGGCACCGTCTGAGCGGTCAGAAGGCGTTGCGGTGGAACACGACCCCCGCCGTGCCGATCAGGATCCGGATGTCGCGCCAGATCGACCAGCCGCGCATATAGGCGACGTCGGCGCGCAGGCGGTTCTGCAGATCGCGTTCGGCGACGGTGGCGCCGCGAAAGCCGTGGACCTGCGCGAGGCCGGTGATGCCGGGCTTGATGGCGTGCCGATCCCAGTAATGCGGATCGACCTCCCAGAACAACCGATCGCCCGCCAGGCTGCCCAGCGCATGCGGCCGGGGGCCGACGATGCTCATGTCGCCGATCACGACGTTCAGCAACTGCGGCAGTTCGTCGATGCTGGTCGCGCGGATGATCCGGCCGACGCGGGTGATCCGCGGGTCGCCGCGCTCGGTCGATCGGTCGCCCGCGCGGTCGCACAGATCGTCGCGCATGCTTCGGAATTTCAGGATCGCGAACAGCCCGTTGCCGCGGCCCATGCGCGGCTGGCGGAAGAAGATCGGCCCCGGGCTGTCGATCCGGATCGCGACGGCGACCACGAGCAGCAGCGGCCACAGCAGCGCCAGCGCGGCAAGCGCGACGGTCAGGTCGAACGCGCGCTTCAGCAGGCGGTTCATCGTGTCGAGCGGGCCGAGCGATACCACCGCCGTCGCGCATTCGCCGAAGCGCGAGGCGCGCAGCATGCCGATCGCGGCGAGTTCGGGCAGCACGATCTCGCCCTGCACGTTCGCGCCCTTCAGCGCCGCGGCCCAGGCTTCGCGCCGCGCGGGCTGGCATGCCACCACCACGCGCTCGGCGCCGCCGATCGCCGCGCACAGCCGGTCGAGCGCATGAGGATCCTTCAGATCGGGGCGCAGATCGTAGAGCGCGGCGTCGATCACCGGCGATCCCGCGGGCGCGTCGATCGCGACGCCATCGACGAGCATCATGGTGGCGATCGGCGGCCCGCTGGCGATCGCCTCGGCCAGTCGGCGGAGGGCCCAGCGGCTGGTCACGAGCAGGACGCAGCCGAACGGACCGGCAAGCGGCACCACGCTGCGCGAGATCGGCGTTTCGGCATGGATGTACACCGCCACGAACATCGCGACCGCGATGGCGGTCACGAACGCGGTGATCGAATCGCGTGCGGTGCGGCGCCAGTCGAGAAAGAAGCGCGCGCTGTACGGCTTTCGCTGGACGACGATGCCGTAATAGATCGGCAGCATCACCACCAGGCTGATGAGCGCCGAGGGGTCGACCACCGGACCGAACCGAACAAGATCGCCGAGCAGAAAGGCGAGCGCGAGCGCGAACCCGTCGCCGAGTGCGAGCAGCGCGTAGATCGCGATGCGCCGCGTTCGCGGCGCGGAGCCGCGCCTGCTGGGATAGGACAACGCCACCGCATCGACGGTGGTAGGCGGCCGATCGGGTCTCACGCGGCGGCCCGGCACGACGGCGCGACGCGGGGCGGCAGCGGGCTCGGCACGCAGGCGCGCTCGCCATGCGCGTCGATCGCGGCCTTCATCACGGCGACGCTGAGATCCGCATGGCGGCGACGCACCGACACGCCGTTGAAATGATGATCCGCGCGGTCGAGCAGCACCATTCGCGCGGGCGCGAACGCCGCCAGCCGACGCGCCTTGCGGCCGAACTTCATGCTCATCTCAGGGAGGCCCGGATCCTCGTCGCTGAAGACGAGCGTGGAATGCACGCCACGCTCGGCCAGCGTGCGCATCTGCGCGCGGACGATCGCGATCTCCGAGTCGGGCGCAGGCGGCAACAGGCTGCGGAGCGCGTGCGCCGCCCGCAGACCACCGCGCTTGGCGAGCACGCGCGCGATCCCCTTCAGGTCCGCCTCGCCCGACAGCGCGCGGCGCCATTCGCCGGGATTGCGCATCGCGCGCAGATACGCCTTCAACGAGCGCTTGTTGTCGCGCACCGCGACGCGGATGTCATCGCCATAATGCCAGACGAACTTCTGGAGGTTGACCACGAAATTGCCGACCACGCGGCGGTCCGCCAGCGTCACCTGCAAGGCGGTGTGCGCACCCGAGCACAGCCCGAACGCCACCACGCCGGCAAAGCCCGCCTCCGCCAGCCGGTCGATCCCGGCGACGCCCTCGGCGATCCGCTCGGGGTCGTAATGGGGGTGACGGGCATTGTCGCCGGCCGGGCTGTCGCCCATCCCTGTCAGGTCCATGCGCAGCGAGGCGGTCCCCTCCCCTGCCATCCGCCGCGCGAGCGCGACATAGGCGCCGCCATTGCCGATATGATGCGTGCTGCCCTCGTGCAGCAGCAGCGCGGCGATCGAGGCCGCCGGCGCGGCGCGCGGCCGGCACAGGATGCCGAACAGCACGCCGTCCGCACCGAAACGCACCGGCTCCTCGACGAAGTCATCCGCCTCGAGCACCGGGGTGACGGCGACGGCCGCAGCGCTGCGGCCGGACGACACCGGCATGGCATGCTCCACCAGCCACGCCGCGATCGCGGCGAAGCTCGCCTGCGGGATCTGGCTGGTGGTGGGATCCTGCATCCAGCCTTCGTAATCGGCGAACGGCCGCTCGGTGACGGCCATGCCCGCCGCGCGCCATGACGTGGCAAGCTTGGCGGTGCGGCGGTCGCCGCGTGCCGGGTTCATCATCACCGGGCAGGCGGGCGGCGCCTGAAGGTCGATCGCGGCGACCGCGCGCTGGAACGCGGCGGGCCAGTGAAAGCCGTTGGTGTTGAGCGCGTGGTCGCTTTCGATCGGCATCACCGGATCGAGCCCCGACAGGCTCGCGACCGCGGCCGCCGCGCGCGTCTCGCGCAGAAAGGCCTGGCCCGACAGCACCGGCGCCATCAGCACCAGCGCGCTCGCCTCGCCCATCCGCTCCGCCGCCAGCGTCGCCACTGCCGCACCGAGGCGCAGGCCGACCATCGCGACCGCCTCCACGCCGCAGCGCTGGCGCAGGCAATCGGCCGCGCGGACCGCGTCGTCCACCAGCCCGTCGAGCGTCGCTTCGGCCGCCACGCTGTCGCCGGTGCCGCGCGGATCGAAGCGGAGGGTGGGGAAACCCGCCGCCGCCAGCCGTTCGGCCAGCGCCATCATCCCGTAATGGGTGCACACCTCTTCCTGCGCGAAGGCGGGGCACAGCACCACGCCGGGACGCGCGGCACCACCCTGCGCTTCGTGCAGCCAGCCGAAACAGCCGTCGAAATAGATCGGGGTCACAGCGCCACGCCCGCGCCGGCCCGGATCAGTCGAGCCCAAGCGTCGCGCGGACGCTTGCGGGCCAGTCGGACAGTTCGAAGCCATGATGGCGCAGCATCGCGAGCACCAGCCGCTCCATCCCGAAGGCGCAGCATGCGGTCTGCGCCGGCTGGCCGTCCGGCGTGCGGATGTCCCAGGTGTCGCCGAAATAGCTCATATGATAGTTGAAGCTGAGGCACGCGGTCGGCCCCGCGCCGTCGTTCACCGGCACCAGCAGCTCGAATTTCAGGTTCTGCATGCGCTGGCTGTCGGCCATCAGCTTGCCCGCGCGGCCGAAGAACGGATCGTTCGCCACGTCCACCTCGAACGGCAGCCCCAGCGAGCGCGCGAACGCCTGACCGCGCTCCATCCAGTCCTCGCGAAAGGCGAGCACCTGTTCGGGCGTACCGATGCGGACATATTCGCGCATCCGGAAAAGCTGGAGTCGGGTCGGCTCCAGCGACGGTTCGTGGCGGAAGCAATAGGAGGCGACATCGACCAGATGCCCCTCCGTCGCCAGCACGCCGCGCTGCGCCACGATCGGATAGACCGAGTAGCAGGCGGCCGGCGTCAGCACGAGATCGGCGGGCTGCTGATTGCCCATCCAGTCCTCGCCGCGCTCCATCTGGCCGAGCAGCGCGTGGTGCGCGCGGTCGTCGCCGCAGAAGCAATGCACCGTCCCCGCGAAATGCGGGAAATTCTTCATATAGCCGCTCTTCTCGAACGTCTTCTGCGCCATGGCGGGCGGAAAACGCATCACCTCGGGCGCATCGGCGAGCCCCGCGCGCGTGATCGCGCGATCGATCCCGTCATGGATCGCCTCGAAGACGCCGTTGCGCCCCCACAGCCCGTCCACCCCGGTCGGAAACAGGATGCCGGCCGCGACCAGCCGCGATCGGAAACTCGTCTGCATATCCATCACAAGGTCCCCAATTCGGTGCGTTGCGCGAGCAGCAGCGTGCCGGTGTTCGCGGCAATCCGGTCGTTCGAGATCATGAGCTGCGCCGACAGGATGTCGCGCAGCATGCGGCCGATGCTGAATTCGGTGCCGTTCTTATACCCGGCCATGCCGCAGATCAGCAGCGCCTGGAGCACCACCTGGTGGCACATCTCCGACACGTCGTGCTTCAGCGTATTAAGCGTGGCGGCGCGCGCCATGCCGGCCGGCCATCCCGCCTCGTCCGCGCCGACGACCGTGCGCTCGCTGCCGAGCGTATGACAGGCATCGAAGCGGCCGATCAGATCGTGGAGCCGCGCCTGCATCAGATCGAGCTGCCCTGCCGCGCGCATCAGCCGCGCCGCACCCGGCAGGACGACGCCCGGCTGGCGCCGCGCCTGCGCGCGCAGGAACTGGCGCGCGCGAGACAGCGCCTCGACCGCAATCCCGGTCCACACCGCGCCCCAGAGCAGGTGCGAGACGGGCACCATCGAATCGGCGGCGATCTCGGCAAACGGCACGGGCAGGATCTGCGCCGCCACGCCGTCGCCGGCGAAGGTGAAGGCCGTGCTGCATGTGCCGCGCATACCGAGCGCATCCCAGTTGCCCGTCGCCTCGACGCGGCTCTGCGCCTTGAGGATGGTGACGAGTACCTGATCCGAGGCGGGCGCCTCCGCATCGCGGCGTGCGGTGACCAGATAGGCATCGGCCTGCTCGCCATAGGAGACGGTCGGCGCCTGTTTGACGATCGCCACGCGGCCGTCGACGGCGGGCGCCGCGCACAGGCTGGAGCGCATGTCGCCGCCGATCCCCACTTCGGAGGTGATCGAGGCCAGCAGCAATCCCTCGGCGGCGATCCGGCCGGCGAAGTCGCGGTGCCAGGGCTGGTCCAGACCGTGCGCGACGATGCACGCCACCTGGATCTGGTGCATCGCATAGATCATCGCACTGGACGAACAGGCGCGGCCGAGCCGCTGCGCCTGATGCGCGATCGTCGCGAGCGTGGCGCCATGGCCGCCCAGATGCACCGGCACCATCGCGCCGAGCAGCCCCTCCTCGCGCAACGCCGCGATCGCCTCGGCCGGGAAGCGCCCTTCGCGATCCACCGCATCGGCATGGTCCGCGGCGATCCGCGCCACGCGCTCGATCCCCGTCAGCGGCACTTGCCCGGGCAGACGCGTGTCATGCAGCACGCGACTGGGCTCCCAGACCCGCGATCACGGCAGAGAGCGAAGCGATGCTCTGAAAGGTGGAGCGCACCAGCAGCGCATCGGGAAAGGCGACGTCGAATTCATCCTCGATCGCCAGCATCACGCCCACCGTCGCGAACGAGGTGAGCCCCGCGGCGAACAGGTCGTCGCGCGGCGCGAGATCGGCCGCCGGCTTCGACAATCCCGCCACTTCGTCGAGGATCGTGCGCAGTTGCTGTTCCAATGGACTATCCTCAAGGCTCGGTCGGCGCCCGGATTAGGGCTGTCGGGGTTAAGATCGGGTAAGGAGGTCAGCGGCCGCGCAGATCGGCGACCGCCGCGCGCAGGAAGCCGAAGGCGCTGGGGCCGTAGCGGCGCAGCATCCGCTTGGGCTCCAGCGCGATGCGCCACAGCCATTCGAGGTTCAGCCGCACCATCAGCGCGGGCGGCGGGGTCGTCTGGCCGAGGATCAGCCGGAACGACTGGCCGACGCACAGCGCCCAGCAGGGCGGCAGCAGCGCGCGGTGACGGTGCACGAACAACTCGCTCTTGGGCGCGCCGATGCACAGGAACAACAGGCTGGCGTCGAAGCTGCGGATCGCGTCGGCGAGACCGATGCCATAGGCCAAGTCGCGGTCGAAGCCGAACGGCGGCACATGAGTCTCGCACGCAAAGCCCGGCAGCGTTTCGGCCCCCCAGGCGGCGATCGCCGCCGCGCTATCGGCGCTGTCGACCACGAAGAAGCCGCGATGCCCGATTAGCGCGGCGGGATTGGCGAACATCGCCTCCACCACCTCGCGCCCCGTCACCCGGCCGGGCAGATCGAGCCCGCGCAGCCGGGCGAAGCGATAGACCGGAAAGCCGTCGGCCACGACGATCTGCGCCCCGCGCAGCGCGGCGGCGAATTCGGGATCGGCGTTCGCCAACGCGACGTGCTGGATATTGGGGGTGGCGAACAGCCCGACGCCCTCGGCCGCGCTGCGCCGGACGGACAGCATGCGCTGTGCGCTCTGCGCGACGTCGAGATCGCCGATCCGCATCCCGAACACGGGCTTGCGCCGCCGCCGTTCGATGCCGCCGTGCTGGAGGTCCATGCCGTTTCGTCTCCTCGGCCGCCGGCTACCCGCTCGGCGTTAACATCCCCTCACCGCGAAACTGCGCGTGCGTTAACCGACGTGAAGCGCTTGGCCGCTATGCCCGGCGCGTGATCCTGAGCGCGCAAGACCTAACCGGCCCCGAGGCCCTGTCCGCCGACATCTGCATCGTGGGCGCGGGCGCGGCGGGCATCGCGCTCGCGCTCGCGCTCGGCGATGCGGGCCGCGACGTGCTGCTGGTGGAGGCGGGCGGCACGCGGCACGACGCCGCGGTGCAGGACGCCTATCGCGGCACCGTGACCGATCCCGCGCTTCACCCGCCGCTCGACGAATATCGCGAACGCCGGCTTGGCGGCAGCACCACGATCTGGGGCGGGCGCTGCATGCCGCTCGACCCGATCGATTTCGAACCGCGCAACTGGATTCCCGAAAGCGGTTGGCCGATCGGGCCCGAGGCGCTGGCGCCCTATTACCCGAAAGCCAACGCGCTGTGCGAGGCGGGCGCGTTCGATTATCGCGCCGACACCGCGCTGCGCCCTGGCGCACGGCCGATGATCGCAGGCTTTCGCGGCACGCATTTCTCGACCGACCGGCTCGAACGCTTCAGTTGCCCGACCGATTTCGGCACGCGCTACCGCGACCGACTCGCCGCCTCGCCGCGCATCCGCCTGCTGCTGGATGCCGCGGTCGCCGATATCCGGCTCGATCCGGACGGCACTTGGGTGGAAGCGCTCGACCTGCGCCGCCGCGACGGCACGCCGATCGCCGTATCGGCACGGCAGTTCGTGCTCTGCGCCGGCGGACTGGAGACCGCGCGGCTGCTGCTCGCCAGCCGCACCGTTCACCCGAACGGAATCGGCAACCATCATGACGTGCTCGGCCGCTATTATATGAGCCATCTGGCGGGCACGATCGGCAGCTTCGTGCCCGCGGGCGGCCGCGATGCGGTCTGGCACGGCTATGACGTGGCCGAGGACGGCACCTATTGCCGCCGCCGCCTTGCGCTCGCCGAGGATGCGCAGCGCGCGCACCGGATCGGCAATTTCGTCGCGCGCCTCCACCATCCGCGCATCGCCGATCCGTCGCACGGCACCGGGCCGCTGTCGGCGCTGATGCTTGGGAAGGCACTCGTGCCCCGCCGCTACCGCGCGCGGCTGGCGGACGATGACGGGGACGCAGGCCTCGGCCGGCTGCTGCACCACGCGCTCAACGTCGCTCGCCAGCCGCTGGCGGTGGCGCGCTTCGCGACCACCATGCTCGTCGGCCGCCGGTTCGCGACTCGCAAATATCCGTCCGTCGTGGTGGTGCCGCGCAACGGGCGCTACAGCCTCGACTTCCATGCCGAACAACAGCCGAACCGCGACAGCCGGGTGTATCTGGGCACCGATCGCGACGCATGGGGCATGCCGCGGCTCGTCGCCGACTGGCGCCATGCGCCGGGCGATATCGAGACCGTGCGCGTGGCGCTCGCACTGCTCGCCGAGGATCTCGAACGCTCGAGCTGCGGGCGCTTCACCTATGATCCCGATAGCGTCGCGGCGGAGGTGATGCGGTACGGCGCCTATCCCGGCCACCATATCGGCACCGCACGGATGGGCACCGATCCGCGCACGAGCATGGTGGACGGCGACGGCCGGGTCCACGGGATCGCCAATCTCCACCTCGCCGGCGCGGCGGTCTTCCCCACCTCGAGCCAGGCCAACCCGACGCTCACCGCGGTCGCGCTGGCGCTGCGGCTGGCGGATCGGCTGGCGGCGGCGTGATGCAGGTGCTGGTGCTGGGCGCGGACGGGTTCGTCGGGCGCCGAGTCGTCGCCGCGCTGGCGCTGGCGGACTGGGCGACGCCGATCGCGGGCGTGCGCCGCGACGGATCCGCCACCCGCCGCGTGCTCGACGCCACCGACGAAGCCGCGATCGCGGGCGTGCTGCCGGGGATCGATGCGGTGGTGAACTGCGTCACCGGCGACCGCCGCACGATCGTCCGCAACGCCGCCGCGCTGTTCGCCGCGGCGCGCGATCGCCGGATCGTGCATCTCAGTTCGATGGCGGTCTATGGCGCGGCGACCGGCCGGATCGACGAAGACACCCCGCTTTGCGGCCGATCGGACGGCTATGCCGCGGCCAAGATCGCGGCGGAACGGCTGGCGCGCGGCATACCCGACACCGTCCTGCTGCGCCCCGGCTGCATCTATGGCGCGGGCAGCACGCAATGGTCGCTGCGCATCGCGCGGCTGCTCGCCGAGGGGCGGATCGGCGATCTGGGCGCGGGTGGCGACGGCTGCAGCAACATCGTCCATGTCGACGACGTGGTGGCCGCGATCCTCGCGGCGCTGGCGGACGCCGAGCAGCGCGGGCCGTTCAACCTGGCGATGCCCGACGCGCCGCGCTGGAACGGCTATTTCCGCGCCTTCGCGCACGCGCTCGGCACGGTGCCGATCCGCCGCATCCCGGCGTGGCGGCTCGATGTGGAGGCCAGAGCGCTCGCGGTGCCGCTGAAGCTCGCCGAGTCGCTCACCCGCCGCGCGCCGCCGCCCATCCCGCCCTCGCTGGTGCGGTTCTGGCGGCGCGACGCGACGCTCGATTCCGCCCGCGCCACGCGCGCGCTGGGGGTCGGCTGGACGCCGCTCGACACCGGCGTCGCGGAGGCGGCCTATTGGTGCGCGACGCGGCTCGGGCGGCGCCACGCACCGTAGAGCGCGCCGAGCGGCACGAAGCCCAGCTCGCGGCGGCACACCAGGGTCACGCCGATCGCGTTCACCACCATCGTCGCCGCGGTCGCCAGCGCGGCGCCGTTCGCTCCCAGCGGCCGTGCGAAGCAGACCAGCCCCGCGATCAACGTGAAGAGCGCCAGCGCGTTGATCCGCAACAGCGATCGCGCATAGCCGGTCATGCCGAGCAGTTCGGGCGTGGTGGTCGTCAGCGTCGCGGCGAGCTGCCCCACCAGCAGGATGCGCAAGGCGGGCGCGGCCGGCTCGAACTGGCTGCCGAACAGCATGAGGATGCGCGCGGGCTCCAGCGTGACGAGCAGGATGGGCACGATCGCCAGCGTCAGCGCAAAGCCGATCGCACGGCCCGCCTCGCGCACCAGCCCGGCGCGATCCTCCAGCACATAGAGGCGGGCGAAACGCGGCGACACCATCGAGGCCACGCCGCTGACGAACATGTAGATCACGAGCACCACGCGCCACGCGATCGCATACAGGCCCACCTGCTCGGCCGACGACAGCGCGCCGAGCACGAAGGGCGGCGCCGCGCTGATCGCGAGCTGCACCAGCTCAAGGCTGAACAGCGACAGGCCGGTGGCGAGCAGCGGCGTCGGCGCGGGCTCGGCCTGCCCGGCCACGCCGTTGCGCCGTGGCAGATCGCGGACGAGCATGATGCCGCCGATCAGCGTCGCCAGCGTCATCGCGACCGCCACCGCCGCCAGCGCGTGCGCCGCGCTCAGCGGCAGCAGGAAGGCGGTGACGCAGAACAGGCCGGGCCACAGCCAGGTATAGACGATCTGGCTCTGCGTGACGCGGTGCAGCCCCGCCAGCGCGCCGGCGATCGCATTGCCCATGTTCTGCGGCACGATCAGCAGCGCGCCGATCAGGAACAGCGGAACCATGTCGGGCTTGTGCATCACCCACATCGCCAGCGGCCAAGCGGCGGCGGCGGCGATCGCGGTCAGCCCCAGCGACAGCGCCAGCACCACCGCGAACGCACGGATCATCGACGCGCGGGCGGAGGCGGCATCGCCGCCCGCCAGCACGCGTGCCATCTCGCGGGTGAGCGCGCGGTCGATGCCCAGCCGCCCCAGTCCCGACAGCAGCAGCATCGTGCCGAAGACGATGTAGAAGGCCCCGACCTGCGCCAGCGGCAGGCGCAACGCGATCATCAGGTGCATGCCGTATCGGCACGGCACGTCGATCAGCCGCGTGCCGGTGGTGACGAGCGATCCGCCATATTGGCGGCGCAGCCGGCCCAGACGATCAGCGCGCATCGGGGTTCAACGCGAACAGCGTGACGCTCTGCGGCGGCAGGACCGCATCGGCATGGCCGCCGGCATAACGGGCCGGTGCGAGCGGAGCGAGCCGCCCGGCGGCGAGCCGCGTCCCCGACAGCGTGCCGGACGCGCCCAGATGGGTCAGCGCCAGCGTCACCGGCGCCGCCGCATCCGCGCGCTTGTTGATCGCGATCACCGTCAGCACCCGGCCGCGCAACGCGGCGAAGGCGGAGACGGTGTCGGGATCGGGCACCCGCGCCGCGACGCTCGTGTCACCGAAGCCGCCGCCGCGTCCGTCCGGATTGCGGAAGAGCTTCATCGCCAGATAGACGGGACTGCCCGGCGGCGGCGTCATCCAGCGCGCCGCCATATCGAGCCCCTCGCGCCCGAAGATACCCAGGATATCGGCTTCCGCCGTCGCGCCGTTCATGTGGTTCGGCGCCCCCCAGTCGTATTCGGTAATCGCGATCGGCGTGCCCGGATCATAATAGCGCGTCACCCATCCGCGCAGCCGCGGGATCAGCGCGACGCGATCCTTGATCCAGCTTTCGTCGATATAATCGGGGTCCCAGAGCGACCGGGTCGAGCGGTTGCGCCGCGCCTGCATCGCGGGCGACACATCGTCGTCGCCACCACCGCGAAACTCGCCGCCCTGCGGATAGACATGCACGCTGACCACGTCGACCGGGTGGCCGGCGCGCTTCCACTGCATCAGCAGCCACGGGATCAGGTCCATGCCGCCGGTTTCGCGCGTCCGGTCGGGCAGGTTCGCATAGCCATGCGCGTCGCCCGCCTGCTGGTCGAAGCCGCTGTAGCGATAGCCGCCCCAGCCCCAGGCCTCGGGTGCCACCGTCTTCGCGGACGGGTCTATCGCCTTCACCATCCGCGCATAGTCGATCGTCAGTCGCGCCTGCTCGCTGGCGTGCAGCCCCACGGGATGAACGTCGCGGTGGATGTCATGCCAGCGCGTCGGCTCGTTATCCATCAGGTAGAAGGGAATGCCGCCCCGCGAGGCGGGGCCGAAGCGGGCGACGAGGCCGCGCACCCATTCGCGCCGTTCGTCGATCCCGGCCGGGCGTGCGGCGTCGCGCGGATCGTTGCCGGCGACGGGCGTTCCGTCCGCGCGCACGCCATTGCCCGCATCGGGCAAGCCCGCCGCGTCATGGTCCGCCTGCGCGCCGTAACGCGAGACCGCGAACGCCGCCTGCTTGCCGCCGCGGGGCGCGAGCGCCGCGGCCCAGCCGATCATCGGCACGCTGACCATCGGCGCGGCGCCGCCTGCCCGCGCGGACTCGACGAAGCGCGCACCATATTGGGCGGGTTCGTCGGCGCCGATCGGCATGCTTTCGAAATACCAGTCGCGCCCGGCGCCGCGCGCCTCGGTGCGCGGATCGTAGAGCGAGGCGCTGTTGCCGCCCGATCGGTCGAGCGCGAGGCGCAGGTCGCGCGCCGCCACCGGGCCGGCGAAGCTCGCGCCATAGATCAGCGGGCTGATCGGGTGACGGTCCGCGCCGGCGTCGATCGCGATCCGGACGACCCCGTCGCCAGGCGCGGGCGAACCCGCCAGCGCTGCCAGCGACAGCGCGCCCGCACCCACGACGGCGATGCCGAGAAGAAGCGCGTGCCTCACCACCGGACTGCCCGCGATGCGGTGGCCTCTTGCCGCAGATCGGCCAGCCGGTGGGCACCGACCGCCAGGATCAGCGCGAGTTCGCCCGGCGCCATCGTCATGGGAAACATCTCCGAGATCAGGATCGCATAGACCAGATAATCCTGCAGCGCGGCGACGAAGGGGTCGTCGCGCATCCGTCGCAGCACCGCGAAGATCAGGATCCCGCGCACCGGGATCGCGAGGATCAGAAGCGCCCCCACCAGCCCGAATTCGAACAGGATCCCCATCCAGGTGATGTCGGCCAGGAAGAAGAAATGGTTGAAATAGGTCATCATGCCCGCCGGATCGACCGGGCTGATCGAGCCCACGCCGAAGATCCAGCGGAGCGGATCGGTGCCGAGGAACGCGATCGCCTTGACGGTGGATATCCAGCGCACGTCGAAGGCGAATGCCTTGTCGGTGCTGAAGATCGACGCCATGAACGGCACCGAAAACACCGCGGCGACGGCAAACGGCAGCAAGCCGACCAGGATGATCTTCATCCGCGGGCTCGCCGCCAGGAAGATGTTGATCGTCGCCATCAGCATCAGCCCGAAGATGATCGACCGCATCCGCACCAGCGCGAAGATCAGGCCGAACCCCGCGCCCCAGGCCGCCAGCCAGCCCGGCCGCCAGTGCGCGAGGAAGCGGCGATAGGCGTAGAGCAGCCCGACGATCCCGAAGAACATCGGCAGGCGGATCCGGTTGCCGCGATTGTCGGCGCCGAGCAGCGGCGCGTCGCCCGCCACGTAATGCGCGGCATAGGCCGATTGCGGCGCGAGCGCCCAGATCACCAGCAACAGGACGAAGCTGACGACCGCGCAGACCAGGAAGCCGGCGGCGAGTTCGCGCATCGTCGGCCGCAGCCAGCGCAGCAGCCCCAGGAACGAGAAGAAATAGAGCAGAGGCAGCAGCTTCACCTGCGAGGTGAGCGCGACGAAGAAGGTCTGCTGAAACGTGCCGAGCGCGATGAACGTCGGCACCAGCGCCAGCCACAGGAAGCTCAGCAGCATCTGCCGCGCGCCCACCGGGCGCGCGCCGGCGAACAGGAACAGCGCGAGCGGCAGCGAGATGATCGGAAACGCCTTGGACATCGCCCACAGCGCCGGCACCGTCTTCACATAATGGAAGCTCTGCCCGAACAGCGGCAGCAGCAGCGTGAACACCAGCACCCGCATCCAGCGCAACTCGCGTAGCGCCTGCCACGCGCGGCGCACCGGCACGGACGCGAGGTCAGGCGCCGCGGCGGCGGGTCGCAGCGGACCGGACGCGATCCGCGTTGCCACCTAGCGCCCGATGACCGCGTTGGTGCCGAGGCTGTAGTTGAGGCTGCGGCTGAACGGCAGCAGCTTGTTGATATGCTGGTCGATCCACAGATCGGCCTCGGCGATCGAGGAGCGCGGCACGAACACGATGTCCTGCGGCCGAAGCGCGATCCCGGTCCCTACGCCGCCATGCGCATAGGCGCGCAGATCGGCATAGGATTGGACGATCGTGCCGTCGGAGTTGCGATGGATGACGACGATCCGCTTCGACTTGGCGGTCTCGAGCGCACCGCCCGCGCTGATGACCGCCTGCAGCGGATCGAGCGAGCCATTGAGCTTCACCGCACCCGGCGTCTTCACCTCGCCGCCGACATAGACCACCGCGCCATATTGGCGGATCGCGACGGTCGGCCGCGCATCCTCAACCACGCCCTCGCGGCGCAGCGTCGCGGAGATCAGCGCCGCGGTCTCGTCGATCGTCCGGCCGCCCAGCGCCACGTTGCCGACGATCGGGATCGCGAACCGGCCGTCCGGCCCCACCGGCCCGGCATGATCGAGTTCGGGATTATAGGGAAAGGTGACGGACACCTCGTCGCCCGGGCCGATGCGATACGCGTCGCCGGCCTGCGCGCCCGCTGACCCGGCGCAGGCCAGCAGCGCGGCGGCACCGGCGATCCGCATCTTCGCCATCATCGCTGTCGTCGCGCCGTTCGGCATCGCGGGTTCCTGTCCGTGGTTCGATGATCTGCGCCTAACTCCCAAGCCTTAATGGAACGGTAAGAGCATCGGCGGATAAGCGGCGCCACGCCACGATCGGTGCGCGGACATGGGGACGGTGCAACCGCGATGCTCGATTTCACCGCCCGAACGGCGGCACATGACGGCACGATCGCGACGGGCCCGTTCGCGTTGCGCGACCTGCTGAACGGCCTGTTCTATTACCGGCGCGCCGCTGCGATCGTGGCCGGCACGATCGTCGCGATCGGCGTCCTCGCCGCCCTGCTGATGCCGCCGACCTATAGCGCGGAGGCGCGGCTGCTGCCGCTGAGCGCTGGGATCTACAACGTGACGGACGCAGGCGCCGCGCCGCAGCCGGGCCAGGTGCTCGACCCCGCCGCGGTGGTGAACGTCGAATTGCAGCTCCTCGACAGCCTCGAACTCCACCGCAACGTCGTCCGCCGCCAGCTCGGCCCCGTCGCCACGCCGGCGCAGGTTAACGCCGCGCTCGATTCGTTCGAACGGCATCTGCACGTCACCAAGGCGAACGAGGCGAACGTCATCGAGCTGACGTTCACCGCCAACGACCCGACCGTCGCGGCGAACGCGCTCCACGATCTGATCGGCCAGTATTTCGAGAGCCGCGCGAACGTCCTCACCTCGGGCCGCGTCGCTTTCCTCCAGGAGCAGCGCGACAAGGTGAAGGCGCAGCTCGACCGCGCGAACGCCGCGATCGCCGTCTTCCAGCAGCAGAACGGCGTGCTCGACATCGCAGCGCAGGTGGCCGGCGCGGTCGCGCAGGACGATCTGCTCCACCGCAACCGGCTCGAGACCGAGGCGACCTTGGCCGATGGCCGCAAGAGCCTCGCCACGCTCGGCAGCGAAGCGCATGGCGTGCCGAGCGACGTCGTCCTCTACAGCGACAACACCGAGGCCGCGCGCGCGCTGGGCGAGATGCAGACGCAGTTGCTGACGCTGCAGGCCAAGCGCGCCGATCTCGCCTCGCGCTTCATGAAGACCTCGCCGCAGGTGGGTCAGGCGGACCGCCAGATCGCTGCGTTGCAGGCGACGATCCGCCAGCAGCAGGGCACGCTTGTCACCACGCGGCGCACCGGGCGCAACCAATTCTTCGATTCGACGCGCGACCGGCTGGCGCAGGCCCGCGCCGGGGTGGAGGGCGCCGCCGCACGCCGCGCCGAACTCGACGCCCAGATCGCCGCCTCGGGCGCGCGGCTGAAGCAGCTGACCGCGGTGGCGGATCAGCTCGCCGCCATGAAGCTCGATCGCGACGTGCTCGCCGACAGCTTCAAGTCGCTCTCGGCCCAGGTCGAGCAGGCGCGCGTGCAGCTCAACCAGACCACCGATGCGGGCAGCCCCAACGTCCGCATCATCGAGGCGCCGACGCCGCCCGCCAAGCGCAGCAACCCGCCGCTGCTACTGATCGCCGGCAGCATCGTCGCCGCGCTGCTGATCGCGGGCGCGACGCTGTTCGTGCTCGACAGCTTGCGGGAGGTGTTCCTGTCGCCGGTCGAGACCGAGCGCGCGCTGGGGGTTCCCGTGCTGTCCGCGCCGCTGGAGGATCCGGACGACGGCGGCGGGATCAGCGCTTCGACGCGGCGCGAATATGGCCGGATGATCGCCGCGATCGATTCTAGCGGCGTCGGCGGCACGCATGGCGGCCGCGCCGTCCTGCTGCTCGCCCCCGATTCGCGGATGAGCCTGCAAAAGGCGGCGCTGGGCCTGGGCCGCGCGATCGAACGACGGGGGATCGGCCGCGCGGTGCTCGTCCGCTTCGGCGACGACGCTCCCCTCCCCGCGCCCGACGGCACGATCGCGATCGAATATCTGGGCGAACTGGCGACGACGGTGATCGCGATGGCCGCCGCGCGCGGCATGCCCGGCGAAACCGATCCGATCGCCGCGCTCCGGTCGCATTACGACTATGTCGTCGTCACCGCCCCGCCGACATCCGAAGGCTATGAGAGCATCGAGCTGGCCACGCTGGTCGACCTCGTCGCGCCCGTCGTGGAAGCCGAGCGCACCCGCCGTCCCGTCATACGCAGCCTGTTGAAGCAACTGGATGAGATCGGCGCGCGGACGCTGGGGCTCGTGCTGCTGGAACGCCGGTCGCACATTCCGGGGTGGCTCTACCGGCTCCTCATCGAACGGCGCTTCGCCCGAAGCTGAGCATCAGGCGCCGACATCCTCCACCTGCGCCACGTAATCGCCATAGCCCTGCGCCGCCATCTCGTCGCGCGGCACGAAGCGGAGCGAGGCCGAATTGATGCAGTAGCGCAGACCGCCACGATCGCGCGGGCCGTCGTCGAACACATGGCCCAGATGGCTGTCGCCATGTTTCGAGCGCACCTCGGTGCGCGTCATGAACAGCGAGCGATCGGTGAGTTCGGCCACGTTGGCCGGCTCGATCGGCTTGGTGAAGCTCGGCCAGCCGCAGCCCGATTCATATTTGTCGGCGCTGGCGAACAGCGGTTCGCCCGAGACGATGTCGACATAGATGCCGGGCGCCTTGTTGCCCAGCAGTGCGCCGGTGCCGGGGCGTTCGGTGCCGTTCTGCTGGGTCACGCGGCGCTGCTCGGGCGTCAACGCGGCGATGGCTTCGTCGGTCTTGCGATAGATGGTCATGATGTCCTCCGGTTCGCCCGGAGATGGGGAGCGCGGCCCGCACTGTCGAGGCCGGTGCCACGACGGTTGACATCGCAGGCCTGCTGACTAACGAGGCCGGTTCGCAAACCCCAATACCCCAATGGCGCGACATCGGCGCTCCGCCGGCTCGCCGGCGCGGGTCGAAGGCGGCAGGGCTCGCCCGGACAGGATGCCGGACACGATGCCCGCCGACGCTGCGACCAAGGATTTCGAGGACCGTTCATGACCATGACCAGCCGAACCCCGACCCGCATCCCGGAACAGGCGGCGTTCCAGACGGTGGAGGTGCGCTGGGTGCGTCACTGGAACGAGCATCTCTTCAGCTTCGCCGTCGAGCGGCCGGCGAGCTTCCGCTTCCGTTCGGGCGAGTTCGTCATGATCGGCCTGCCGGGCGAAGGCGACGGCAAGCCGCTGATGCGCGCCTATTCGATCGCCAGCCCCGCCTGGTCGGACGAGATCGAGTTCCTGTCGATCAAGGTGCCCGATGGCCCGCTGACGTCGCGCCTTCAGGGCGTGCAGGCCGGCGACCAGCTCTATATGGGCCGCAAGCCGACGGGAACGCTGGTGCTCGACGCGCTGCTCGGCGGGCGGCGGCTGTTCCTGCTGTCGACCGGCACGGGCCTGGCGCCCTTTCTCAGCCTCGCGCGCGATCCCGATGCCTATGCGCGCTTCTCGCAGGTGGTGATCGTCCATTCGGTGCGCCGGGTGAGCGATCTGGCCTATCATGACGAGCTCGCCGCGCAACTGGCGGACGATCCGCTGGTGTCCGAACAGGCGCTGGAGCAGTTCCACTATGTGCCCACCGTCACCCGCGAGCCGTTCCGCACCAACGGGCGGATCGAGGCGCTGATCGCGGACGGCCGGCTCTTCGCGCCGCCCGTGGTGGGCGAACCCCGCTTCGATCCCGAGCATGACCGGGTGATGCTCTGCGGCAGCACCGCGATGATCCGCGAAACCGCCGAGATGCTCGACGCGCGCGGCTTCACCGAGGGATCGAACGCCAATCCCGGCCAATATGTGATCGAGCGCGCCTTCGTCGGCTAGCGGCGCGCAGCGCCGTCGCCGTCGCCGTCCCCGCCCAAGGGCTCTTGCAGGAGAGCCGGCGCCGTGGAATCATCCTCCGGGGAACGATGTTCGGGGGGACGACGGATGGCACGCGTGGCACGAAACGCATTCAGGACGGCCGTGCTCGCCGCCGCTGCGCTGGGCCTCGTACCCACCGCGACGCATGCGGCGCAGTGTCATCTGTCGAAATATGTCGACATTCCGGTGACGATGGCCGGGCGGCGGCCGGTCGTCACCACCCAGATCAACGGGCGCGACGCGCGCTTCATCCTCGACAGCGGCGCGTTCTTCAGCACGATCGCCAAGGCCAACGCGCTGGAATACGGCCTGAGCATCCGCGAGCTCGGCGGCGGTGGCGCGCGGCTGAAGGGCATCGGTGGCGACAGTTCGCTGGGCGTGACCACCGCCAAGGAGTTCCGGATCGCGAACATCCCCATTCCCCGGATCGAGTTCGCGGTGGGCGGCAGCGACACCGGCTATGCCGGGCTGATCGGCCAGAACATCCTGGGCCTCGCCGACGTCGAATATGATCTGCCGCACGGCTTCGTCCGGCTGATGAAGGGGCAAGGCTGCCGCGGCGAAGCGATGGCTTATTGGGCGGGCACCAAACCGATGACGCTCGTCCAGCTCGAGCCGATGGGCGTCGGCCAGCGCCACACGATCGGCACCGTCCATATCGACGGCAAGCCGATCCGCGCCGTATTCGATACCGGCGCCGAGGGATCGATGCTGACCCTGGCGGCGGCCAAGCGCCTCGGCATGGCGCCGGGCGACGACGCCCATGGCTATTCCTACGGCCTGGGACAGAAGCGCGTCCGTTCCTGGCGGATGCGCTTCGCCTCGATCGACATCGGCGGCGAGGCCATCGCCAAGCCGTGGATCGAGGTGGCCGACGACACGCTGGACGGGCCCGACATGCTGATCGGCATCGACTTCTTCCTCACCCACCGGATCTATGTCGACAACCAGAACCACCGGATGTTCATCACCTACGAGGGCGGCCCGATGTTCGGCCTCAACCCGAAAGGCGCGGTCGACAACAAGGGCAAGGGGCTGGACCTGACCGACCATAGCGGCGAGCCGACCACGGCTCTGGGCTACAGCCAGCGCGGCGCGATCCTCGCCACCAACGGCCGCTTCGACAACGCCATCGCCGATTTCGACAAGGCCGTGGCGCTCGCGCCGGCGGACCCGCATTATCTCTACCAGCGCGCGATGGCGCGGCTCGGCAACCACCAGCCGTTACTGGGCGCGGCCGATCTCGACCGGGCGATCGCACTGGCGCCGACCGACGCGGAGGCGCACCTCGCGCGCGCGCGGCTGCGGCTCGGCGCACACGATCAGGATGGCGCCATGGCGGATCTGAAAGTGGCCGACGCCGCGCTCGCGCCCTCTTCGGACATGCGCAAAGGGCTGGCATCGATGTACGACGCCGCCGGGGTGCCCGAAGCCGGGCTGGCGAGCTGGGACGCATGGCTGAAGAGCCATCCCGAGGATAACGGCCGCGCCACCGCCTTCAACGGCCGATGCTGGGCGCGCGCGCTGATGAACACCGCGCTCGACAAGGCGCTGGCCGATTGCGACTCGGCGCTGCGCCTCCATCCCGGCGAGGCGGCGTATCTCGACAGCCGTGCGCTCGTCCGGCTGCGTCGCGGCGAGTGGGATCGCGCACTGGCGGATTACGACGCCGCGCTGGCGGTGCAGCCGCGCAACGCCTGGTCGCTTTATGCCCGTGCCATCGTCGAACAAAAATTGGGTAAGGCCGCGCAGGCCGACAGCGATCGCGCCAAGGCGTTCGCAATCGATCCGCATGTGGAGGATCGCGCCAAACGTTACCATGTCGGGGCATGAAGCGGTTGATTGCAAAAACTGCAATCGCGGATGTCGGTCTTTGCAGTTGCGAGAGTTCGTGATGCAGTGCAAAAAAACTGTGCCTTTCAGGCATCCTCTCCTAAAAACTTATCGGCCGGTCTCTGACCGGCCTTTTTTTGTGCCCCGTCTTCGGGCATGCCGCTCGCGTTGACGTCGCCGGGCATAAAGATATGCGCAGGAGCGGAGCCGCCGGTCGAACCGGCACCCGGTCGGCGGTTGCGTTGGGGGATCGAGCGGGCATCGCTCTCCCCCAATTGCCGTTAGCCCGCACCCGCCGCTTCGGCCTTCAGGGCCATCGAGTCATTCGCGCCGTTCGAAGACCAGCAGCGTCGAGGTGGCCGAGGCGCACAGCCGCCCCTCGCCATCGAACAGCTTCGCTTCGGCAAAGGCCACCCGGCGGCCCATCGTGACGACGACGCCCTCGGCCCGGACGCGTCCGCTCCGGTCGCTCAAGCCGCGATGATAGGCCACTTTGAGTTCGAGCGTCGTATAGCCCTGCCCCACCGCGAGCCGCGAATGCACCGCGATCCCGCACGCGCTGTCGAGCAGCGTCGCGGCATACCCGCCATGGACCGACCCGATCGGGTTGTAGACGCTGCGCCCCGGCTCGCCTTCGAACACCGCGCGGCCAAGCTCCACTTCGGCCAGTACGAAGCCAAGCGTTTCCCCGATCGGCGGCTGCCGCCCCGATGCCTGCATCGCACGGAGTTGCGCCAATCCATCGAGCGCGGCGAAATCGCTGTCGGTCATGGCATCACTCCGGGGCTTGCAGAGGTTGGATCGCGGTGAACCCACCGATACGCTGCCATCGATCAGCGGGCCAGCGGCGACGCGTCATACTCGGCCAGCAACGCTGCGACACCGTCATAGATCGCCACCGCACCGGCCAGCGCATCGTCCGAAAAGCCGCCCGACCGAACCGCGACCGTCGCCGCGCCGGCCTTGGCCGCGGCCTCCACGTCATAAGGCGTATCGCCGACCGCCAGCACCACCGCGGGCGGGATCGACCCCAATTTGGCGATGGCCGCCGCGAAGATGTCGCCCGCGGGCTTCGACGTGGCGACGTCGTCGATACTCGTCTGCGCATCGAGGATGTCGGCGATGCCCAGCAGCCGGGCATAATGTTTCAGCTCGCGGCGCTCGGCGGAGGAGGCCAGCACCACGCGCTGCCCGGCATCGTGCACCCGCCGCACCAGCGCCGATGCCCCCGGAAACGGACGGACCCGATCGAGATAGCGGGTGTGGAAGATCTCGCCATGCGCCTTGGCGATCGCCTGCTGCACCGCCTCGGGCGCATGGGGCATGAGCGCGGGGACGAGCAGGTCGCCGCCCTTGCCGATCTGGCCGCGGATCACCGCGCGGTCGATCGGGTGATCGGCGTCGCGAAACGCCTCGTCCCAAGCCTCGACATGATAGTCGTTGCTGTCGACCAGCGTGCCGTCGAGATCGAACAGCACGGCCTGGATCCGGCCCGGCGCCGGCGTGCGCTGGCGGGTGAGCCACGCCGCACCCGCCGCGCAGGCCAGCAGCGCCATCCCCGCACGCGCGCGGCCGCGGCGGCGGATGAGCGCCAGGCCGATCGTCGCCACGCCGGTTTGCAGCATCCCGGCCTCGCGCAAGCCCGCGACTCGTGCCGTCACCCGGCCGGCGGCATAATACGCCGCCAGGGAGTGACGGGGCTTCGCGGCTTCGGGCACGATCCCGGGAGCGGGGGCAGGCGTCTTCTGCACTTCGAATTCGGCATTCAGTTCGGCGCCGAACAGCAGGATATAGCTGGAAAGATACAGCCAGGTGAGCAACACCACGACCGCGCCCAGAGACCCATAGGTCGCGTTGTAATTGCCAAAATTGGCGACGTAGATGCCGAAACCGAGCGTCAGCCCAAGCCAGAGCAGCGCGGCGAGCGCCGATCCCGGCGTCAGCCACACCCAGCGCGTCTCGGCGCGCGACGGGCCATAGCGGTAGAGCGTGGCCGCACCCGCCGCCGCTGCCAATGTGAGCACCACATAGGAGATCACCTTCCCAATCGCGATCAGCACAGCCGGGGCGCCCGGTACCAGCGCGCGCAGATGCCCGAGCGACGCGACCGCGACCAGCGCGAGGATCGCAATCATCACCGCCACCGCAGTGATCGCCAGCGCGAGCAGGTTCACGCGCACGAAGCTGCGCGTCTCCGTCTCGTCATAGGCGATGTTGAGCGCGGTGACGACCGCCCCCGCGCCGTTGCGCGCCCCGAACAGCGCGAGCGCGAGCGCAAGCAACAGCCCCAGCCCTTTCTTGCCGTCCGAAGTGTGGACCACGTTCAGCAATTGTTCGCCGATCAACCCGGCCGCGGCGTGCGGCATGATGGCGGTGAGCGCGTTTACGTCGTGCACCACCGTGACGGGTTCGGCGACTAGCCCATAGATCAGCACGATGGCGCCGAGCAGCGGCACGAGCGCGAGGAAACCGTAGAAGGCGACGCCCGAAGCGATGAGGCCGATATTGTCCTTGCCGGTGTCGTTCCACGCGCCGACGAACGCGGTCTTCCACGCCGCGAGGCCGAGCGACCAGGGATTGGATGCCCCATGCGGGCCCGATGCGCGTCGATCGATGGCGTTGGTCATGCGGCGTGCCCCCTTGCGGCGACAATGGCGCGCGCGAACCTAACCCGCCGGGGGCGAAGGCGTTCCGATCCGCACCGCCTCGACGATCCACGACGCCGTCCGCCGCCCCTCGCCCACCGCGAACTCGCGGCCGATCCCGGCCAGGAACCGGCCATGGATGCCGGCGGCGTGCTGCGCGAAATCATAATAATCGATCCGGTGATGCGCCAGGACGAGGCGGCCGCCCGGCCGCAACGCGCGCCCGACATCCGCCGCGAGCGCGGCCATCGCACGCGGCGTCAGATAATAGAGCAACTCCGCCACCACGATCGCGTCATAGGTGACGCGCGGAAACCGCCCAGGCAGCGCCAGCACCGAGGCGCACGCACGGGGCCAGCGCGCGATCGCGCGCGCGGTGAGGCGCGTGCCCTCCTCGGTGCCCTCGGTCGCGTCGAGCCGCAGTGCGCGTGGCGCGATCGCGGCGCTGTTCGATCCGTTCCCGCTCGCCAGTTCCAGCACGCGGCCGATCGGACCGGGGCCGAGCGCATGCAGGATCGCCGCGCGCTTCGTCGCTTCGTCGCGACCCGCGAACGTGTCCCAGGGATCCCCGTCCGCCGCGAATTTGGCGGCGAAGCCATCGAGTCCGATCGCCGTCATGCCCGCACCACCGCGAACCGCTCGACCGGGCGCGCGAAGGCGGCGAACTCATGGACCGCTATCGCGAAGCCCGCCGGGTCGTCGGCGATCGCGCCCATTTGCGTCCGATAGCCACGGATGATCGAGGCGCGCGCCAGCCGGGCATGCGGATGCGGCAGCAGCCGGTCGCCCGCCGCTCCCGTCCGCGTCGGCGGCCAGACGCGATAGGCGAGCCGCCGCCCGGCAAAGGGGGCCGCCGCCAGCGCCTGCGCCACCATGCGGTGATCGGGATGCGCGTCGTCCGCGACCGGTCCGACCAAGAGATCCAGCCGCGGCCGGCGAGCGACCGCGCGCCGGATGGCGGACCGGCAGGCGGCCGGCGATGCGGACAGCGCACCGTCGGGCAGCCCCAGGAAATGCACCCGCGTCGTCGTCAGCCCCAGCCGGCGCATCGCCCGGCGCGTCTCGCGGCGCCGTTCCGCGACGAGGCGCGTGCGTGGCCAGCGAAGGCTGTTCGGATGCGACGCCGCGCCGTCGGAGACGACCAGCACGTCGACGCGCACGCCGCGCCGCCGCAGCGCGCCGATCAGCCCGAACGCGCCGATCGCCTCGTCATCGGGATGCGGCGCCACCACCAAGGCCGCGCGCGGATGGCCGATCCCGAGCCTCACAGGTCGACCGTCAGCGCGCCGTCCGCCACCGCCGCGCCGACGCGTAGTCGCTGCGCATCGGGCCCGGGCTGGCGCAGATACACCGCGAGATCGGACAGTATCGCCGCCAGCGGGTGCGCGACGAACATCCCGCTCAGGCCCACCGCCTCGCGCGCGATCGTCAGCGCGCGCTCGGCCGCATCGAGCACCGCCAGCCGCGCCGCCGCCACCTCCGGCAGGCGAGTCGCATCGGGCGTGGCGAACCATCCCGACGCGGTGTCGCGCACCACCCCCGCCGCCCGCGCCGCCAGCATGTGGAGCTCGGCCAGCCGCGCGGCCTGAAACGGATCGGCGGCGCGCGCCGTCTGGCCGAGATGATCGCGCGTGCGGTCGAGCAACGCCGCGACGCCGCCCGCCTGCACCGCCACGAAGCGGAGAGCACCACCGCTGAACCACGGCTCGCGCGCATAGTCGCCAGGCTGGCCGATGCAGTCGTCGGGTTGGATCATGGCATCGTGCCAGCGGACGAGATGAGTCTCGGAGCGCTGCATCCCCGTCATCCGCCACCAGGTCCGATCGATCGCGGGCACCACGCGGTCGAGTGGCAGGAGCAGCAACTGCGCACCCGCGCCGCCGTCGGCCGTGACCAGCGCATGGGTCAACACGCCAGCGCCCGAGGCATAGGCCTTGCCCCCCGACAGCCGATCGCCACCGAGGCGCAGCGGCTCGCCCGGCAGCCCGGCATTCCACACCCCGAGCATCGCGCCCGCACCGATCGCTGCCGCAAGCCCGGCACGTTGCGACGCATCGCCATAGCGATGGACGATCTGCACCGCATCGACATGCCCCTCCAGCAAGCGCCCGAGCGGCAGGTCGAGGCGCCCCGTCGCGTAGAGCGCGCGAAGCAGCGCGTGCAGGTCGTCGCCGTTCGAAGGATCCGCCATGCCGATCCCCGATGCGCCCAGCCGCTCGATGGCGGCACGCAGATCGGTCGCCATGTCCAGGCTCATGCCGCTTCCTCCATCGGCGCGCGCTCCAGCACCGCAAGCGCCTGCTCGGCGACGCCCAACGGCACCGGACGCTCGCCCGCGGGGCAGGCCGGCACGATCCGCATCGCGAAGGCCTCGGCATTGGGGCAATCGCGCGCGACGCCCAGCACGTGATCGCCCGACAGGCCGATCATCCGCCCGAAGCCCGACCGCGTCGCGGCCGAGGCCCGTCGGGCGAACGCCCGGCGCGCGGCGGCGTGCGCACGATATTGCCACGCCGCGCCTTCGGGATGCGCGACCACGGTCTCGTCGCCATCATCGGCCCGCCGCAGATCATGCGCCAGACCGCCCGGCGCGCGCCCGATCCGGCGCGACGACGTCTCCACCACCATCGCGCGCGCGCGCCGCACCCGCATCCCCGCGCGCCCCGCCGCGTCGATCAGCGCGGCATCCTCGCCCGAGGGGAGCGGCGCACATCCGCCAAGCGCGGCATAGCCGTCGGCACGCATGGCGAGATTGGCACCCCCGGTGAAATGATGCCCCTCGTCCGGCTCCCACACGACCGGATCGATCCGCCGCCGCAGTCGATAGAGCCGGTCGTAATAGGCCTCGATCCGGTCCTGCGGCGCGTCGCGCGCATCGCCCGGCCGCACGATCAATCCCGCGGCGATCTCCACCGCGCCGAGCGCGGCGGCGGCGGCGCGCACCCAATCGGGCGCGGGCATGCTGTCGGCATCGGTGGTGAGCAGCAGCGCGCCCGGTGCGCCGGCGACGCGCTCCAGCCCGATCGCCAGCGCATCCCGCCGGGCGGCGCCCGCATTGCTGGGCCGCACCGCCGTGCTGCGCGCAACGGACCATGGCAAGTGCGACCCGCCAAGCGTGTTTTCGATCACCGCCCCGCTGTCGTCGGTGCAACTGTCGAGAAAGAAACAGGCGTGAAAAGGCGGGGCCGCCTCCTGCGCCAGCAGCGCGCGGAGCAGACGTGGCAGGACGGCCTGTTCGTTCCGAACGGGCACGCAGACGGCAATAACCGGATTAGGCAGCCCAGTCTCCCTTCGAACCCTGTTCTTGTCCGACCGCCGACCCTAACATGGTGAGAGGCCGCCGCCTTGCGCTCGATCAATCGCCGGGTCGCAGCGCCGGTAGCACGCCGTGGCCGCCGATCCATCCCGATTGCGGCGCGCCCGCGCTTGGTGCACATGGTCAGAATCGCTTACCCTTACCGCCGTTCGGCCCTGGAGACCTGCCTGTGACGATGCGCCTCGTGCTGATGACCTCCGTGTTCGCGCTGGGCGCGGCGATGCCGCTCGCCGCGCATGAACCGCATGCCTGCCTCGACGATGGCTGCACCGTGCAGTCGATCGTTCCGCAGGACGCAGGTGCCGGCGCCGATGCCGCCACGGCGACCCATTATGGCCGCTGGGGCTTCGACCTGACGGGCATGGACCGCAGCGTGAAGCCCGGCGACGACTGGTTCGATTATGTGAACGGCACCTGGGCGAAGAACACGAAGATCCCGGCCGACCGATCCTCCTATGGCGCGTTCGCGGTGCTGCGCGACTTGTCCGAGGCACGGCTGCGCACGCTGATCGGAGGCTATCGCACCGACGATGCCGCACACCCCGATCGCGCCAAGGTGGCGACGCTGTACGACGGCTTCATGGACACGGGGACGATCGAGCGGCTCGACGCGGCACCGCTGACGCAGCGCCTCGCGGCGGTGAAGGCGGTGACGACCAAGGACGAGATGGCCGCGCTGATGGGCCGGTCGATCGGCGGCTTCGGCGCGAGCTTCTTCGGATCGGGCGTCAGCGACGATGCCAAGCAGCCCGATATCTATGCGCTCTATCTGCGCCAGTCGGGCCTGGGGCTCGGCGACCGCGACCTGTATCTCGACGCCAAGTTCCACCCGCAGGTGGTGCGTTATCAGCAATATGTCGCGCAGATGCTAGGGATGGCGGGCTGGCCCGATCCGGAGGGCGCGGCGGCGAAGATCGTCGCGATGGAAACGCGCATCGCCGAGGCGCATTGGACGCGCGCGCAAAGCCGCGATCGCGACAAGACCTATAATCTCACGACGCTCGCACAGTTGCAGGCGCAGGCGCCGGGCTTCCCCTGGGCGACCTTCTGGAACGCCGCCGGCATCGCCAGGGCCGAGCGCGCGATCGTGGCGCAGAACACCGCCTTCCCCAAGATCGCCGCGGTGTTCGCCGCGACCGATCTCGACACGCTAAAGGCCTGGGAGGCGTTCCGCACCGCCGACGACATCGCGCCGCTGCTGTCGAAGCGCTTCGTCGACGCGCATTTCGATTTCCGCAGCAAGTTCCTGAACGGCCAGCCGCAGCAGCGCGACCGCTGGAAGCGCGGCGTGGCCTATGCCGAAGGCGCGATGGGCGAGGCGATCGGCCGCGATTATGTCGCGCTCTATTTCCCGCCCTCGTCCAAGGCCAAGATGGACCAGCTCGTCGGCAATCTGCGCATCGCGCTCGGGGGCCGCATCCGCAATCTCGAATGGATGGGCCCCGCGACCAAGCAGGAGGCGCTGGCCAAGCTCGCCAACTTCAACGTCAAGATCGGCTATCCCGACAAGTGGCGCGACTATAGCGCGCTGCAGGTGGTGCCCGGCGACGTCGTCGGCAACGAGGAACGCGCGCAGCGGTTCGAATGGGATTATCACCGCAACCGTATGGGCAACCGCGTCGACAAGGCCGAATGGGGCATGACGCCGCAGACCGTGAACGCCTATTACAACTCGGTGAAGAACGAGATCGTCTTCCCCGCCGCGATCCTGCAGCCGCCCTTCTTCGATCCCGATGCCGATCCCGCGATCAACTATGGCAGCATCGGCGGCGTGATCGGGCACGAGATCAGCCATGGCTTCGACGATCAGGGCCGCAAATCGGACGGTCACGGCGTGTTGCGCGACTGGTGGACGCAAGCCGATGCCGCCAAGTTCGAGGTGCAGGCGACGAAGCTCGGCGCGCAATATGAAGCCTACAGCTTCGAGGGGCTGCCCGGTCTCCACATCAACGGTCGTGCGTCGATGGGCGAGAATATCGGCGATCTGGGCGGCGTGCTGATCGCGCTCGACGCCTATCACACCTCGCTCGGCGGCAAGCCCGCGCCGGTGATCGACGGCTTCACCGGCGACCAGCGCTTCTTCCTCGGCTGGGGCCAGGTGTGGCGCACGCTGTTCCGCAACGAGGCGCTGCGCCAGCAGCTCGTCAGCGATCCGCATTCGCCGGGGCAGATCCGCGCGGTGAACCCGCTGCGCAACGTCGATGCCTGGTACAAGGCGTTCGACGTGAAGCCGGGCGACAAGCAATATGTCGCGCCCGAGGACCGCGTGCGCATCTGGTGAACGGCCAGCCGGATCGGTGCCCCCGCGCGCCGATCCGGCTGGAACTGCCGCGCCACTTCGCCTATCCGCCCCGGATGACCGACCCCCGCGTACCAAGCCGCGTCTTCCCGCGCGCCGCCGAGGATGCCCAGTCCGCCAAGGACTCGGTTTCCACGCCCCAGACCGAAAATCCGGCCTATCGGCTGGCGTTTCAGGACATGGATTTCCTGCTGCGCGAAGACCTGCGCCCAGTGCGTTTCCAGCTCGAATTGCTGAAGACGCAGTTGCTGCTGGACGAGGCGAACATCGCCTCCACCTTCGTCTTCTACGGTTCCGCGCGCATCCCTGAGCCCGCCAAGGCGCAAGCGATGCTCGAGCTCGCCACCGACGACAAGAGCCGGCGCATCGCCGAGCGGCTGGTCGAGAAATCGCGCTATTACGACGTCGCGCGCGAACTCGCGAGCAAGGTCAGCGTGCTGCCCCGCGACGAGGCGGGCAAGCGCCAGTTCGTGGTGTGCTCGGGCGGCGGCCCGTCGATCATGGAGGCGGCCAATCGCGGCGCACACGATGTCGGCCAGGAATCGATCGGACTCAACATCGTCCTGCCGCACGAGCAGGCGCCCAACCCCTATGTCACGCCCGCGCTGTCGATGCAGTTCCACTATTTCGCGCTGCGCAAGATGCACTTCCTGCTCCACGCGCGCGCGCTCGCGGCGTTTCCGGGCGGGTTCGGCACGTTCGACGAGCTGTTCGAGCTGCTGACGCTGATCCAGACGGGCAAGATCGATCCGATCCCCGTCCTGCTCGTCGGCCGCGCCTTCTGGGACCGGGTGGTGAATTTCCAGGCGCTGGTCGAAGAGGGCGTGGTGAGCGAGCGCGACCTCGGCATCTTCACCTATGTCGAGACAGCCGACGAGGCGTGGGACGCGGTGCAGCGCTTCTACCGCGAGCGCGCCGCCAAGGAAGACGCCGCGGGCTGATGGTCCGTCCCGCCGCCATCCCGCACGATGGGGATGGCGGCTAACGGCTTATTTCGTCGTGCTGCGCGCGCCCTTGCGGGCGGCTTCGGGATCGACCGAAGGCGCGCCCGATGCGGGCGTGCCGGTGTTGGCGATGTTGTTGGTCGGCGCGCCCTTCGTCGCGGCGGCAGCGGCGGCATTGGCGGTGGCCGGCTGGCCCTTGGCGCCCGTGGCGGCGGGCGCGGCTCCGGCGGCGGGTGCCTTGGGCAGCGGCAGGTTGGAGCCCTGCTGGTTGAGATAGAGGATCACGTTCGCGCGGTCCTGCGCGTTCGACAGGCCGGCAAAAGTCATCTTGGTGCCGGGCGCGAACTTGCGCGGCGAGGTCAGCCAGGCGTTCAGCTTGTCGAAGTCCCAGGTGCCGCCCACCGCCTTCAGCGCATCGGAGAAGGCGAAGCCGCCCTTGCCCTGCGCGATCCCCTCGCCGACCGTGGCGTACAGATTGGGGCCGATGCCGTTCGGGCCGCCCTGCGCGATGGTGTGGCAGGCGGCGCATTTCTTGAAGACCTCGGCGCCCTTGGCCGCGTCGGCGGTGGGCAGCAGGGTCGCGATCGGCACCGCGGCCGCCTCGCCGCCGCCCGCCGCATCCTCGACGCCCTCGATCGCATAGCCCATCTTTTCGGGGCGATGGCCCTCGAACACCATGCCGCCGACGATCGAAAGCCCGAGCGCCGCGCCGCATCCGGCGAGCACCCAGCCGGCGATCGTGTTGGTCCGATTGTCCATGATGCGACCCGCCCCCGACTTATGATTGCCCCTGCAATAGAATAAGCCGGCCACCCTCTGCAAGCACGCTTGCCGAAGCCCCCTGCGCGATCCTATCGCAGCCGCCATGCAAGCCTTCGCCGCCCCCGCCCAGGCGCTCGTCGCCCGGATGACCGCCGCCGCCGCCGCCGAACCGCACCGCGCCGTCGCCTTCCAGGGCGCGCCCGGCGCCAACAGCCATGTCGCGGCGAACGAGGCGTTTCCCGACGGCCTGCCGCTACCCTGTTTCGATTTCGCCGACGCGATCGACGCGGTGAAGGACGGCCGTGCCGATTGCGCGATCATCCCGATCGAGAATTCGCTCCACGGCCGGGTGGCCGACATCCACTTCCTGCTGCCCGAATCCGGCCTCGTCATCACCGGCGAACATTTCCTCACCATCCGCCACGCGCTGATGGGCACGGGTACGCGCGACGCGGTGCGCGAGGCCATGAGCCACCCCCAGGCGCTGGGCCAATGCCGCCACTGGCTGCGCGCGCACGGCATCCGCCCGGTGAACTATCCCGACACCGCGGGCGCCGCGGCACTGGCGGCGGAACGCGGCGATCCCGCCGTCGCCGCGCTCGCCCCGCCGGGCGCCGCCGCGCTCTATGGCCTCAACCTGCTGGCCACCGACATCGCGGATGCGGACCACAACACCACCCGCTTCGTAACGCTGGCGCGTGGCGGCCGGCCGCCGGTCGGGCCGGGGCCGTGGATGACGACGCTGATCTTCGCGGTGAAGAACGTGCCCGCCGCGCTCTACAAGGCGATGGGCGGCTTTGCGACCAACGGCGTCAACATGACCAAGCTGGAAAGCTACCAGGCCGGTGCCAGCTTCGCCGCGACCGAATTCTATGCCGATGTGGAAGGCAAGCCCGGCGATCCCGGCCTCGACCGCGCGATCGAGGAACTCGGCTTCCACGCAAAATGGGTCCGCGTGCTTGGCACCTACGCCTGCGCGCGCGAGCGGGGCTGAGGATTAGCCGATCGGGCCGCGGCTCACCTCTCCCCCACCCAAGCGTTCAGCAGCGTATAGGCGATGGCGTAGGGCGGGGGTGGCACGAACGGGCCCTCGCCGCCCGCCAGCACCTGGGCCACGATCGCGCGGGGCACCCAGATCGCATCCTCCAGCTCGTTGGTGTCGAGCGTGATCGCGTCGTCCTCCGCCTCGGCGATGCAGGCCAGCATCAACTGGGCGTGGGGAAAGGGCCAAGGCTGGCTCGCGACATAGCGCACGCCGCCGACGCGCACGCCGGTTTCCTCGGCCACTTCGCGCGCGACCGCCTCCTCGATCGATTCGCCCGGTTCGAGAAAGCCCGCTAGCGCCGAATAGCGGCCCGCGGGCCAGCCCTTGCCGCGGCCGATCAGCGCGCGGCCGTCATGTTCGGCGATCATGATGACGACCGGGTCGACGCGGGGGAAATGCTCGGCATGGCAGTGCGGGCATCGGCGGCCCCAGCCGGCACGGAAGAGCGCGGTGGGCGTGCCGCAATTGGCGCAGTGGCCGTGGCGCGCATGCCAGTGAAGCACGCTGCGCGCCGCCGCATAGATCGCCGCCTCGCCCGGCGCCAAGGCGGCGAGCGCCGCCATCAGCGCGGGGCTGCGCATCGCCGGCGCGGTGTCGGTGCGCAGGCCGGGAATCGCCGCCGCGAAACAGGGCCGGCCATCGTCGAGCCCGAGCAGCACAGGCTCGGCACCGTCAGGCAGGTCGGCCATGCTCGTCCAGGCGAGGCGGCCGTCGTCGGTCGTGCCGGGCATCAGCCCGTCCAGCCGCAGCAGCCGGGCGCGCCAGTCGACCGTCGCGGCGGCGAGCGCCGCGGCATCGTGGCGCAGCGCATCGGCGCGGTCGAGCGGGTTTCCGGTGAAGCCGATCACCGGGCGCGTGCCCGGTCGCGGCGCAGGGCGGCGGGGATCTCGGTGCGAAGCGGCCATTGGTTGGCGGGAAAATAATTCACCATCACCGTGCCGCGGGTTCGAAGACCGGGATTGACCCAGGCGAGCGTGCCCGCCGCGCCGGACCATCCATAGGTTCCCTTGGCCGGTCCGCCCGGCATATCCGCCAGGACGACCGATCCGCCCGCGCCGAACCCCATCGGCGCCGTGGCGTCCGGGCTGCCGAAGGTGACGCCCGCGGGCAAGAGGTTGGACGTCATCAGCGCGATCGTCGCGGGGCTGGCGATCCGCACGCCGCCCAGGCTGCCCCCGTTCTGGATCATGTGCAGAAACCGGTCGTAATCGCGCGCCGACGATACGAGGCCGGCGCCGCCATAAGGGAAGCTCGGCCGCTGGAGGAACACCGATGTCGCGGCGGGATCGAGCGGGGTGCGCGTGCTGCCGACGATCGCGTAGTTGCTCGCCAGCCGCGAGGCGGCATCGGCGGGCACCTGCCAATAGCTGGACGTCATCCCGAGCGGTGCGAAGATGCGCGTATTTACAAACCGGTCGAAGGGCTGGCCCGACGCCACCTCGACCACGCGGCCCATCACGTCGAGCCCGATCGAATAGCTCCATTTGGTGCCCGGATCGGCGATCAGCGGCAGCGTCGCCACCCGATCGGCAAAGGCCGCCAGCGTCGCGGGGCGCACCTTGCGCATCTGCACCTCCAGCGGCGCGTTCACCGCCGCGGGCAGGATGCCGAGCCGCTCATATTCCTTCAGAAGCGGCCCCTTGGTCACGATGTTGTAGCCCAAGCCCGCGGTATGCGTCAGCAGGTTGCGGATCGTGATCGGGCGCGCGGCGGGGCGGCTGGCCAGGCTGTGCTCGGGATCGGTCAGCACGCGCATGTTGGCGAAGGCGGGGATATAGTTCGAAACCGGATCGTCGAGCCGGATCCGGCCTTCCTCGATCAGGATCATCGCCGCCATCGCCGTCACCGGCTTGGTCATCGAATAGACCCGCCAGAGCGAATCGGCGCCGGCGGCAGGCGCGTTCGGCTCGTCGCCGATCCGGCCGGCGGCGACGAACAGCGTGGGCCCGTCGCCGAACCCGAAGGCGCCGACGATCCCCGGCATCTTGCCGCTCGTGACATAGGAATCGAACAAGGCCTGCGTGTTCGGCAGCAACGCCGATACCGGAATCGGCATCCGGGGAGAGGAACGCAGCGTCGGCTGCGCTTGGGGTGCCGGCTGGCTCTGCGCCGCGAGACCGGTGCCGAGCCCGGCGAGCGCAACGGCGCAAACGAGAGAGACGCGCTTCATGAACTGCTCCGTATCGCGGCGGCGGCCTTGGCGAACAGCGTCGGCAGCCCGGCCGAGGCGAGGTCCGCGATCGGCCACCATGAGCCGGGGTGATGCGCGTCCACGCGCGCTACCGCAAGCGCGAGTTCGAGGTCCATATGCGTGAAGCCGTGCGTGACGGTCGTGGCGAGCAGCCGCCAGTCGGCCTGGACGGGCGCGCCTTCCAAACCTGGTGCCTGCTTCTCCCAGGGCCCCGTCGGCAGCGCGCGCATGCCGCCCAGCAGCCCGCTGTCGGGCCGGCGGACGAGCAGCACGTCGTCGCCGCGCTCCAGCCAGAAGATCGTACCGTAGCGCTGCTTGCGCGCCGCCTTCTTCGCCTTCACCGGAAACATCTCGGGCGCACCGGTCGCGAAGCCGGCGCAATCCATGCGCAGGGGGCAAAGCAGGCATTTGGGCGCGCGCACGGTGCACAGCCCCGATCCCAGATCCATCATCGCCTGCGCGAAGTCGCCCGCCCGTTCGTCGGGGGTGATCGTGTCCGCCGCCGCGCGGATCGTGGGCCGCGCGGCCGGCAGCGGCGTGTCGATCGCGAACAGCCGCGCGACGACGCGTTCGACATTGGCGTCGACCACCACCGCGCGCCGCCCGAACGCGATCGCCGCCACCGCCGCGGCGGTATAGGCGCCGAGCCCCGGCAGCGCGCGCAATTGGGCTTCGGTGTCGGGAAAGCGCCCGCCATAGTCCGCGGCGACGACGCGCGCGGTGGCGACCAGGTTGCGCGCGCGGGCATAATAGCCGAGCCCCGCCCAGGCCGCCATCACGTCCGCCTCGTCCGCCGCCGCCAGGCTCGAGAAATCGGGCCAGCGCGCCGTCCAGGCGGCGAAGCGCGGCGCGACCGCGGCCACCGTGGTCTGCTGGAGCATCACCTCGGACAGCCACACGCGATAGGGATCGGCGGGCGTGCCCGGCGGCGCGCGCCACGGCAGCGCGCGGGCGTGCACGTCGTACCAGCCGAGCAGCCGGTCGGCGACGGTCGAAGAGCGCTTGGCGTCCATGGGCGCGCTATGCCATGGAGGGCGCCATGAGCAAGCGCGGCCGCGCCCCCGAAGAACCCCAGCGTGCGAACCGGTCCCGTGCCGTCGCCGAGCTGCTGCCCGCGATCGGCGGCGCGGCGTTCCGGCGATTCGGCTTCGTGCAGGGCGCGATCGTCAGCCGCTGGCGCGAGATCGTCGGCGAACGCTATGCCGCGGTCAGCACGCCCGAATCGATCCGCTTTCCGGTGGGGCGCAAACAGGACGGCACGCTGACGCTGACGGTGGCGGGCGCACACGCCCCGATGATGCAGCATATCGCGCCCGAGATCGTCGAGCGCGTGAACCGATTCTTCGGCTATGCCGCGATCGTCCGCGTGACGATCCGCCAGGGCGAGGTCGCCACCCCCGCGCCGCGCCGTGCGCCGCCCTCGATCCGCACCGTGCCCCATGAACTCGGCCAGAGCCTGAAGACGATCGCCGATCCCGAGCTGAAGGCGGTGCTCGAATCGCTTGCCGCCGGTGTCGCGGCGACGCGCGGGCTGCCCCGGATAGGATGACGATCCCGATGATCCGCCCCCTTCTCGCCCTGATCGGCATCGTGCTGCTGACCGCCGCCGCGCCGGTGCGCGACTGGTCGTCAGTGGTCACGCGGACGCCCGCGGGCACGTTCCTGATCGGCAACCCCGCCGCGCGCGTGAAGCTGGTCGAATATGCGAGCTACACCTGCCCCCATTGCGCTGCCTTCGCCAAGGAATCGGAGCCGGTGCTGAAGGCGCAGATGATCCGCTCGGGCTCGACCAGCCTCGAATTCCGCAACCTGATCCGCGACCGGCTCGATCTCGCCGCGTCGCTGCTTGCGCGGTGCACGGGCGTGCGCGATTTCGCCGGCACCAACGCCGCGATCTTCGCCGCGCAGGGGCAATGGCTCGAACGCGGCTTCGACTATCAGGAAAGCAACGGCGCACGGCTCGGCATGTATCCGGTGCTCGCACAGCTTCGCGCCTATGCCGACGGCGCGGGGCTGACCGCCCTGGTCCAGGCACGCGGCCTGTCGCCCAAGGCGATCGACGCGTGCTTCGCCGACCAGGCCGAGGTCGACCGCATCCTCGCCATCTCGTCCGCGGTGCCCGCCGGCGTCGCGGGCACGCCCGCCTTCTTCGTCAACGGCAAGGCCATCCCCACCGCGGCATGGGCCGGGCTCGAACCCGCGCTGCGCGCCGCCGGCGCCAAGTGATTCCTATGGAGACCTCCCCCATGAAAGCGTTTCTCGCCCTGCTGGCCCTTCCGCTCGCCCTCGCCGCCTGTTCGAAGGGCGATACCGGCGGCAATGCCGCACCGGCCGGCCCCGTTGCCGCGGCGGCGGCACCGGCGGGCCAGGACTGGACGCAGACCGTCTCGACCACGCCCGAACATGGCTATGTGATGGGCAACCCCAATGCGCCGATCAAGCTGGTCGAATATGGCTCGCGGCTGTGCCCCACCTGCGGCGCCTTTGCGAACACGGGCATGAAGCCGCTCGAGAACAGCTATGTGAAGAGCGGCAAGGTCTCGTACGAATTCCGCGACTTCATGGTGCACGGCGCGCCCGATTTCGCGCCCGCGCTGCTCGGCCGCTGTGCCGGCACCGCACCGTTCTTCCCGTTGCTCGAACAGATGTTCGCCGCGCAGCCGACGATTCTGCCCAAGCTGGAGAATGCGCAGAGCTTCAACGCCTCGCTGCAGGGCAAGCCGCCGACCCAGGTGTCGACCGCCTGGGCCGAATATCTCGGCTTCATCGATTTCGTGAAGCAGCGCGGCATCCCCGAGGCGCAGGCGCGTGCGTGCCTGGGCGACATGAAGCAGAACGAACTGCTCGCCACGATGACCGACGAGGCCGGCCGCGAGAAGAACGTGACCGGCACGCCCAGCTTCTTCCTCAACGGCCGCAAGCTGGACGCGGTGTCGTGGCCCGATGTCGAGGCGCAGTTGAAGCAGGCCGGCGCCTGATCCGCCGCTGCGCCGGGCGGCCGATCCCGTCTTGCGGAGGAATGCGGTGCGCGGTGACGTGACCGGGGCGGAGGATACCGGGCCCGGCGCCGCGGGCATGCAGATCAAGCGGCTCCGGATCACCGGGTTCAAGAGCTTCGTCGAGCCCGCCGATCTCCGCATCGAGCCGGGCCTGACGGGCGTCGTCGGTCCCAATGGCTGCGGCAAGTCCAACCTGCTCGAGGCGCTGCGCTGGACGATGGGCGAAGGCAGCGCCAAATCGCTGCGTGGCGCCGGGATGGACGATGTGATCTTCGCCGGCACCGCGACGCGGCCGCCGCGCGATTTCGCCGAAGTGTCGATCCTGGCCGAGGTGAACGGCGACGAGACCGAGATCGTCCGCCGGATCGAGCGCGGCGCCGGCTCCGCCTACCGGATCGACGGGCGCGACGTGCGCGCAAAGGACGTGGGGCTGCTCTTTGCCGATGCCGCCACCGGCGCGCATTCCCCGGCCCTCGTCAGCCAGGGTCGGATCGGCGCGGTGATCGCCGCCAAGCCCGCCGACCGGCGCGCGATGCTCGAAGAGGCGGCGGGGATCGCCGGCCTCCACGTCCGCCGCCGCGACGCCGAGCAGCGGCTCCACGCGACCGAGGCCAATCTCGCGCGGCTGGGCGAATTGATCGCCGAACAGGATGTCCGCGCCGCCGCGCTGCGCCGCCAAGCCCGCGCCGCCGATCGCTATCGCACGCTGTCCGAGCAGATCCGGATCGCGGAAGCCCGGATGATCTTTGCGCGCTGGCGCGAAGCTGCCGCTGCGTCCGATATCGCCAAGGCCGAGGCGAAGGCGACCGAAGCGGGCGTCGTCGCGGCCACCGCCGCCGAACGCGTCGCCGCCGAAGCGCAGGCACACGGGGTGGAGCGGGTGGCCGCCGCCCGCGCCGCCGCCCGAACCGCGCGCGACCGCGCCGGCGAAGCCGGGCACGCACTGGCCGCGCTGCGCACCGAACGCGCCAATGCGGTGCGCCGCCAGACCGACCTCGCCGCCACCGCCGCGCGGATCGTCGACGATCGCGCGCGCGAAGACCGGCTCGCGCGCGACGCCACCGACGCCATTTTGCGGCTGGGCGCGGAGGCGAGCGCGCTGGCCGCGGCGATCGAGACCGCGAGCGGCACGGCGCCTGCGCTCGACCGGACGCTGACCGACGCGGAGCGCCGCGCGCGCGATGCCGAAGTGGCGCTCGCCCGCATCCTCGCCGAACAGGCGGGCGAGGCCGCCGACCGCCGCATTGCCGCCGCCGCCATCGCTGCCGCGCGCGCGCGGATGGATCGCGCGGATCGCGACGCGGCGCAGGCACTGGCCGCGCTCGCCGCGCTTCCCGACCCGACCGGGCTGCTGGCGGAACGCGACGCGGCAGCGGCCGCGCGCGAGGGGGCGCTGTGCGCGGCGACCAAGGCGGCCGATGCGCTCGCCTGGGCCGAGGCGAGCGGCACCGAAGCGCGCGAGGCCCGCGGCCCGGCCGAAGCCGCGCGCGCCACCGCCATCGCCGCGCTCGCCGGGCTCGACGGCGAGATCGCGGCGCTCACCCAGGCGAACGCGCGCGGCGACGGGCGTTTGCTCGATTCGATCAGCGTCGTGCCGGGCTTCGAACGCGCGCTCGCCGCGGCGCTGGGCGACGAGCTGCAATCGCCGCCCGACGCCTGGACCGGCTCGCCGATCGCGCCGCACGATCCGCCGCCGCCTCCGGGCACGCTGCCGCTCGCCGAGCGGATCACCGCGCCGCCCGCGCTCGACCGCCGGCTGGCGCAGATCCTGCTGGTCGAGGTCGATTCGGGTCAGGAGCTGGCGGTCGGCCAGCGGCTGGTCACGCGCGAGGGCCGGTTGCGCCGATGGGACGGCTATACCGCCGATGGCGGCGGGGCGGCCGCGGCCGAGCGGCTGGAACGCGCGAACCGCCTCGCCGCGATCGAGGCGGAGCGACCTGCCGCGCAGGCCGCGGTCGACCGCGCCGAAGCCGCGCGCGCCACGCTCGACGAACGGATCGCCCGCGCCGCCACCGCCGCGCAGGGCGCGCGCACGCTGCTGCGCACAAGCGAGGGCGAGGGCCGCGACGCGCAACGCCGCGAGGATCGCGCCGCCGCCGCGCTGGAACGCGTGGAGGCGCAGCGCAGCGAAGGCGAGGCGCGCCGCACCCGGCTGATCGCCGAACGCAACACCGCGGCGGACGAACTGGCGCGCGCCGAAACCGATGCCGCCGCGCTTCCCGACGGCCGCGCGCTGGCCGCGACGCTCGCGACGCTCCAGCACCAGGCCGAGGATGCCCGCGCCGCGGTCGCCACCGCACGTGCCGCACGTCTCGCCCACGACCGCACCCTGGCCGCCAGCCGCGAACGCCGCGCCGCGGTCGAGGCGGAGCTCGGCACCTGGCGCGCACGCGCCGGCGATGCCGCCGGCCGTATCCGCGACATGGGGCAGCGCGAGGCGGAGCTGGCGGGCGAAACGGACGCGCTCGCCGAACGCACCACCGCGCTCACCGCCGCGATCGCCGCCGCCGAACGCGACTCGGGCGAGGCTCGCCTGGAGGCCGACACGCGCGCCGCCGCCGAAGCCGCCGCCGAAACCGTGCTGCGCGGCGACGAGGCCGCGCACCGCGCCGCCGCCGAGGCGCTGTCGCTGGCGCGCGAGGCGCGCGCGGGCGCCGTCATCCGCGCCGAACATGCCGAATTGCGCCGGATCGAACTGGGCCGGGTCTCGGGCGAACGGTTCGAATGCCCCGCGCCCGTGCTGCCCGAACGCACCGGGTTCCTGGCCGCCGAGGTCCGCAGCCCTGCCGAGGAATCCGCCGCGCACGAACGGATGGCGGCGGAGCGTGAGCGGATCGGGCCGGTCAATCTGGTGGCCGCGCGCGAACTCGCCGAATTGGAGGCGGCAAGCGGCGGCAATGCGGCCGACCGCGACGAGCTGGCAGAGGCGGTGCACCGCCTGCGCGGATCGATCGGCACGCTCAATCGCGAGGGTCGCCAGCGGCTGCGCGCGGCGTTCGAGGCGGTCGATGCGCATTTTCGCACGCTGTTCGCCACGCTGTTCGACGGCGGTGCGGCGCACCTGGCGATGATCGATTCGGACGATCCGCTCGAGGCGGGTCTCGAGATCATGGCGCAGCCGCCGGGCAAGCGGCTGCAATCCCTCACGTTGCTGTCGGGCGGCGAACAGGCGCTGACCGCGGTCGCGCTCATCTTCGCGCTGTTCCTCACCAACCCCGCGCCGATCTGCGTGCTGGACGAGGTGGATGCGCCGCTCGACGATGCGAATATCGAACGCTTTTGCGACCTGCTCGACCGGATGAGCCGCGACACCGCGACTCGCTATCTGGTCGTCACGCACAACGCGGTGACGATGAGCCGCATGCACCGCCTGTTCGGCGTGACCATGGTCGAACGCGGAGTCAGCCGGCTGGTCTCGGTCGACCTACGCGCCGCCGAGGGCATGGCGCATTAAAATCAGGCGACGTTATCCTGCTCCGTTCGCCCTGTGCTGGTCGAAGGGCTTGCGCTGAATGCGAACGTTCGCCAGCGGAGAGCGTGCTTCGACAAGCTCAGCACGAACGGATTGGGCGGCCAGGTCGAACGGACGCCATCCCCTCTCCAGGCGCTTTACGCCGGCCGCTGCCAGGCCGGCATCGCGTTCAGCGCCTGGCCGACACACAACAGGCACAATTGGTGATGAATGGCGGCGACCTTCGCTTCGCTCGCCTGAATTGCGCGGATCGCCTCCTGTTCGGAGCGGCGGAGCCAGTGCGCGGTCTCGTGAGTCATGGCGGAACGTCCTTCTCGTCGATCCCCTGCCCCATCTTCTACACCGCAGATGTTGCAGCGGTGCGTCGGCTCAATGTCGATTTCGTCAGCTTTCTCTGCGTCTTCGTAAACCTCGATCACTCGACGGCGCAGGGTGCGGAACGTATATCGAACGCATGGCCCAACTCGACACCCGGCAGAAGCTGGCGATCCTGGCGGACGCCGCGAAGTATGACGCGTCCTGCGCATCGTCGGGCACCGCCAAGCGCAACAGCCGGGACGGCAAGGGGCTGGGCTCCACCGAGGGCATGGGCATCTGCCACGCCTATGCGCCCGATGGCCGCTGCATCAGTCTGCTCAAGATCCTGCTGACGAATAGTTGCATCTTCGATTGCCATTATTGCATCAACCGCAAGAGCTCGAACGTCCGCCGCGCGCGCTTCACCGCCAAGGAGGTGGTCGATCTCACCATCGCCTTCTACAAGCGCAATTATATCGAGGGGCTGTTCCTTTCGTCCGGGATCATCGGCTCTTCCAATTACACCATGGAGCAGATGGTCGAGGTCGCCCGCTCGCTGCGCGAGGATCATCTTTTCCGCGGCTATATCCACTTGAAGACGATTCCCGATGCCGATCCCGAACTCGTCCACCGCGCTGGGCTGTTTGCCGATCGCGTCTCGATCAACGTCGAGCTGCCGACCGCCAGCGGCCTGAAGCGGCTGGCCCCCGAGAAGGACGGCGCCCGCATCGAAACCGCGATGCGCGAGGTGAAGGCGTCGATCGTCGACGGCAAGGACGCGCGCGCCAAGTACAAGTCGGCCCCGCGCTTCGCGCCCGCCGGTCAGTCGACGCAGATGATCGTCGGCGCGGACGCCGCGACCGATGGCGATATCGTCACCAAGGCGTCGACCCTGTACGACCGGTTCGGCTTGCGACGCGTCTATTATTCGGCGTTCAGCCCGATCCCGGATGCGAGCGCGGTGCTGCCGCTTCAGCGACCGCCGCTGATGCGCGAGCACCGGCTGTATCAGTCCGACTGGCTGATGCGCTTCTACGATTATACGCCCGCCGAAGTGATCGCCGCGGCGGACGATGCGACGGGCATGCTGCCGCTCGACATCGATCCGAAACTGGCCTGGGCGCTGAAGTTTCGCGCCAGCTTTCCCGTGGACGTGAACCGCGCGCCGCGCGAGATGCTGCTGCGCGTACCCGGCCTGGGGGTGAAGGCGGTGAACGCGATCCTGCGCACGCGCCGCTGGCGGCGATTGCGGCTGGACGACGTGGCGCGGCTCACCGTCTCGGTCGCCAAGGTCCGCCCGTTTCTGATCGCGGAGGATTGGCGCCCGATCGCCCTGTCCGACGCCGCCGAACTGCGCCCGATCGTGATGCCCAAGCCCCGGCAGATGGAGCTGTTCGCGGCTTGACGCGCCGGAACAACCCCGTGTCGGCGGAGTAGGGCCAGGATGCGCGTCGTAACCTTGTCCGAACCCGATGACTTCGACGGTTGGCGCGATGCGGCGCGCGGGCTGATGACGCAGGGCGTGCCGCCCGAGGACGTCGTGTGGCAGGTGGGCGACGCGCCCGGCGATCTGTTCGCCGCCGTCCCAGCCTCCGCCGCTCCCGTACCCGCCCTTTCGGCACCCGACGCCCCCGCTTTGTCGGTCCCCCGCGCCTTTCTCGATCTGGCGCGCAGCGCCATCCTGGCGCGCGATCCCGAACGCTTTGCCCTGCTCTACACGCTGCTCGCACGCCTGCGCCGCGAACCCAAAGTCGTCGAGGACCGCGCCGACCCGCTCGTCCGCCGGCTGGAGACCATGGCCAAGGACGTGCGCCGCGACATCCACAAGATGCGCGCCTTTCTGCGCTTCCGCGAAGTGGCGGACGAGGACGGCACGCCGCGCTTCGTCGCCTGGTTCGAGCCCGACAACCACATCGTCCGCGCCAATGCGGCCTTCTTCGTCAACCGGTTCGCGAGCATGCGCTGGTCGATCCTGACGCCCGCCGTCTCGCTCCACTGGGACGGCGCGACGCTGGCGCAGGGCCCCGGCGCGGAAAAGGCCGACGCGCCCGACGGCGATCCCACCGAAGAGGTGTGGAAGACCTATTATGCCAGCATCTTCAACCCGGCGCGCGTCAAGATCGGCGCGATGCTGAAGGAGATGCCGCGGAAATATTGGAAGAACATGCCCGAGACCGCGCTCGTCCCCGCGCTGATCGCGGGCGCACAGGCGCGGGAGAGCGGCATGATCGAGACGGCGCGCACGGCGATGGGCGGCAATGCGCAGGCGGCCTGGGCGGCATTGCGCGACGAAGCCGCGGCATGCACGCGCTGCCCGCTCCACGCCCCCGCCACGCAGACGGTGTTCGGCGAAGGGCCGGTCGATGCCGCGATGATGTTCGTCGGCGAACAGCCGGGCGACCAGGAGGATCTGGCCGGCCACCCGTTCGTCGGCCCCGCCGGGCAGATGTTCGATCGCGCCATGGCCGAGGCGGGCGTCGACCGGTCGCGCGTTTACGTCACCAACGCGGTGAAGCATTTCAAGTTCGAACAGCGTGGCAAGCGCCGCATCCATGCCAAGCCCGGCGGACCCGAGATCGACGCCTGCCGCTGGTGGATCGAACAGGAACAGGCGATCGTCCGGCCCAAGGTGACGGTGGCATTGGGCGCGACCGCGGCGCGTTCGCTCTTCGGCCGGGTGATGACGATCGGCCGCGAACGGGGCCGCGCACTCGAACTGCCCGGCGGCGGCGGGGAAGCGTGGATCACCGTTCACCCGAGCTACCTCCTCCGCCTGCCCGACAAGGCCGCAGCCGAGGCGGAATATGCCCGCTTCGTCGAGGACCTGCGAACGGCAGCGGCGCGGGTGGAGGCGTGATCCGGGGTTAGCGCAGTCATGCGCCCCCAAGGAGTGGCTGGTTCGGGCGAAGACGCGAAGATGAGAGCAAGGACGGTCGCGCGGAGGCGCGGAGTTATAGTGGCAGGGCGCAGCGCTCGATCGGCGGATCATGATAATGACGGCGTCTGCGGTCGAACGCTCCGACTCCGCGCCTCCGCGCCTCCGCGTGAAATGCTTCTTAGCGTCTTAGCGCAAACGGTTACGCCGCCGCGATCGCGCACTCTCCAAAACGATCGGGAAAGCCGCCCTCCTCAAAGCTCGCGAGGATCCGGCCCGATCCGGCCATCGGGAGCGTCCATCGCATCGATCGCCGCGACGTCGTCGGCATCCAGCGTCAGGTCGGCGGCGGCGAAATTGTCGGTCAGGTGATCGGCGTCGCCCGCCTTGGGGATCACCGACAGCCCCTTGGCGAGGTGCCAGGCGATGATGACCTGCGCGGGCGAGCGGTGGTGGCGGTCGGCGATCGCGACGATACGGTCGTCCTTCAGCGTCGCGCCCTGGCCAAGCGGGCTCCAGCTTTGCGTCACGATGCCGTGATCGGCATCATAGGCCTGCACATCGCGCTGCTGGAAGCTCGGGTGGAGCTCGATCTGGTTGACCGCGGGCGTCACGCCGGTGGCGTCGATGATCCGGTCGAGATGCTCGGGCAGGAAGTTGCACACCCCGATCGAGCGCGTCTTGCCCGCGTCGCGCGCCGCGATCAGCGCCCGCCACGCCTCGACATAACGGTTCTCGCGCGGGATCGGCCAGTGGATCAGATACAGGTCGATGCTGTCGCGCCCCATCAGCGCCAGACTCTCGTCTAGCGCGACGGCGGCGTCGCCATGGCGATCGTTCCACAGCTTGGTCGTCACGAAAGTGTCCGTGCCGTGCACGCCCTCGCCCACGCCACGCTCGTTGCCGTAGAAGGCGGCGGTGTCGACGAGGCGGAAGCCGATATCGATCCCCTTGCGGACGATCGCCGCGGTCTGCGGCTGGGGGATCTTGTACACGCCCATGCCGAGCTGGGGCATAGTGCGGCCGTCGTTGAGCGTGAGGTCGGTCATGCGCGTGTCAACCGCCGCATGGCGGTCGGGGTTCCGGTTGACGGCTTCCCCGGGCTCGCGCAAGCGCGGTCGCCATGATCGAAACCATCCTCGGCGCGCTCGCCGCCATCCTCTTCGGCGTGATCGCCAACGGCGGCTATCTCGGCGTGGCGCTGCTGATGGCGATCGAGAGCGCATGCATCCCCCTCCCCTCCGAACTCATCATGCCGGCGGCAGGCTATCTCGTCTCGACCGGCCGGTTCGACCTGTATCTGGCGGCGACGGCGGGCGCGATCGGATGCAATCTGGGATCGATCGTCGGCTATGAGATCGGCAAGCGCGGCGGCCGGCCGGCAGCCGAGCGCTGGGGCCGGTATCTGCTGATCGGCCCCGGCGAACTCGACGCCGCGGACCGGTTCTTCGCGCGATTCGGCGGCGCGGCGGTGCTGATCGGCCGGCTGCTGCCGGTGATCCGCTCGTTCATCGCCTTTCCCGCGGGCGTCGCGCGGATGCGGCTGGTGCCGTTCCACCTCTACACCTTTGTCGGATCATGGCCGTGGTGCTTCGGCCTGGCATGGCTGGGCATGACGCTGGGCGATCGCTGGCACAGCGATCCGCGCGTCAAGGCCGCGTTCCACCGCGCCGATCTCGCCATCGGGGTCGTGCTGGTGGCACTCGTCGCCTTCTATGTGTGGCACCGGCTACGCGGGCTCAGGCGCTGAGCCGGTCTGCCCGGCATGCCGCGCGCGCGAGCAGCAGGAGCGCGGGCACGGCAAGGGCGACGTAGAGCGCGAACCCGGTCCATGGCGACCACCCGAGCCATTCGCTCGGCCAGGTGCGCATGTCGCCCTGCAGGAAACGGTCGCGGATCACTGCGCTCCAGATCGGGAAGGTGAATTGCGGCGGGCTCAGGATCTCCGCTGCCGCGATCACCGCGTTGAGCACGATCGACAGCCCCATCACCGCCAGCGCGGCGATCCGCGCGCCCCTGCTCCGCAGCGCCGCCCAGAACGGCGCGAATCCGATCGCCAGCGCGCCGATCAGCGGCATCGCGTGGCGCGGCCCCGTCGCGTTGCCGCCATCCCAGTAGTAATAGGCCGCGTTCACCAGCAGCACGATCGCGACGACCGCCGCCGCCGTGCGCGCCAGCCCTTGCGTCGCGGTGCAGCGCTCCAGCATCGCAAGGCCCCGCAGCGCCATCAGCAGCGCGGGGGCGATCCAGAACAGCCCCTTGTGCACGCCGAAGGTGATCTCCCACAGCAGCACCGGCCGCGGCAGGCCCAGCCCGAACAGCCCGTGGCGCATGCCCTCGTAACCGACCACGCCCGAATAGCCGATCCGGAACACCGTGCCGAAGGCGACCCCGTTATACGCCGCGATCGGCACCGCCGCGATCAGCCCGCCAAGCAGCATGGCGGCATAGAGCCGCCAGTGCGCCGGCCGGTGCCAGGCGCGCCACACGATCCAGATCCCGATCGCGGCACCCGCCAGCACCGCCTGATATTCGATACCCACGGCCCAGCCAAGCGCCAGCCCCGCGCAGAAGCCATGGCGAAGGCGTGGTCCCTGCCAACCAGCCCACAGCGCCACCACATAGAGCGCCGCGACGGAGGAATGGCCGAACACCGTCGTCGACCACCCCCAGATCGGCGCGCCGAGCGCATAGCCGATCGCCGCGAACAGCCCCGCCGCCGCGCTACCCGTAATTGCGATGCCGATCTCGTACAGCAACACCGCGGCAAGCGCGGTGAGGAGCGCCGGCCCGGTCGCCACTGCCAGCCGCAGCCGCAATCGGTAGTAGCGCGCCAGCCCGTGATCGTTGACGTCCGCCGGGTGTGCCGCCTCGCGATCCTGCGTAAGCGCATCCGCCAGCGCCACCGCGGGGAGCGCCATCAGCGTCATGCCCGGCGCCTTGTCGAGATAGAAATGCGCGCCGAAGCGCGACTTGTCGATCGTCGTCGCCGCCATCCGGTCGATCGCCGCCGATCCGCGCTCGACCAGCCCGACGCTGGCGAACAGCCGAGTCGCGTTGTTGGGATTGAACTCCCAGGATCCGAACCAGCAGCACGATGCCCAGACGAACAGGAACAGCGCCACCCGCATGCGGGCGCGGGTCATGCGCGCCCCCCCTCGCTCATGGCGCGCACCGCCGCCGCACGAAGCCGGGCGTCGCGATCGGGCGCGGCGCGCGCCGCCATGGCCCTGAACCGCGCGACGGCCTCGCTACCCGCGCGTTCCGGAGACCCCGAGTCGAACGGCGGCGCCGGATCATATTCTAGCCTTAGCTGAAGCAGACGCGCATGCGCCTCGCCGCGGATCGCCGCGACCAGCGCGAGGCCAAAATCGATCCCCGCTGTCACACCGCCTCCCGTCACCCGATCGCGATCGAACACCACGCGCGCGTGCACCGGGATCGCGCCGAACGCGGCGAGGTGATGATGCTGCGCCCAGTGGCATGTCGCGCGGTAGCCGCGCAGCAATCCCGCCGCCCCGAGCAGCAGCGACCCGGTGCACACGCTGGTGATCCAGGTGGCGTGATTGGCGGCCCGCGCCACCCATGCCATCGTCTCGCCATCCTCTATCGCGTCGGTGATGCCCATGCCGCCCGGAATGCAGAGAATGTCGGGCATCGCCGCCTCCGCGAAGCTCGCGGTCGGCAGCAGCGCGAAGCCGGCATCGGTGGCCACTGGCGCGCGACTCCCCGCAACGAGATCGATCGTCGCATCACCTAGCCCCGCCAGCATCTGCGCGGGGCCGGTCAGATCGAGTTGGGTGACGTTCGGAAACAGGAGGAACGCGACGCGGATCGGCGATGGCTGGGGCATGCGGGTCTCCTTGGCATAGCGGGTACCCAGGCGAGCGGCATGGTCGTGCGACGCTCCCCCGTGGTGCTCCACGCTTCGCCAGTCACGTCGGGCGCAAGGCTAGTCGGCTCGGCCGGCCACCGCAAGCACCGGTAGCCCTACTGCCCCTCGGTCTGCGCCGCCTTACGTTCCGCGTTCTGCGCGCGGGTCGCGCGGCCCTGCACGGCGAAGCAGCCCGACTGGCCGCCCGCACCCACCGCCGAGCAACTGCCGACGCCGTTCACGCCGGTGCCGACGTCCAGCGTAGCCTGTGCCTTGGCCGCCCAGGCGGCATTTTCGGGCGTCACCTGGAAATTGCGCAACTCCTTGGGAACGCGGAACTGTTCCGACGCGCTGCGCCGCTCGCACACAACGACTTCGTCACCATCGGTATTCGTCGGGCAGCGCTGGTTGCCATAGAGGACGAGCACGCCGTTGACCGGCGCTCCCTTCGCCATCTCGGCCGGCGGCATCACCGGCTTGGGTCTGGCGGCGCCCGGCAAGGCGACCTGCTGCGCGAGGCCGGGCGTGGCGACCATCGCCAGCCCCATCAGGATCAGGTTCCGCATGTTCACTCCATCACACTCGCTTGGCCGCTCCGATCGCGACCTTGCAGCCGAGCCGGATCAGCGCGCTGAGCACGGGATAGCCCGGCGTGTTCTCCGCGCCCGCGGCCAGCGCATGCTCGCGGTGCTCCACCTCCTCGGCCTGGAAATCGGCGATGGCCGCGGAAAGTTCGGGATCGCTGTCGCCCAGCGCGACGATCTGTTCCTCGTAATGTTTGTCGATCTCGGTTTCCACCGCCGCGGTGCAGGCCATAGCGGCATCGGGACCGAAGGCCGCGGTGACCGCGCCGAGCGCGAAGCCCGCCACCGTCCAGAATGGCTGGAGCAAGGTGGGCCGAACGCCGCGCCGCACGATCATCGAATCGAAAAACGCGCGGTGGCGTTCCTCCTGACCCGCCATATGATGGATCGCACGCGCCGCGGGATGCCGGTCGCCCAGCACCGCGAGCTGCCCCGCATAGATGCGCGTCGCACCATATTCGCCCGCCTGATCGACGCGGATCATCGCATCGGTCGGCTCGCGCCGGTCGCCGGGGCGCCAGCGGTTCATCGTGGTTTCCTCAAGAGCGACGCGATTACCGCAGCCCCACCCAGCGACAGGATAGCGTTGAACCCCGCCAGCGAGATGCCGAAGAGCGTCCATTGCGGCACGTCGCAGCGGATCACCGGCGCGGCCATCAGCGACGCCAGCCGCTCGGCCGCAGTGGCGCCGACGATCGGCGCGGTCGCGGTGCAGGCGGTGTGCAGCGTCCACCAATGATATTCGCCGCCCGCCTGATAGACGCCGATCACGCCGCTGATCGCGATCAACACGGCAGCAGCGAGCACCAGGAAACGACCCGGCCGCGGCCAGGGGGCAGCCAGCGCCAGCAGCGCCACGACGAGCGCGGCATAATGCGGCCAGCGCTGCCAATGGCACATCTCGCACGGGATCAGCCCGCCGAAGAGCTGGCCGCCCCAGGCGCCCGCGAGCAACGCGGCCGGGAGCAGCAGCGCGAGGCCGCGCGCCGTTCGCTCATTGGCGGTCACTTGGGCACCACGGGCGAGGCGACCGGCGGCTTGGTCGCGGCCGCGACCTGCGCCGCGCCGCCGAGCCGCGCGACCGTCTTCAGCGCATAATAGAGCTGGAAATCGACGATGCCCGCCTTCTTCAACTGATCGGCGGTCTGCGAGAAGCGCGGATCGGTCTTCGCGTCCTCCTCCAGCACCGCATTGTCCGGCTTCATCTCGTTGATGAGATGCCGGCGCAGATCGGCCTCGCGGAACACCGGCTTGGTCTTGAAGTCCGGATCGCTGATCTGCGGCACCGCGATGTCGGGTTCGATCCCGCCTTCTTGCACGCTGCGGCCCGACGGCGTGTAATAGCGCGCCGTGGTCAGCCGCAGGACGGTCTCGGGGCCGAGCGGCAGCAAGGTCTGCACCGATCCCTTGCCGAAGCTGCGTTCGCCCATCACGAGCGCCCGGTGCTGGTCCTGCAGCGCGCCGGCCACGATCTCGGACGCGGACGCGGTGCCCGAATCGGTCAGCACCACGACGGGCAAACCGTGCGCATCGTCACCGGGATGCGCATAGTAACGCTCGATATCCGTCTTCTCGCGGCCACGCTGCGAGACGATCTCGCCATGATCCAGGAACGCGTCGCTCACCTCGATCGCCTGGCTCAGCAAGCCGCCGCCATTCTCGCGCAGATCGAGCACGTAACCAAGCGGCCGATGCCCGAGCGACTTGTCGATCGCCATGATCGCGGCGCGGGTGTCGGCGCCGGTCTGTTCGGAGAAGGTGTTGATGTCGATATAGCCGACATCGCCGCGCACCTCCCACTTCACCGGCTTCTGCACGATCACCTCGCGAGTCATCGTCAGGTCGAGGGGCTTGTCGCGACCGGGGCGGACGAGGCCCAGCGTGATCTTGGTGCCCGCCTTGCCGCGCATCAGCGCGATCGCCTCGTCGAGCGACTGGCCATAGATCAGCTTGCCGTCGATATGCGTGATATAGTCGCCCGACTTCACGCCGGCTCGCGCGGCCGGCGTCCCCTCCTGCGGCGCGATCACCTTCACCGCACCGTCTTCCATGGTGACGGTGAGGCCGAGGCCGCCATAATTGCCCTCGGTCATGATCTGGAGGTTCTGGTAATCGAGCGCGTCGGCATAGCTCGAATGCGGATCGAGGCTCGCGAGCATGCCCTGGATCGCGCCCTTGATGAGCGTCTTGTCGTCCACCTTGTCGACATAGTTCGCCTTCACCCGGTTGAAGACGTCGATGAACTGATCGAACTCGCGATAGGTGTCGGTATCGGAAGCGGCCATCGCCGCGGTGGCGAGCGGAACGAGGGCGAGCGCGCCGACGATCGCGGTGGCGGCAAGCAGGGGACGGGGCATCGACTTCGGTCTTGGCACAAGGGAGTCCTGGACAGGCGGGATGGCGTTCGCCCTCCCTAGCCGCTTTGGTCGGTGCGATCAAAGCAGCCTCGGGGTGAACGGGCGATGAGCAGATCAGCCAATCAGCGCGGCGATATCCATCGGCCGGCCGCGGCGGCGCAGCTCGACGCCCACCTGCGGATCTGGGCCCGTGCCGGCATGGCCGACGATCTGGCCGGCGCGGACGATGGCACCGGGCGCGACGCTCGCTTGCGACAGGCCGGTCAGCAAACTGGTCCAGCCATCGCCGTGATCGAGGATCAGGATCGTCCCATAGCCGCGGAACACGCGCGCGTAACGCACCCGCCCCGCTGCCGGCGCGACGACCGGCGCGCCAGCCGCGACCGAAAAGCTGAGCCCACGCGCGCGATAGCCGGCGTCGGCGATCTCGTCGAACCCCGTCAGCAGCCGCCCCGTCACCGGCAGCCGGTACGCGCCCGCGGGCCGCGGCGGCGGCACGACGCCCCGCGCGACGGGCCGCGGCAATGGTCCCGGCAGCGTCTCCAGCGTGGCGATGGCCGCCTGGGCGCTGCCCTCCTCCTCGAGCCGATCGACCAGATCGCGGGCCTGTTCGCCCAGTGCCAGTGCGCGGTCCGATTCCCCGATCGCGCTTCGGCCCAACGCCTGTGCCCGGCCGCGATGCCGCGCCTCGAGCGACGCCAGCGCGGCGCGTTCGCGCTCCAGGCGGCCATGGCCATCGCGTAGCACCTGCGCCGCCAGCGCGGCGTTGGCCTGCAGGCGCCGCGTCTCGGCCAACTCGGTCCGCACCCCTTGCGTCTTTATCCTGACGGCCGGCACGGCGCTGCCGAGCACGGCACGGACATGGACGAGGTCGTCCACCGATCCGGGCTGCGCGACCGCGGCGATCATCGGCCGGGAGGCGAGCGATTCGAGCGCGGCGAGCAACCGGGCGATCGGCACCTGCGCTGCGCCCAGCCGCGCGCGCTGATCCGCGAGCAGACGGTCCGTCACCGCCACGCGCGCGCTCGCCGTGGCGAGATCAGCCTGGGCGGCGTCGACCCGGGCCGCCAGCGCCTCTTCGTCGGCGCGCGCCTTGCGCGCCGCGTCGCGCTCGCCGGCCGCCTGGCGTTCAAGCACTGCCGCCCGCGCCGCTGCGGCAGCTCCGTCGCGGCGGGCGATGGCGAGGCGCCGCTGTTCCTGGACGAGTGGCGATTGTGCGATGATCGGCATGGCCGACACGAGCGCCGCCGCCGCGCCGATGGCCGCGATCGCGGTGCGGAGCCGCCCCCGCCCGCCGCTGCCGAGCTCCGGACGATCGGCGGAACGACCTTTCCGGTCGCTGATGGCCGCGTCCATCACCCCTCGCGGTGATAGGGATGGTTGGCGAGGATGCTGACGCTGCGGAAAAGCTGTTCCGCCAGCATCGCGCGCGCCAGCAGATGCGGCCAGGTCGCGCGGCCGAACGACAGCAGCAGATCGGCTTCACCGCGCGCGGCATCGTCGAAGCCGTCCGCCGGCCCTAGCTCGAACCGCGCTTCGCGGACGCCGTCGTCCCGCCAGCGCCCGATCAGGCGCGCCAGTGCGGTCGAGGACAGCGTCTCGCCGGTCTCGTCGAGCAGCACGCGCCTGGTCTGCGGCTCGACCGCCGGCACCTTGCCGCCGGCGTCGGGCAGTTCGGTCAGCTTCGTCGGCCACGCGATCCGCTTCATGTAGCGGGCGACCAGTTCGCCTTCGGGCGATCGCGCGATCCGGCCGCGGGCGACGATGTGCAACAGCATCGCCGGCTGCGCGTCAGGCTTGCGAGATGGCCGCCGGCGCGGGCGGCGCATCGCCGAACGCCCACATCCGCTCCAGATTGTAGAAGGAGCGCACCTCGGGGCGGAACAGGTGAACGATCACGTCCCCTGCGTCGATCAACACCCAGTCCGCGGTGGGCAGGCCCTCGATCCGCGTCTGGCGGTGCAGTTCGCCCTTGATCTTCTCGGCGAGCTTGCCCGCCATCGACGCCACCTGACGCGTCGAGCGACCGCTCGCGATCACCATGTGATCGGCGATGCTCGATTTGCCCGCGAGCGGGATCGAGATCACATCCACCGCCTGATCGTCGTCGAGGCTTTCGAGCACGAGGCGGTGAAGCGCCTCCACCTCGGCCGGGTCGGTCGCGCGGGGGGCATTGGGGGAAGTGGCCAAGAGATCTCCTAGGGTGGTGCGTCGGGCAGAAATTGCCGGAACCAGGCAGGATTTCCGGCCCGAACCTGCGTGGCGGACATGGGGTCGGGACGGAAACGCAACAGCACGAAGGCTGGCAACTCCCACGTCGTCCACCGGTTCGCCTGGCCTGCGGGTCGCCGGAAACGCCGCAGCCAGCCCGCCGCTGGTGAGGCGGAGGCGCGGCCTTCATAACCCGGCCGCGCAATCACCGCAATCGGAACCTCGCGGGCGATGGCGCGCCATCCCTTCCAGCGATGGAATTGCGCCAGATTGTCGCTCCCCATCACCCAGATGAAGTGCGTCCTGGGGTAACGGCGTTTGAGCGCGCGCATTGTATCGATCGTGTAGCGCGTGCCGAGCCGCGCCTCGATCGTGCTCGGCCGGATCGGCGCCCGCCGCGCCATCCGGCGGGCGGACGCGAGCCGTGCGGCCAGCGGCGCCATGCCCTGTTCGGGCTTCAAGGGGTTACCGGGCGATACCAGCCACCACGCCTCGTCCAGCGCCAGCGCGTGGATCGCGGCCAGCGTGATCCGGCGATGCCCGGCATGCGCGGGATTGAACGATCCCCCGAGAAGCCCGACGCGCGTCACGCGCGATCCGATGATCCATGGTACGGCACAGGGCGGCGCGCGTCAGCCGCGCACCTGACCGCTGCCCCGGCCGATCCATTTGTACGTCGTCAGGCCCTCGAGCGCGACGGGGCCCCGCGCATGAAGGCGCCCGGTCGCGATCCCGATTTCCGCCCCCAACCCAAACTCCCCGCCATCGGCGAATTGCGTCGACGCGTTCCACAACACGATCGCGCTATCGACACCCCCCAGGAACCGCTCGGCCACCGCAGCATCCTCCGCCACGATCGCATCGGTATGATGCGAACCATGGCGTGCGATATGCGCCATCGCCCCCTCGACCCCGTCGGTGATCGCCACCGACGCGATCGCGTCGAGATATTCGGTGTCCCAATCCGCCGCTTGCGCCGCCGCCACATCGGCCATGGCGCACACCGCGGCGTCCCCGCGCACCTCGCACCTCGCCGCCGACAACGCCGCGATCAACGCCGACGCATGCGGATAGGCGCGATCGATCAGCAGCGTCTCCATCGCGCCGCAGACGCCGGTGCGCCGCATCTTGGCGTCGACCACGATCGCCGCCGCCATCGCCGGATCGGCCGAGGCATCGACATAGACGTGATTGATCCCGTCGAGATGCGCGAGAACAGGCACGCGCGCCTCGGCCTGGACGCGCGCGACGAGGCTCTTGCCGCCGCGTGGTACGATCAGGTCGATCGCGCCCTCCGCCGTCAGCATCGCGCCCACCGCCGCGCGATCGGTGATCGGCACGAGTTGCACCGCATCGACGGGCAGACCGGCCGCTGCCAGCCCTTCCACCAGCGCGGCGTGGATCGCGCGGTTGCTGCGCACCGCCTCGCTTCCGCCGCGCAGGATCACCGCGTTGCCCGAACGAACGCACAAGGCCGCCGCATCGGCCGTCACGTTGGGCCGGCTTTCATAGATGATCCCGATTACCCCGATCGGCACGCGGGTGCGCGTGAGGATCAGCCCATTGGGCCGCGTACGCGTGTCGATCACCTGACCCACGGGATCGTCGAGCGTCGCGACCGTCGCGATCGCGTCCGCCATCGCGGCGATCCGCGCCGGATCGAGCGTCAACCGGTCGCACAGCGCCGCCGACAGGCCGGCCGTCCGCGCCGCCGCCACATCCTCGGCATTGGCGGCGAGGATATCGGCCGCCGCGACGCGCACGCGACCGGCCGCCGCCTCGAGGCCGCGCGCCTTGGCCGCGTCGCTCATCGTCGCGAGCACTGCCGCAGCGATGCGCGCGCGCTCGGCCATGGCGGCGATCAGTTCAACGGCGTCCACATCCATCGTGCCGGGCTAGCATGACCCATGCCGTCCGCTCAATGGCAGGGATAGGTCTTGGCCAGGACCTTGGCATAGCCGTCCTTCAGCGGCAGCCGCTTTTCGGCCGGCGACAAGGCGGCAAGGCCGTCGAGCATCTGCATGATCCCGATCGACTGACCTTCCGGCGGGCAGGCGATCGGCGGCTTGCCCGCAGCCTTGCGTGCATCGCGCTCCGCCTTGAGCTGCGCGGTGGCCGCCTGCGCTTCGCCTTTCAGGACAGGAAAGTCGGGCGCCATCAGCGCCATGGGGCCTTGCGCCTTCAACGCATCGGCGCGGGTCAGAAAGTTCTGCACCGTAATCGCCGCGCTCGCGGGCGCGGCAGCCAGAACGAGCGCAAGCCCCGCGATACCCATCATCTTCATCGAAAACACTCCACCTCGGTTTCGGCAGTGATTACCGAAACCGAGGTGTCGCCGCCATGAACGGCATCACGCGCCGGCGGGCGCCGGGTTGCCGAACGGCCCCTGCGGACGGCGGGTCTTCGGGATCGACGTGCCGGCCGCCGGAACCGAACGCGTCGTCGCACCCGGATCGGGACGGCCGATGTCCTCGCCAGCGATGAGGCGCTTGATCTCGTCACCCGTCAGCGTCTCGAATTCGAGCAACGCACCGGCCACCGTATGAAGCTGGTCGATATGATCGCTCAGCAACTGCTTGGCGCGGTTGAGGCCGCCTTCGACGATCGTCTTGATCTCGTCGTCGATCAGTTGCGCGGTCTGGTTCGACATGCGCACCGGCTGGCTGGACGAATAGCCGAGGAAGGACTCGCCTTCCGGCTGCGCATATTCGACCGGCCCGACCTTGTCCGACATGCCCCATTTGGTGACCATGTCGCGCGCCAGACCCGTGGCATATTGGATGTCGGACGACGCGCCGCTCGACACCTTGTCGTAACCGAAGATCACCTCTTCGGCCACGCGCCCGCCCATCGACACCGCCAGATTGGCGTACATCTTGTCGCGGTGATAGCTGTAGCTATCCCGCTCGGGCAGCCGCATCACCATGCCGAGCGCACGGCCGCGCGGAATGATCGTGGCCTTGTGGATCGGATCCGATGCGGGCTCGTGGATCGAGACGATCGCATGCCCCGCCTCGTGATAGGCGGTCATCCGCTTCTCGTCGTCGGTCATCACCATGGAGCGGCGTTCCGCGCCCATCATGACCTTGTCCTTGGCCTCTTCGAACTCGGCCATCGCGACCAGGCGCTTGCCCTTGCGTGCCGCGGTCAGCGCCGCCTCGTTGACGAGGTTGGCGAGATCCGCGCCCGAAAAGCCGGGAGTGCCGCGCGCGATGACGCGCGCATCGACGTCCGGCGCCAGCGGCGTCTTCTTCATATGAACTTCGAGGATCTTGATCCGGCCCTCGATATCCGGACGCGGCACCACGACCTGGCGATCGAAGCGGCCCGGGCGGAGCAAAGCGGGATCAAGCACGTCGGGGCGATTGGTCGCCGCGATGATGATGATGCCTTCGTTCGCCTCGAACCCGTCCATCTCGACCAGCAACTGGTTGAGCGTCTGTTCGCGCTCGTCATTGCCGTTGCCGAGCCCCGCGCCGCGATGCCGGCCAACGGCGTCGATCTCGTCGATGAAGACGATGCAGGGTGCGCTCTTCTTGGCCTGTTCGAACATGTCGCGAACGCGGCTCGCGCCGACGCCGACGAACATCTCGACGAAATCCGAACCCGAAATGGTGAAGAACGGAACGCCCGCCTCGCCCGCGATCGCGCGCGCCAGCAGCGTCTTGCCCGTACCGGGCGAACCGACGAGCAGCGCACCCTTGGGGATCTTGCCGCCCAGCCGCGCGAACTTGGTCGGGTCCTTGAGGAACTCGACGATCTCCTCCAGTTCCTCGCGCGCCTCGTCGATACCGGCGACGTCGTCGAAGGTAACCTTGCCCTCCTTCTGCGTCAGCATCTTCGCGCGGCTCTTGCCGAAGCCCATAGCGCCCGAGCCCGAATTCTTCTGCATCTGCTTCAGCACGAAGAAGGCGATGCCGAGGAACAGCAGGAACGGCAACGACTGGTAGAGCAGCACCATCCAGATCGACGGGACATCCTCGGGCTTGGCCGAGATCGACACGTTCTTCTCGCGCAGCTTGGGCACCAGCCCGGCGTCGTAGATCGGATAGGCGCGGAACTTCTCGCCCGACGACAGCGTGCCGGTGATGATGTCCTTGGAGATGTTGACGTCCTTGACCGTTCCCTCGTCCACCTTATCGAGGAAGGCCGAATAGGCGATCGTGTTGCCGCCGGCTGTCGCCGAGCGTCCGTCGAACATCGTGACGAACATCGCCAGCGCAAGCAGGATTCCCACCCAGATGAGCAGGCTCTTCATCCAGGGATTGCCCCCGCCGCCGCCATTGTCGCTCGAGCCGGGCTTGTCGTTGTCGTTCATGGAGTACCTTTCCGAGCACCCAAGATAAGCGCGCGCAGGTTAATGGCAATGGAACAGATGCACGCGCCCGCCACTCAATGCGCCCGACGCGGCGGGGCAACGCGGAAGCGCCACGTCTCGCCGCGCGTGCTCGCCACGAGCCCCGCCTGCGTCGCCTGGCTGCCGCGTTCCAGCGCGTCGAGCAACGACTCGATGTTGGCGGCATCGGACCATTCGGGACGCAGGATGCCATGGGCGGCGCGAACCTCGCCGATCGCCCGGCGGACGAGCCGGCGGCGCAGTTCGCGCGGCAGGCCCTCGACCGAAAGCCGGACGTCCTCCCGCCCCTGCGCGCGCGTCGACCACAACCATTGGGCCACGGCCCGCAGGTCGGCATCCGCCTCCGCGAGCGCGGCGGCGGACCGCGCCAGCCGTGGCGGATCGAGCCACTCGTTCGCATCCAGCAGCGCGCGGAATCGGGTGCGGTCGTAGCGGAGATCGTGGTTGGACGGATCGTCGATGAACGGCAGTTCCGCGCGGCGCACGATCGCGCGCAATTCGGCGCGGCGCCATTCGAGTAGCGGGCGGACGACGGCGATCCCGTCGATCGGTGTGCGGGCGCGAACGCCGGCCAACCCCGCCAGCCCCGCCCCGCGCGCCGCTCGCATCAGGAACGTCTCGGCCTGATCGTCCGCATGATGCGCGGTCGCGATGCACGCCACGCCGATCGCGCGCGCCTGCGCGGCGAGCAGCGCATAGCGGACGGCACGCGCCTGCGCCTGAAGGCTGGCACCCTCGATCGGGGCATCGGGGACGAGCGTCGCGTGAGGCAGCCCCAGCGTCGCGCATTGCGCCGCGACCATCGCCGCCTCCCCGACCGACTCGTCGCGCAGCCGGTGGTCGACCGTCGCGACCGTTATGGCCGGCACGCCGGCACCGTGCGCCAGCGCCAGCATCGCCATGCTGTCCGGGCCGCCCGAGACGGCGAGAAGCAGACCCGTCGGCATTTCACCGCACACCCGCGTCAGATCGGCAAGGAAGCGGTCGGTATCGGTGCTCACGCGCCTCGCCTTCAGGTCAGCCGCACTTGGCGGCGGCGCGTCCCTTGACCATGTCCGCCTTCATCGCGGCAGACAGCTTGGCGCCATACACATCGTCGAGTTCGCCATAGACCTTGCACGCATCGGCGGGCTTCTTCAGCGTCATCAGCGCCTTGCCGAGATACAACAGGCTCTCGGGCGCGCGCTCGCCATCGGGCATCTTCTTGTAATTCTCATAGAAGGCCATCGAAGCGAGGCTGGGCTTGCCGTCATCGAGATAGCTGCGGCCGAGCAGATTCTGCGCATAGCTCGCGCGGCGGTTCTTCGGATAATCCGTCACCACCTTCTTCAACTGCGCCTCGGCCTCCGGGTAGAGTTTGGCCTGCCAGAGACGATAGCCGTAGAGATATTCGTCCTCGGGCGTGTCGCCGCTGGATGGCCGCTCCACCGCATCGACCAGTTTCGCCCGCGCCGGCGTGGTGGAAACGGGTGTCGGCCGGGAGGCCGCGCCGGTGGCGCGCGCGGGCCGGTCGATCGCCGAAGGCGCGGCATCGTCCCGCGCCGGTGCGTCCCGTGTGGCGCGCGGGCTCGCCGAGCGCGGCGTGGGCATGTCGCGCGGCATGGGCGAGTCGGGCGAGGAAAGCCCCGCCGGCCCGGCGTCGGGCGAAGCGCCGGCCGCGAGCGTCGCCAACCGGGCATCGGTGGCGCGGCGATAGGTGTCGAACTGTTCCTGGAGCAGCCGGAGCTTGTAGCCGTTCTGCTCGCTCTGCCCGGTCAGCGTCGCCATCTGCTGTTCGAGCGAGGTGACGCGCGCGGTCACGTCGGCCAGCGGGCTCGAGGCGGGCGTGCCGGCCAGATCGCCGCGCGGACGATCGGGGGCGACGATCTCGGGCTGGAGCGTCTGCCCCGCGCCGCCCGGAAACACCTTGCGCTGCACCGCGCGCATCTCGCTCTCGAGCTTGCCGACACGGCCCTCGACATTGGATTGGGCGTTCGCCGCCACCGGCATCAGCGCGGTTCCGGCCAGCAGGACGATCGAGAATACGCTACGCATGGGATACACCCCCCGGTGTCGATGAGGCCATCGCTATAGCGACAAGCCGATGCCTGTCGCCAGCCTTTACACGTCCTAGACCCTCAAGGCGTCGAAGCGTTTCCAGGCGGTGGTGGCGATGCCGCCGCATCGAGGTTCGCGCGCTGCGTTTCGCTCAGCTTGGGCTTGGCGGGCGCACTCCGCTTCGCGGTCTTCGTCCGCCCGGCATCATGCGTCGGAGACGACGTAGCGGTGGGCGTCGGCGATGCGCCGGATGTCGGCTGCGCCGCACCGGCGGCGCGCGCGGCGATGGCGGCGCCACTCACCTTCACGTCCTTGATCGCATGCTCACCCGTGCCGAGCGGGGCCACCGCTGAACCGTTCAGCGTTACGGTCAGCTTGTCCGCCCGGCCGACGTTGATCATCGGATCCTTGGCATCGGCGGGCACGGTGTAGGATTCGCCCTGCTTCATCGTGCCGAGGTACAGCGTCTTGTTGTCGGCATCATAGACGCGCATCCACACTTCGTCCCGGGCGGTCAGCACCACCTGGCCGCCGGTGGGCGCGATGGGACTGGGGCGCGCGGCGGGAACGGGCGCCACGACGGCAGGTGCACTCGCGACCGAAGCCGGAGCCGATGCGCCTTGTCGGAACAGGTCGGTTCCATACCAGAGTCCCACCAGGATCAGCACCGCCAGCGCCAGGCCCAGCCCGACGATCGCCACGCCGCGCGACGGCACCCGCGCGGGATCGGCCATCTGATAGGGTTCATATTCGGGAATGCGGCGACCAAGCAGATCGACCTCGGCGCGCACCATCGCCCCGATCGCGACCGCATCCGCACCGACCGCACGCGCATAAGCGCGCGCAAAGCCGACCGCATAGGTGGGCGACGGCAGACCGACATAGTCGCCCGCCTCGATCGCTTCGAGATGACGCAGGGGAATGCGGGTGCGCTGCCCGACCTCGGCGATGCTCAGCCCCTGGGCTTCGCGTGCCTGGCGCAGCAGGTCACCGGCGCGCACGGGCGGCGCGCCCGGTATCGGCTCGCCGGGTTCGACCTCGTCCATTCCTGTCTCCGCTCGCGCTCTCGTGGCCACGTCTCCCAGAGCACCGGGGGCGTGTCAACGCGCTCTACAAACCTTTGGTCGCGCTTCAGGCGGTCTCCACCCCATTCTCCGCCGCCCATGCCGCAAGCGCGGCTCGGGGATCGCGCGGCGGGGCGGCCAGCAGAGTCGCCATGAAGCCACGAAGCGCACCGCGATCGAGCGACCGCACCATTGCCTTGATCGGCCCGATCGCCGCCGGCGTGATCGACAGGCGCTCAATCCCGAGGCCGATCAACGCCATCGCCTCCAGCGGCCGGCCGCCCATTTCGCCGCACACCGCAAGCGTGACGCCCGCGTCGCGGCACGGCCCCACCAGCCGTGCGAGAAAACGCAGGATCGAGGGGCTGAGCCAGTCGTAACGCTCGGCGAGCTTGGGGTTCGCGCGATCGGCGGCGAACAGGAACTGCGTCAGATCGTTGGTGCCGACCGACAGGAATTGCAGCTTGGGCAACAGGATGTCGAGCTGCTCCGCCAAGGCGGGCACTTCGAGCATCGCACCATAGCGGACCTCCGCCGGGCCCTTGCCTCCGCGCTGCGCCATCCAGGCACGCTGCGATTCGAACAGCGCCTTGGCCTCATCGAATTCCCATGGCTCGCTCACCATCGGGAACATGACGTTCAATGTCCGTCCGGCCGCCGCCTCGATCAGCGCGCGCGCCTGCACCTTCATCAGCCCGTCGCGCTCCAGGCTCAGGCGCAGCGCCCGCCAGCCCATCGCCGGGTTTTCCTCGACGCCCGATTCCTCCTTCAGATAGGGGAGCGCCTTGTCGCCGCCGATATCGACCGTGCGGAACACCACCGGCCGGTCCCCGGCGGCATCCAGCACCTCCTTGTAGAGACGCTGCTGGCGCTCGCGCTGCGGCAGCGTCGCCGAAACGAGAAACTGGAATTCGGTGCGGAACAGCCCGATCCCATCCGCGCCCGTCACGTCGAGTGCCGCGACGTCGTCGCGCAACCCCGCATTCACCAGCAGCGTCAGCCGGTGCCCGTCCTTCGTCACCGGCGGCACGTCGCGCAGCGCGGCAAACGCAGCCTTACGCTTCTGCCGCAACTGCAGACGCGCCTCGAACGCTTCCTCCATCGCGAGCGATGGGCGCACGAACACATTGCCTTCGATCACGTCGAGCAACAGCAGGTCGCCCTCCGCGATCAGCCGCCGCACGTCGCGAACGCGACCGAGCACGGGAACGCCCATCGCCCGCGCGACGATCGTGACATGCGCGGTCAGCGATCCCTCTTCCAGGATCACGCCCTTCAGACGGCGCTTGTCATATTCGAGCAGTTCGGCAGGGCCCAGATTGCGCGCGATCAGGATCGTATCCTGGCGCAGCCCCAATTGGGCGGCGGTGCCCATCTGGCCCGAGACGATCCGCAACAGCCGGTTCGACAGATCCTCCAGATCGTGCATCCGGTCGGCGAGCAACGGATCGTCGATCTGGCGCATCCGCTGGCGGGTGCGCTGCTGCACGCGCTCGATCGCCGCCTCCGCGGTCAATCCGGAATCGATCGCCTCGTTGATCCGCCGCGCCCAACCCTCGTCATAAGCGAACATCTTGTAGGTCTCGATGACCTCGACATGCTCGCCCGCCACGCCGAATTCGGCCTCGCGCGCCATCTTGTCGATGCCCTGGCGCATCTTGTCGAACGCGGCGTAGACGCGGTGGCGCTCCGCATCGATGTCCTCGGCGACGGTATGTTCGATCGTGATCCGCGGCTGGTGGAACACGGCATGGCCCGAACCCATGCCGTCGACCAGTTTCTGCCCCGCGATCCGGACGGCGGCCGTGGACTGGACGCGGTCCTGCCCGCTGGCGGCGGTATCGATCAGCCCGGCATTGGCAATGAGTTCGGAGAGCACCATCGCCACCGTCTGCAACGCCTCGATCTCCACATCGGCATAGCGGCGCGGATCGCTGTGCTGCACCGCGAGCACCCCCACCGCGCGTTCGCGACGGATGATGGGGACGCCGGCGAAGCTGTGATAGCGATCCTCGCCGGTTTCGGGTTTATAGGCGAAATCGGGATGGCTTGCCGCCTCGTCGAGGTTCAGCACCTCCACCTGCTCGGCGATGGTGCCCACCAGCCCCTCGCCCAGCGCCAGCTTCGTCACGTGCACCGCGTCCTGATCGAGCCCGCGGGTGGCGAAGAGTTCGAGCACCCCCTCGCGCAGCAGATAGATCGAGCAGACCTCGCTGCCGATCGCCTCGGCGATGATGCCGACAACCGAATTGAGCTTGGATTGCGCCGGGCTGCGCGCCGCCATCACGTCGTGCAGACGGACGAGGATCTCGCGGGCGGAGGCAGCGGCGGATACGGGCATGAGGGAAGCGTAGCAGGCGCGCGGGCGCAGTGTCATGCGGATTTGGATCGATACGCGCGTGAAAACGGGCAGCGCGGTGAAGCGCGCCGAAGCGACCCACCGGCCGATCCTCGCGATCGATGCCGGTGGGTCAAACTTACCGGATCATGCCGCCTCGCGAAGCTCTTCGGACGGCGCTTCGATACGGTCGTTCGTCGCCGATCCATCACGAATCGCGATCTTGCGCGGCTTCATCGCCTCGGGGACGACGCGCTTCAGCTGGATGGTAAGCAAGCCGTTTGCGAAACCGGCCTCTCCCACCTCGATATGATCGGCAAGCTGGAAACGCCGTTCGAACGGACGCGCGGCGATCCCGCGGTGGAGATACTGGGCCTTGTTCTCGTCGTCGGCACGCTTGCCGATGACGGTGAGCTGATTCTGCTGCGCGACGATTTCTATATCGTCCGGGCGAAAGCCTGCCACCGCCAGCGTGATCCAGTAACGGTCCGTGCCATCCGTCGCAATGTCGAACGGGGGATAGCCGTCCGCGGTTTCGCCGCGCGCACCCGTTTCGAGCAGATCGAAGAGATGATCGAACCCCACGGACGAACGCCGATAGGGCGTGAAGTCAAATCCGGTTCTCATTTCCAAACCCTCCTGATGAAGCAATCTGGGCGTGAGAAGCGCCGGAGGGAGCCGGCACCCTCTATGTCCCACCGGGCCCACCAGCGGCGCCCGGCAGAAAAAATCTAGGTTTGCGATCGCCCCGGTCAAGCATCCCGACCGCTTTTTTCGCTGTCTTAGTCGAACAGTCCATCCTGCGATCCGGCGGGTGGATTGAGCCCGAGATGCTTCCAGCCGCCCGCGTTCAGGCAACGCCCGCGCGCGGTGCGCGCGACGAGGCCGAGCTGGATCAGATAGGGTTCGATCACCTCCTCGATCGTGTCGCGCGGCTCGCTCAGACCCGCGGCCAGCGTCTCCACGCCCACCGGCCCACCGCGATAGATGTCGGCGATCATCGTCAGATAGCGCCGGTCCATCGCGTCGAGCCCAAGCGCGTCGACCTCCAGCCGGTTGAGCGCGGAGTCGGCAGCCTTGGCGTCGACCACATCATGCCCCGCCACGCTCGCGAAATCGCGCACCCGCCGCAGCAGCCGCCCCGCGATCCGCGGCGTACCGCGCGATCGCCGCGCGACCTCCACCGCACCGTCGGGAGCGATGGCGAGCCCCAGCAGCCCCGCCGCCCGCGTCACCACGCGCGTGAGTTCCTCGATGGTGTAGAATTGCAACCGCACGGGAATGCCGAACCGGTCGCGCAGCGGCGTGGTGAGCAGCCCCTGCCGCGTGGTCGCGCCGACGAGGGTGAAACGCGGCAGGTCGATCCGCACCGACCGTGCGGACGGCCCCTCGCCGATCATCAGATCGAGCGCGCGGTCCTCCATCGCGGGATAAAGCACCTCCTCGACGGCGGGCTGGAGACGGTGGATCTCGTCGATGAACAGCACGTCGCCGTCTTCGAGATTGGTCAGCAGCGCCGCCAGATCTCCCGATTTGGCGATGACGGGCCCCGATGTCGCGCGGAACCCCACGCCCATCTCACGCGCGACGATCTGCGCGAGCGTGGTCTTGCCGAGGCCGGGCGGCCCGAAGAACAGCACGTGATCGAGCGCATCGCCGCGCTCGCGCGCCGCCTGGATGAACACGCGCAGATTCTCTCGCGCCGCCTTCTGCCCGACGAATTCGTCGAGCGATTTGGGGCGAAGCGCCGCGTCGACATCCTCGGGCTTGCGGGCGGCGGTCAGGAGGCGATCGTCGGTCAAGGCCTGTCCCGAAACGCACGAACGACGTCGCGTGCGTGATGGATGATACGAACGATCAAAACATTTTCCTCGTCGTCGATGCGGTAGAATATCCGGTGCGGATGGTGCGACAAGCTGAGGATATCGTCCTGATGGAATTCGGGGCGCTCCTGCCTCGCCCGAGGATTGTCGCGCAACAGCCGGACGAGGCGTTCGAAGCCACTCACACGCGCCGCGGACGCCGTTGCACCATGATCCCGAATACCGATGGTCCTGATCTGCCGCAGATCCCGCGTCGCCACGGCGGTCAGCCGAACCCTACCCATGCGGGTCGGCGATCTCCGTCACGATGTCCCGCAAGACATCCTCAGGCTCGCGATCGATGATTCCCGAAGCGATACCTTCGTCGATCAACGCCTGGACCCGCCGAACATCCGCCTGATAGAGACCCTGATCGCGTTCGACCAAGTCGCGGAGATAGGCAGCGGGGTCCACGAACCCCTCGGCGGATACGCGGCCATCGACGTAGCGCTGAAGTTCAGGCGGAAGGGAGACGTGGAGCAGCGCCATGTTCCCGATATAGTCCCCCGTGCATGGGCCGTCCAGCGCGACTACTTCGCCGCCTTGCGAAGCGCCAGCCGCACCAGCGCATCCAAGCCGGTGCCCGCGCCCAGTTCCTCCTCGGCAGCCGCCACGGCATTCGCGGCCTCGGCCGGGCGGAACCCCAGGTTCAGCAGCGCCGAGACCGCATCCGCCGCCGCACTGCCTACAGGCGCCACGACACTCGCCCCGGCCGGGCCGATCGCGATGCCGCCCACCTTGTCCTTCAACTCACGCACGATCCGCTCGGCGAGTTTAGGGCCGACGCCGTTCGCGCGCGCCACCGTCGCCTTGTCCTGCGCCATCACCGCGCGACCGAGATCGGCAGGCTCCAGCGCGGACAGGATCGCGAGCGCGACTCGCGCGCCCACGCCCTGCACGCCCGTCAACAGGCGGAACCAGTCGCGCTCACCCGCGCTGGAGAAGCCGACCAGGCGCAGGAAATCCTCGCCCACCAGCATCTCGGTATGCAGCATCACCGCCTCGCCGACCGGACCGATGCCGGCGAGCGTGCGGCTCGATGCACCGACCAGATAGCCGACGCCGCCGACATCGATCACGGCATGGTCGATCCCGGTCGAATCGAGCCGCCCCTTCAGATGCGCGATCATGCGGTCACCCGCGCGCGCCGCGCCATGCCCTCGGCGCTGGCGAGATGATGCGCGTGGCAGATCGCCACCGCCAGCGCGTCCGCCGCATCCGGCCCTGCCAGCTTCGCACCGGGCAGCAGCACCCCCATCATCGCCTGGATCTGCCTCTTCTCAGCGCCCCCTGTGCCGACCACCGCCTTCTTCACGGTCGAGGGATGATATTCGCCGATGTGCAGCCCCGCCCCCGCCGCCGCCAGCAGCACCACGCCGCGTGCCTGCCCCAGCTTCAGCGTCGATTGCGCGTTCGAATTGCCGAGCACCTCTTCCACGGCCGCGCCCGCCGGGCGCTCGGCACGGATCACGTCGATCAGCGCGGCATAGAGCGCGGACAGGCGACGTGGCAGCGCCATCGACGGATCCGTCCTGATCTGGCCGTTGGCGACATGCGTCAGCCGGTTGCCCTCGGCCCGGATCACGCCCCAGCCCGTGGTGCCGAGACCCGGATCGAGGCCGAGGATCATCACGCGGCCGTCATTCCCGCCAACGCTCCGACCCGCGTCAACCCAGCTTCTCCATCACCGCATCGGGCACTTCGTAATTGCCCCATACGGTCTGCACGTCATCGTCGTCGTCGAGCACGTCGATCAGCTTGAACAGCGTGGCGGCGTCGTTCTCGTCGACCTCGACCATCGTCTGCGGGCGCCAGGCGAGCTTGGCCCCCTCCGCCTCGCCCAGCACCGGCTCGAGCGCCTTCGAGACTTCGTGGAGATCGCCGACCGCGGTCCAGATCTCGTGCCCGTCCTCGCTGGACGTCACGTCCTCGGCACCGGCTTCCAACGCGGCCTCGAAGACCTTTTCCGCATCGCCGGCACGCGCCGGGTACGAGATCAGCCCCATCCGGTCGAACGCGTGGCTCACCGAACCCGGCGCGCCGAGATTGCCGCCGTTCTTGGAAATCGCGGTGCGCACGTTGGTCACGGTGCGGTTGCGGTTGTCGGTCAGCGTCTCGACGATCAGCGACACGCCGCCGGGGCCGAATGCCTCGTAGCGGATTTCCTCGTAATTCTCGGCATCGCCCTTCGACGCCTTGTCGATCGAGCGCTGGATATTGTCCTTGGGCATCGACTGCGCCTTGGCGGCGTTCACCGCAGCGCGCAGGCGCGGGTTCATGTCGGGATCGGGCAGGCCCATCTTGGCCGCGACGGTGATTTCGCGGCTCAGCTTCGAGAACATGCCCGAACGTTTCTTATCCTGCGCACCCTTGCGGTGCATGATGTTCTTGAACTTGGAATGGCCTGCCATCGACGCCTCTTTGAATGATGGCCGGCTTTAGGACGTGGGCGGGGATTTCGCCAGAGCGTCGATCTTGGCCTCCAGCGCGGCAAGCCGGTCGAGCACGATATGATCCAGCTTCTCGTGGACGCGCAGGATGTCGAGCTCCGATCGCAAGTTGGTTTCGTAGTCGAGGCTGGCGGCCAGCCGGTCCTTCGCCGATTGCCGGTTCTGGCTCATCATGATAACCGGCGCCTGTATCGCGGCCACGGTCGAGAGCATCAGGTTGAGGAAGATATAGGGGTAGGGGTCGAACGCCGCGCCGAAATGCGCGAGCACGTCCGAATTGAGCAGCATCCAGCCGAGCAGCACCACGGTGAAGGCGATGATGAAGCCCCACGAACCGCCGATCGCCGCGACCTTGTCCGACAACCGATCGCCGAAATCGGAGCGTTCATCGGCGACGTCAGCGGCGTCGCGGCTGACGGTGCGCCCCGACTCGATCCCGGCGAGGACGCGGCGCTCCTCCTCGTCGAGTTCGGCGGGCTTCTTGCCGAGCAGGCGATGCGCCATCTCCGCGAGCGCGGTGGCCGATATGCGGACGGCCGAGGCCATGGCGTTTCCCCTGATCGCGTGTCTCGCCGCCCCTTAGGACGGCGTCAGCGCGCCGCAAACCCCTTGCCCGCCCGGTCGCCGGCCTGCAAACGCACCCCCATGACGGTAAGCGTGGACATGGGGAGCGACGAGCGCGGTGGTTCGGTGCCGATCGACCTGGAGGAGCTGCTCGCGACGCGCCTGCTCGTCCAGGGTAATTCCGGATCGGGCAAATCGCATCTGCTGCGCCGCCTGCTCGAACGCTCGGCAGGCCAGGTTCAGCAGGTCGTGATCGATCCCGAGGGCGATTTCGTGACGCTCAGCGGCGCTTACGGCCATGTCGTGATCGAGGCGGGCGATTACAGCGAACGCGAGATCGCGCGGTTCGCCACACGGCTGCGCGAACATCGCGCGTCGGTCGTGCTGAGCCTCGAAGGGCTGGAGGTCGAAGGGCAGATGCGCTGTGCCGCCGCCTTCCTGTCGGCGATGTTCGATGCCCCGCGCGAACATTGGTACCCAGCCCTCGTGGTGGTCGACGAGGCGCAGCTCTTCGCGCCGGCCGCCGCGGGCGAGGTGACCGAAGAGGTGCGCCGCGCATCGCTGTCGGCCATGACCAACCTGATGTGCCGCGGGCGCAAGCGCGGCCTTGCCGGCGTGATCGCGACGCAGCGCCTTGCCAAGCTGGCCAAGAACGTCGCCGCCGAGGCCTCCAATTTCCTGATGGGCCGCACCTTTCTCGACATCGACATGGCGCGCGCCGCCGATCTGCTCGGCATGGATCGTCGCCAGGCGGAGACGATCCGCGATCTGCAGCGCGGCACCTTCCTGGCGCTCGGCCCTGCGGTGTCGCGGCGGCCGATCACGGTGCGGATCGGCGCGGTCGAGACGTCCGCGCGCAGCGGCAGCCCCAAGCTCACGCCCCTGCCCACCGCGACCCCGCCCGAGGACATGAAGGACCTGCTCTTCGCGCCCGAGCCGGTGGTGGATCAGCCCGGATTCGCCTTCGACAGCCGGCCGATGGCGGTGCCGCCCGACCGCGTGATCGCGCAGCTCGGCCGCAGCGTTCCCGAGCCGCTCACCGCCACCGAGCGCGACCCGCAGGAGGTGGAGGCGATCGTCGCGGAGGTGATGCGCGCGATCGTGGCCGATGCCGAGGCGGCGCTCCGGCCGCCCTCGGTGCTGTTCCAGGATTTCCAGGTGCGCTGCCGGATGGCCGATCTGGCGCGGCCGCCGCTCGATCTCGCGGGCTTCACCCGGCGGCTCAGTTGCGCGCGGGCGGGCATCTTCGATCTGGCGGACGAAGCATGGACCACCGCGCTCGACGTGGCGGGCGGCCTGCCCGACGATATGCTGGGCGCGTTCCTGCTGGTCGCCCGTGCCGCGCGCGAGGGCGCACCCTGCCCGTCCGACGCGCAGATCGCCGAGACCTATGGCACCAGCTCGCTCGGCCGCGTGCGCCGCCTGATCGGCTATATCGAGCAGCGCGAGCTCTTCGTGTGCCGCACCGACCTGACCGGCAAACGCTCGATCACGATCCCCCGGCTCGGCTGGACGACGCAGGCGGCCGAAGCGGCCTGAGGGAAGCCCGCGCACGGACGATTTGCCAGCCTGCCCGCGCCATGCTTCAACGTCCGCCACCATAGGACAGGAGCAGGACAATGGATGCGAAGGACACGAAGGTGTCACGTAGAATGGTGGTGGCCGGGGCGGCGGTGGCGGGTATCGCCGCGATGCTGCCTTGGGCGCAAGTGGCCAGGGCACAGGACGGTTCGCTCTACGTGATCGCCGAGCTGGTCGCCAAGAAGGGCCAGGAGGCGGCGCTGCGCGACGCGTTGATCCCGTTCGCGCGAGGGGCGACGCAGGATCGGGGCTGCCTGTCCTATCATTTGCACGAGGACATCGCGCATCCGGGCCGGTTCCTCACCTTCGAGAGCTGGACGAGCGAGGCGGATCTGGCGGCACACCTCTCCTCGCCGGCGATGGCGGCGGCGCGGCCGACCATGGCCAAGCTGCTCGGCAAGCCGTTCGCCTTCACCCGGCTGCGGCGGCTCGTCTGACGATGCGGGGGCGCCCGGCCCGCGTAGCGGCCATCGCGGCGGTGCTGCTGCTCGCCGGGTCCGGCGCCGCCGCGGCGCTTACCTCGCCGCCGGGATTGTTGAGCTTTCTCGATGGTTTGGAGGGTGGCGGCGTGGGCGCGGACAGGGTCGCGCGCGCGGTGCCGTTCGGCGATCATGGGCAAGCGCTCGACGTCTGGCGGCCGGCAGGCGCGCGGGCGAAGCCGCTGCCGGTGGTGATCTTCTGGTATGGCGGCGGCTGGGTGAACGGATCGCGCGGCGCCTATGCCTTTGCCGCGCGCGCCTATGCCAAAGCGGGCTTCGTCGTGGTGGTGCCCGATTACCGCAAGGTGCCGCAGGTGCGCTTCCCCGCCTTTCTCCAGGACGGCGCGCAGGCGGTGAAATGGACGCGCAACCATGTCGCGTCCTATGGCGGCGATCCGGCGCGGATCGCGCTCGCCGGGCATTCGGCAGGCGCCTATACCGTCGCGATGCTGACGCTCGATCCGCGCTGGCTGCGCGCGGAGGGCGTCGATCCGGGGATCGTCAAGGCGGCAGTGGGGCTGTGCGGCCCCTATGACTTCTATCCCTTTACCGTGAAGCGATCGATCGATGCGATGCAGGGCGTCGCCAATCCCCAGATGACCCAGCCGCTGCATTTCGCCCGCGGTGATGCCGCGCCGATGCTGCTGATCTCGGCCGGCGACGACGTGCAGGTCCATGCGCACAACGCCGTCAACCTCACCGCGCGGATCGCGCAGCTAGGCGGGCGGGTGACTCATATCGATTATCCCGGAATCAGCCACGAGAACGTCGTCATGGCGCTATCCGTGCCATTTCGCGGAAAGGCCCCCGTACTGCGCGACAGCGTGGCGTTCCTCGATCGCGCAATGCCCGCGCCCCGGTAACCCCGCTCGCATCCACCGCCCCGATCGCGGCGGTGCCGGCTTGTTCGCCAGCTTATTCGGGCGTGTTGGCCAGCGTGAAGATCCCGCGCGGATCGGTGGGCCCATGCTGCGCCAGCACGACGGGCGCGTCGAGATCGCTGCCCTTGGGCGCATGGCCCGAATAGATGAAGCCGTTGGTCGGATAGGCGCTCGTGCCCAGATCGCCCTGCGGCGCATACCAGACCTTCACCATCGACCAGTCGCCATTGGTGGACACGTCGACCGCACGGACGTCGGTTTCGACCTTGCCGGGGCGCGACCAGTTGGCGTGGGTGAGAAGCACCTCATGGTCGTTCACGATCTTCGACACCATCGCGACATGGCCGACGCGCATCCGGTGGCTGGCGGCAAAGGCGAGAACGGCGCCGACTTTGGGCGCATGGCCACGATCGTAGCGGCCGGCGGCCTGGCCCCACCAGGTGTTCGCGTTGCCGCGGATATCGATCCCCGAAATCTCGCGGGCATAGGGCGCGCACTGCCAGAACTGGGCGGCAGCTGGAGCGGCCGTCATCAGGCCGCACGATACCACCAGCGCAAAACGCGCTGCCAAAGCCTTGAAATTCATGGACCCCCCGAAAGGTCGGTGAAAGCGATGAATTTTGGCTAGAGGCGCGCGATTTTTTTGGAAAGCCCCGCGGGAACCTTATCCGACGAAGCGTGTTTGCGGGGCGATGGCCGGGTTGAAATGAGGCGGGTGACCGTTGTTTCGGGGTATCGCCGACCCGCCGAACCGGTCGAATCTCAGCGGATGCTCTCCAGAATCGAGAAGAGCGAAGGCTGGCTGGCATCCCAGCTCGCGCGCGTGCCGATCGTCAGGCCGCCGTCGATCACGATATGCGTTCCCGTCACGAACGACGCATCGTCACTCGCCAGATAGGCGACCGCGGCGGCGATGTCCTCAGGGCGGCCGGTGCGGCGGATCGGCTGCGCGTCCGCGGCGACATGCGCGATGACGCCGTCCGCCCTGGCCTTGCCGGCGGCGTCGATGCCCAGCGCGCTGGTGAAGATGTTGGTGGCGATGAAGCCGGGGACGACGGCGTTCACCCGGATCGCATGCCTGGCCAGATCGGCCGCCGCCAGCCGCGTCAGATGGAGTACCCCGGCCTTGGCGGTCGAATAGGCGGTGGGCGCGTAGCCGCTGCCGAGCGCGGACACGCTGGAGGTGTTGACGATCGCCCCGCCGCCGCGCCTGGCCATCAACGGTGCCGCGTGGCGGATGCCGAGCGCCACCGAGCGCAGCAGCAACGCCTGCGTCCGATCCCAGTCGTCGGCGGAGATGGTATCGATCGGGTCGCGCGATCCGCCGGCGCCGGCATTGTTGAACAGGATGTCGAGGCCGCCCGCCGCGTCGGCCAGTGCCAGCAGCGCGACGATGTCGCCTTCTTGCGTCACATCGGTGCGGTGGAAGACGATCCGGCCGTTCGATTCGTCGGCGAGCGCCTGCCCCGCCTCCGCATCGATATCGCCGACGAAGACCTGCGCGCCTTCGTCGACGAAGCGGAGCGCGGTGGCGCGCCCGATGCCCGATGCGCCGCCCGTCACCACCGCGTTCCTGCCCGACAACCGCATTCCACTCTCCTCGCTTTTGCCAATCATAGTATGGCATGTCTGCCGGTCAATCGGCGGTCGTTCGAACGTGCGGTTTGGCTTGCGGGCAATCCCGCAGCGCTCTACCCACGCCCTGGAACATCGTCACGGAACCCGCCATGCCCCTTGATCCCGAAACCTTTGACGCGCTGATCGATACGGTGCGCCGCTTCGTCGCCGAACGGCTCCGCCCGCTGGAGGCGGAGGTGGAGGCGAACGACGCGATCCCCGCCGCGGTGATCGCCGAGATGCGCGACATGGGGCTGTACGGGCTGTCGATCGCCGAAGATTATGGCGGCCTGGGGCTGGCCATGATCGAAGAGGTACGCGTTGCGATCGAACTGGGTCGAACGACGCCCGCTTTTCGTTCCACTTTCGGCACCAATGTGGGCATCGGCAGCCAGGGCCTCGTCATGGCGGGTACGCCCGAACAGAAGGCTGAGTGGCTGCCGCGGATCGCAAGCGGCGAGATCATCACCAGCTTCGCGCTTACCGAGCCCGATGTCGGGTCCGATTCCGGATCGGTGAAGACGCGCGCGGTGAAGGCCAAGGATGCCCAAGGCAACGACGTCTATCGCCTGTCGGGCACCAAACGCTACATCACCAATGCCGACAAGGCGGACCTGTTCACGGTGATGGCGCGCACCGGCGACGCGCCGGGCGCACGCGGCGTGTCGGCATTCCTCGTGCCCCGCGATCTGCCGGGCGTGTCGATCGGCGAGCCCGAAAAGAAGATGGGGCAAAAGGGCGCGAAGGTCGCAGACGTCATCTTCGACGACGTGGCCGTCCCCGCTGCGAACCGGCTGGGCGCAGAGGGTGAAGGCTTCAAGATCGCGATGCGCGTCCTCGATCGCGGCCGGCTGCACATCGCGGCGGTGTGCGTGGGCGTCGCCGAGCGGCTGATCGCGGACTGCGTCGCCTATGCGAGCGAGCGCAAGCAGTTCGGCAAGCCGATCGCCGAGCATCAGCTGATCCAGGCGATGATCGCCGATTCCAAGACCGAGGCGCTCGCCGCGCGCGCGCTGGTGCTGGAAACCGCGATGGCGAAGGATGCGGAGCGCGACGTGGTGCTCGAATCCGCCGCGGCCAAATATTACGCGTCGGAGATGGTCGGCCGCGTCGCGGACCGTGCGGTGCAGATCTTCGGCGGGGCGGGCTATATCGCCGATTACGGCATCGAACGGCTGTACCGCGACGTGCGGCTGTTCCGCATCTACGAAGGCACCAGCCAGATCCAGCAGATCATCATCGCCCGCGAAACCATCAAGCGCGGCGGCTAAAGGAGCAACCATGGACACGACCAATCTCTTCCGCCTCGACGGCCGGGTCGCGCTCGTCACCGGCGGTTCGCGCGGGATCGGCAAGATGATCGCGGCGGGCTTCATCGCGCAGGGCGCGAAGGTCTATATCTCGTCGCGCAAGGCCGCCGCCTGCGAGGAAACCGCCGCGCAGCTCGGGCCGAACTGCATCCCCCTGCCCCAGGACGTCTCGAGCGTCGCCGGCTGCAAGGCACTGGCCGAGCAATTCGCGGCGGTGGAGGACGGGCTCGACATCCTGGTCAACAATGCGGGCGCGGCCTGGGGCGAGCCGTTCGAGAATTTTCCCGAGATCGGCTGGGACAAGGTGATGGACCTGAACGTCAAATCGCCCTTCTTCCTGACGCAGGCGCTCTACGCGCCGCTGAAGGCGGCGGCGTCGCGCGAACGCCCGGCCAAGGTCATCAACATCACCTCGATCGACGGCCAGCGGCTGAACCCGTGGGAGACGTACAGCTATCACGCCTCCAAATCGGCATTGATCTACCTCACCAAGCGGATGGCGGCGCGGCTGGTGCAGGATTCGATCAACGTCACCTCGATCGCCCCCGGCGCGTTTGCCAGCGAGATGAACAAGGCCGCGCGCGACCACGGCGAGACGATCGCCAAGGGCATCCCCGCCAAGCGCATCGGCGTGGACGAGGATATGGCCGGCACCGCAATCTTCCTGGCGAGCCGCGCGGGCGATTATGTGGTGGGCGACACGATCACCGTCGATGGTGGCCTGGTGAACGCGGCGCTGGGGACAAGTATCGACGCGTGACGGTCAGCGGGCGAGCAGGCGCACGTCGAGACCAAGCGCCTGCCCGGCCGCTGCCATCGGGCCGTCGAGCGTCCACAGCGTGGCACCCGCATCGGCGGCGATCGCCAAGTGCAAGCCGTCCGCAGCACGCAGCGGCTTCGTACTGCGGGCGAGCAAGTCCGCAGCCGACGCGAAATGCCGTGGTTCGACTGAAATCAGAGTCATAGTGTCGCGCAACAGACTGCGTACGATCATCAACAGCCGCTGCCGTTCGGCAGGAGCGATGATGCCAGCCCGCGTCTTGGCTCGCAGCGCCGACGCCATCTCCGTTTCACACCAGAGACTGGCCATCATCTCTTCATCGGCCGAGGAACGAAGCCAATTCTCCGCAACCTCCGAATATAGTTCTTCGGTGTACGCGCTGACGAGGATCGACGTATCGGGATAAAGCGGCATCAAAGCTGATCTTCGAGGCGCATCCGCGAGACGAACGAGAGACCGTCGGGATCGACATAAGGCTTGGACAGTGCGCGCACCCGCCGCATCTCTTCGAAATCGATCGGTTTGCGCGGGGGCGTCTCCGGGACCAGCCGAACGACCGGCTTGCCGCGCTTGGTGATCGACACGGTCTCACCCGCCTCGACGCGCTCGATCAGCTCGCTCAACCGTGCCTTCGCGTCGGCCAATGCCACTGTCACCATCACCGCTTCCTGACCAATTACCTAGTCAGATATGGATCCGTGACCGTCACCGCGCAATCCCGCCTGCGGCGAGCACCGCGAGCGTCACCAGCTCGCTCGCCGTGCTGGTCATCGGCGCGACCTGGACGGGCTTTTCCATGCCGATCAGCATCGGCCCGATCACCGAATCGCCGCCCAATTCGCGCAGCAGCTTGGCCGAGATATGCGCCGACTGGAGGCCGGGCATGATGAGCACGTTGGCGGGCCCCGACAGCCGCGCGAACGGGTAGTTGGCGAGCTGCTTGGGATTCAGCGCCACGTCCGGCGCCATCTCGCCGTCATATTCGAAGCTCACGCGGCGCCCGTCCAGCACACCCACCGCGTCGCGCACATTGTCGACCCAGAAGCCCTTGGGGTTGCCGAAGTTGGAATAGCTGAGGAACGCGACGCGCGGCTCGTGGCCCATTCGGCGTGCGACCGCGGCGGTCTGCTCGGCGAAATCGGCGAGTTCCTCGGCGCTCGGCCGCTCGTTGATCGCGGTGTCGGCGATGAAGACGGTGTGGCTCTGCCCCACCAGCAGGTGGATACCGAACGGCGCCTTGCCGCGCACCGGGTCGATCACGCGTTTGATCTGGCGCATCGTCTCGGCATAGGTGCGGGTGATGCCGGTTATCATCGCATCGCCTTCGCCGAGCTGCAGCAGCAGCGCGCCGAAGATGTTGCGATCCTGGTTCACCATCCGCTCGCAGTCGCGGCGCAGATAGCCGCGGCGCTGCAGTCGGGCGTAGAGGAAATCGACCATCCGCGGCACCAGCGGCGAGACGCGGCTGTTGTGCAGCTCGAAGCTTTCGGGATCGGTGACGCCCAGCGCGCGCAGCCGATCGGGCACGTCGTCGCGGCCGACCAGCACGGGCGTGCCATAGCCGCCCTCGCGGAACGCGATCGCGGCGCGCAGCACCACCTCCTCCTCGCCCTCGGCGAAGATCACGCGCTTGGGATGTGCGCGCGCACCCTCATAGGCGAGCGTCAGCACCGATGTCGTGGGGTTGAGGCGCGCGCGCAGCGACTGGCGATACGCCTCCATGTCGAGAATCGGCTTGGTCGCCACGCCCGAATCCATCGCCGCGCGGGCCACCGCCATCGACACGACCTCCATCAGCCGCGGATCGAACGGTGCGGGAATGATATAGGCAGGGCCGAAGCTGTGGCTGACGCCATAAGCCAGCGCGACCTCCTCGGGAACGCGCTCGCGCGCCAGTTCGGCGATGGCATTGGCGGCGGCGATCTTCATCGCATCGTTGATGCCCGTCGCGCGCACGTCGAGCGCGCCGCGGAAGATGAAGGGAAAGCAGAGCACGTTGTTGACCTGGTTCGGATAATCCGAACGGCCCGTCGCCACGATCGCGTCGGGGCGTGCAGCCATCGCCAATTCGGGGCGGATCTCGGGCTCGGGATTGGCCATCGCGAAGATGATCGGTGCATTGGCCATATCCTTGACCATCTCGGGCTTGAGCGCACCGCCTGCGGACAGGCCCAGGAACACGTCGGCGCCTTCCAGCGCCTCGGTCAGGGTGCGACGCGTGGTCGCGGCGGCATGCGCGGATTGCCACTGGTTCACGTCGTCGCGGCCCTGATAGATCACGCCCGTCTTGTCGCACATGATGACATGATCGGAGCGCACGCCCATCGCCTTCACGAGCTCGGTACAGGCGATCGCCGCCGCGCCCGCGCCGTTCACCACCATCCGGATCTCGTCGAGCCGCCGCCCCGTCAGGCGGCACGCGTTGATGAGCCCGGCGGCGACGATGATCGCGGTGCCGTGCTGGTCGTCATGGAAGACCGGGATGTTCATCCGCTCGCGAAGCGACTGTTCGATGATGAAACATTCGGGCGCCTTGATGTCCTCGAGGTTGATGCCGCCGAAGCTCGGCTCCATCAGTTCGACCGCGTCGATGAAGCGATCGACATCCTCCGTCTTCAGCTCGATATCGATCGAATCGACGTCGGCGAAGCGCTTGAAGAGCACCGCCTTGCCCTCCATCACCGGCTTGGACGCCAGCGCGCCGAGATTGCCCATGCCCAGGATCGCGGTGCCGTTCGAGATCACCGCGACCAGATTGCCCTTGGCGGTATAATCATAGGCGGTCGCAGGATCGTCGGCGATCGCGCGCACCGGCACCGCAACGCCCGGCGAATAGGCGAGCGCCAAATCGCGCTGCGTCGCCATCGGCTTGGATGCGATGATCTCGATCTTGCCGGGGCGGCCCTCCGAATGGAACAGCAACGCCTCGCGTTCGGAGAATTGCAGGTTGTTTTCGTCGGACATGGGGCCTCGCACGGCTGGGGAGATGAACGGTCTTTACGGCGCGCACCCCGCTTCGTCACCCTTGCTGAAGCCGTAGCGGCGGTGGCGGGTTGAACGACGGGGCGGGCGATGTATCAGCGGGCATGGCCTCCCCTCCCCCCACGCCGATGATGGCCCAGTATCTGGCGTTGAAGGCCGAGGCCGAGGATTGCCTGCTGTTCTACCGGATGGGCGATTTCTTCGAACTGTTCTTCGACGATGCCCGCGTGGCGGCCGCCGTGCTCGACATCGCGCTGACCGCGCGCGGCGAACATGACGGCGAGAAGATCCCGATGTGCGGCGTGCCCGTCCATGCCGCGACCGCCTATCTCCAGCGGCTCATCAAGGCCGGCCACCGCGTCGCGATCGCCGAACAGACCGAAAGCCCGGCGGAGGCCAAAAAACGCGCCGGCAAGACGCTCGTGTCGCGCGCGATCGTGCGCGTCGTCACCGCCGGCACGCTGACCGAGGAGGCGCTGCTCGATTCGCGCGCCGACAATTGGTGCGTGGCGATCGGCGAAGCGGCGGGCGGCGTGGCGATCGCCGCCGCCGACGTTTCCACCGGCCGGTTCGAGATCGTCGAGACCGATGCCGGCGGCCTCGACGCCGAACTCGCCCGGCTGGGTGCGGCGGAGGTGATCGCCAGCGAAGGCGGCATGGGCGCGGACCGTGCCACCACGCTTCGCCCGCGCGCCGATTTCGACAGCGGCCAAGGCGAGGCACGGCTGTTGCGGCTGTACGGCGTGGCGACGCTCGACGGCTTCGGCCAGTTCGGCCGCGCTGCGCTGTCGGCGGCCGGCGGGCTCGTCGCCTATCTGGATCATACCGCCAAGGGCGCGCTGCCCTTTCTCCGCCCCCCGCGCGCGGCACGCACGGCGGAGGTGATGGCGATCGACGCCGCGACGCGCGAGAGTCTGGAGCTGACCTGCACGGTCGGCGGCACGCGCAAGGGCAGCCTGCTGGATGCGGTCGACCGCACCGTGACGGGTGCGGGCGCGCGGATGCTCGGTGGCGACGTCGGCGCGCCGCTGATGGACCGGGCGGCGATCGAGGCGCGGCTCGATCTCGTCACCTATCTCCACGACGATGCGGGCCTGCGCGAGCGGCTGCGCACGACGCTGCGCACGCTGCCGGATATCGGCCGCGCGATCGGGCGGATCGCCGCCGGTCGCGGCTCGCCGCGCGATCTCGGCCAGTTGCGCGATGGGCTGGACGGCGCCTGGGCGCTGGGCGAGCGGCTGGACGGGGTCGCCGAACCGCCGGCACTGCTGCGATCGATCGTCCCCCGGCTGCGCGGCCATGGCAGCCTGATCGACCTGCTCAAACGCGCGCTCGTACCCGCGCCGCCGATCGACGCGTCGGACGGCGGCTATATCGCCGGCGGCTATGACGTGGCGCTCGACGATTTGCGCGACACCGGCGCGGGTGGGCGGCGGGCGATCGCGGCGCTCGAGGCCGAATTCCGCGCGAACACCGGCATCGCGGTGCTCAAGATCCGCCACAACGGCGTGCTCGGCTATCATGTCGAGGTACCCGCGCGCGCCGCCGATGCGCTGATGAAGCCCGATAGCGGCTTTACCCACCGCCAGACCCTGGCCGGCGTGGTGCGCTTCAACACGCCGTCGCTCCACGACGTGGCGGCGCGGGTGGCGCAAGCCGGCGCGCACGCGCTCGCCGCCGAGGCCGCGCATCTGGAGGATCTGGTCGCCGCCGCGCTGGCGAGCCGCGAGAGCATCGCCGCCACCGCGGATGCGCTCGCCCGGCTCGACGTCGCCGCGGGCCTCGCCGAACGGGCGACCGAAGGCGGCTGGGCTCGCCCGGCTCTGGTCGATCACGCCTGTTTCGACATCACGGGCGGGCGCCACCCGGTCGTGGAGGCGGCGGTGGCGCGCAGCGGCGGGCGTTTCGTGGCGAACGACTGTATGCTGTCCGAATCGTCGCGGCTGTGGCTCGTCACCGGACCCAATATGGGCGGCAAATCGACCTTCCTGCGGCAGAACGCCTGCATCGCGGTGCTGGCGCAGGCGGGCAGCTATGTCCCGGCCGCCAGCGCGACGCTGGGGCAAGTCGATCGCCTGTTCAGTCGTGTCGGCGCGTCGGACAATCTCGCACGCGGGCGCTCCACCTTCATGGTCGAGATGGTAGAAACGGCGGCCATCCTCGCACAGGCGACGCCCAGATCCTTCGTGATCCTGGACGAGGTCGGCCGCGGCACCTCGACCTATGACGGGCTCGCCATCGCCTGGGCGGTGGTCGAGGCGATCCATGAGGACAATCGCTGCCGCTGCCTGTTCGCGACGCATTATCACGAACTGACCCGGCTGGCCGAGCGCTGCGACGCGCTGTCGCTCCATCACGTCCGCGCGCGCGAATGGAAGGGCGAGCTGGTGCTGCTCCACGAACTCGCCGAGGGGCCCGCCGATCGCAGCTATGGCATCGCGGTCGCGCGGCTGGCGGGAATGCCGCCCGCGGCGGTCGCCCGCGCCAAGGCGGTGCTCGCCAAGCTGGAGGCGGGGCGTGCCAAGACGGGCGGCCTCGCGGCGGGGCTGGACGACCTGCCGCTCTTCGCCGCAGCGGCGCAGGCGGTCGAGAGCGCGCAGGCCGAATGCGACGCGATCCGCCGCGAGGTGGAAGCGCTGGATATCGACGCCCTCACCCCGCGCGAGGCGCTCGACACGCTGTACCGTCTGAGGGCGCTCGCCCGGGACGAATGACCCCGCCATCGCCCTGCGGGGTGACGGGCAGACATAATCGTGGTTAAGCCCGTTGACGCGTTGGATGACGCCGATAAGGCGCGCGCCGACGCTCTTTCAGGATTGCAAGCCGATGGACACCTATCTTCAGGCGCTCGACCTGATGCTGCGCGCATCCGACCTGATGGAGCAGCGCGGCGAAACCGCGCTCGTCGCGCATATGGCGATGCCGATCGCGTTGCTGTCGGAACGCGTGCGCGGGGCGAGCGGCTATCCGCAGCCCGCCTGACCGGGCGATTAGACGCCGGGCGCGGGAGCCTCTATCGCAGGGCCATGCCGCTTCGTTTCGATCCGATCCCGAACCGCCGCGCGATCATCGATCATCGCGCGCTGGCCGATACGCTCGCCGCGCTGGATGCGCCTGGTAGCGTCGCGCTGCGCCGGGCCGCCGTGCCGGTGCTCAAGACCGCGCTCGACGCCGGCCGCGCCGAGATCGCGCGGCGGCTGATCGAACATCCCTCGCGCGGGCTGGAGATCGCGGGTGCGCAGGCCTATCTCACCGACCGGCTGCTGCGCGCCGCGCTCGACTTCACGCTGGCCCGTCTCCATCCACTCGCCAATCCCACGCGCGGCGAGCGGCTGACGCTGATCGCGGTGGGTGGCTATGGCCGCGGCGAGATGGCGCCGCATTCGGATGTCGACATCGGCTTTCTCACCCCCGGCAAGCAGACGCCCTGGGCCGAGCAGGTGATCGAGTCCCTGCTCTACACGCTGTGGGATCTGGGGCTGAAGATCGGCCATTCCAGCCGGTCGCTGGACGAGATGATCCGCCAGGCGAAGGCCGACATCACGGTGCGCACCGCGCTGCTGGAGGCGCGCTACGTCTGGGGCGACCGCGATCTGTATGCCGACGCCGCACGTCGCTTCAAGGCGGAGGTGCAGGCCGACACCGCCGGCAAGTTCATCGCCGACAAGCTGGCGGAGCGCGACGTGCGCCATCGCAAGATGGGCGACAGCCGCTATGTCGTCGAACCCAATGTGAAAGAGGGCAAGGGCGGCCTGCGCGACCTGCACGCGCTGTTCTGGATCGGGAAATATATCTATGACGTGCAGCGCGCCGCGCAGCTCGTCGAAACCGGGCTGCTGACCAAGGCCGAATATCGCCTGTTCCACCGCGCCGACAATTTCCTCTGGGCGGTGCGCTGCCACCTTCACGCGCTGTCCGGGCGGGCCGAGGATCGGCTGACCTTCGACATGCAGCGCGAGATCGCCGATCGGATGCGCTTCTCCGATCGGCCGGGCAAGTCGAAGGTCGAGCGGTTCATGCAATATTATTTCCTGCAGGCGCGCGCCGTGGGGAATCTGACGGGCGTGTTCCTCGCGCATCTGGACGAGAAATTTGCCAGCCGCGGGCGGCGCTTCGGCCTGCCGCACCGGCAACGCGCGCCGGGGCGGCTGAACGGGTTCGTACTTGATCGCGGGCGCCTTGCCCTGCCCGACGACGGCTTCTTCGCCGCCGATCCCGTCCGGCTGATCGAGCTGTTCGCGCTGGCGGACCGCTACGAGCTGGAGATCCACCCGCTCACGATGCGCGCCGCCGCGCGCGATGCCAAACTCGCCGACGAGATCCGCACCGATCCACGCGCGAACGCGCTGTTCCTCGACGTTCTGGCATCCCCCCGCGATCCGGAAACGGTGCTGCGCTGGATGAACGAAGCCGATGTGTTCGGCCGCTTCGTGCCCGATTTCGGGCGCGTCGTGGCGCAGATGCAGTTCGACATGTACCATCATTACACCGTGGACGAGCACACGATCCGCGCCATCGGGCTGCTCAGCCGGATCGAGCGCGGGCTGCTCTGCGACGATCATCCGCTCGCGTCCGATATCTTCGGCCAGATCGTGTCGCGTCGGGTACTCTACGTCGCCGTGCTGATCCACGACATCGCCAAGGGACGGGGCGGCGATCATTCCATCCTGGGCGCGGAGGTCGCCTGCCGGCTCTGCCCGCGGCTCGGCCTGACCGCGGCCGAGACGGAAACCGTGTCATGGCTGGTGCGCCATCACCTGCTGATGTCGGCGACGGCGTTCAAACGCGATCTGTCGGATTTCAAGACGATCCTCGATTTCTGCGACGTGGTGCAGAGCCCCGAGCGGCTGCGGCTGCTGCTGCTGCTCACCATTGTCGACATCCGCGCGGTGGGCCCGGGCGTGTGGAACGGGTGGAAGCGCCAGCTTCTTGCCGATCTCTACGAATCCGCCGAAGAGGTGCTGCGGCTGGGGCACAAGCAGCGCGGGCGCAGCGAACGGGTGGCCGCCAAACAGGCCGCGCTCGCACAGGCGCTGGGCTGGGACCCCGAGCGCTTCGCCGCGCTCGTCCACCGCCTGCCCGAGCCCTATTGGGTCGCCGAGCCGGACGACGTGCTGGTGCACAATGCCCAATTCATGGCGCGCGCAGGCGACGCGCCGCTCGCGATCGACGTGCAGGTCTATCCGCAGCGCGGCGCGACGCTGGTGACGATCCATGCCGCGGATCATCCCGGCCTCTTCTACCGGATCGCGGGCGCCATCCATGTCGCGGGGGGCAACATCATCGATGCGCGGATCCACACCACGCGCGACGGCATGGCGCTCGACAATTTCCTCGTCCAGGATCCGGTCGGCCGCCCGTTCGACGACACCGCGCAGCTCGAACGGCTGCAGACCGCGATCGCCGATGCGCTCGCCAATCGCGGCAAGCTCGCCGACCGGCTCGTCGCCAAGCCGCTGCCGCGCAAGCGCGCCGAGGCGTTCGACATCGTGCCCAACGTGCTGATCGATCCCCGCGCCTCGAACCGGTTCACGGTGATCGAGGTGAATGCCCGCGACCGGCCCGCCCTGCTCAGCCAGCTCGCCAACGCGCTGTTCCAGTCGAAGGTGACGATCCATTCGGCGCATGTCGCCACCTATGGCGAGCGCGCGGTCGACACCTTCTACCTGACCGACCTGACCGGCGATCCGATCGTCGCGCCGGCGCGGCTCAAGACGCTGGAGAAACGGCTGCTGGAGGCCGCCGCCGGCACGCCGCCCGCGCTCGCCGCCTGATCCGGGCGGCGAGCGCGCGTCGCATCAGAACCGCCCGCGCAGCGTGATGCCATAGGTGCGCGGCTCGGCGAGGAAGGCCGAATAAAGCGCATTGCCGGTGCCGCCGAACGCCGCGACGTTCGCCGACGATCCCGCACCCTGGAACGGGGTGTTGAACGCCACCTGGATATAGTTCTGGTTGAACACATTCTGCGCCCAGACTTCGAGCGCCCAGATCTGGTTCTTGCCGCGCAGGCCGATGCGCGCATTCACGATCGCGAAGCCATCCTGCTTCTTCTCGGGCGCCAGATCCGAGCCCGTGTTATAGTCCGACGTCAGGCGGCTATCGACATAGAGCAGCCCCGAAAGGCCGTTATGGCCGAGATCGGGCGTCCACGCGAACGAGGTGGTGACGACATTGTCGGGCGCGTTCGACAATTGGCTGCCCGGCAGCAGGAACAGCGCACGGTCGAGCGGTTCGCCGGTGGTCGAGCTGCCGACCAGATTGCGGCTGAACCGGGCATGCGAATAGGTGTAGCCCGCGGTGAACTGCACCTGGCGGATCGGGCTGATCGTCGCCTCCAGTTCCACGCCCTGCGACACGACGCCCGGCTTGTCCGACCGGTTCACGGCACAAGCGCCGGTCTGTGCGCCGGTTACCGGGTTGAAGCCGTTGTCGCTGTCGGCGCCGTTCAGGCTGTCCTTGCACGCCTCGATATTCTGCACGACGAAGATCGAGCCGTTGAAGGTGTTCAACTGGAAATCCTTGAACTCCTCGCGGAACGCCGCGACGTTCAGCGTGAAACCGGGCGTGTTGAACTTGGCGCCGATCTCGTAATTGTTCACCTTTTCCGAATTGAAGCGCAGGCCCGGCGCGTCCGCATTGGACCGCCCCGAAAGCACGCCGTTCACGCCGCCCAGATCGGACCGGTCGAGATTATAGCCGCCCGCCTTGTAGCCCTTGGCATAGGACACATAGGTCAGCAGCTTGGGCGTCGGCTTCCACGACAGCACCGCGGTGCCCGTGAATTCGCCGTCGCCGAAGCTGTCGGACGGATTGAGCGCGTTCAGCGCCGAACTCGAATTGCCCGTGCAGGTGAGCGTCACGATGCCTTGCGCGAACGCGGTCGCGCCGCTCTGCGACATGGTGAGCGGGGCGAGTGCGGCCTGCTGGATCGGGCAGACGGTGTTGTTGTTGTTGAACTTCGCGCTGAACGCCTTGCGCTCGTGCGTGTAGCGCAGCCCCCCGGTGATCGACAGCGTGTCGGTGATGTGGAGGATGTTGTGCGTGAAGAACGCATAATTCTCACTGTCCTGCCGGTAGATCGAGCCCGAATCGCCGACATTGTTCACGCCGCCGCCGAGGCCGGGGCCACCCGTCAGCCGGTCGAGCGCCGAGGTGATGAGCCCGCCCGCCGCGCCGAACGCGCCGGTGAGCGTCGCCCGGCCCGCTGCGCTGAGGCAGCCCGGCGCGTTCTGGTTCTGGAGCGCCACCACGGGGCTGACTGTCGCCACGAGGCGGCAGGCCGCGAACTGACCATATTGCGAACCGAAGACCGCATTGTCGACGAGCTTCAGATTCTCCTTCGAATAGAAGCCGCCGACGAGCCAGTCGAGCTTGCCCGAGAACAGCGAACCCTGGAGCCGCGCCTCCTGCGTGAACGTGTGGAACTGGCGATACGCATTCCCGTCCGCGGCGCGGTGCGTGAGATCGATATTGGTGTAGTCGATGTCGCTGGCGTTGCCGGCCTTGTATTCGCGGTAGGCGGTGATCGAAGTGAGCGTCGCGCCGCCCAGATCCCAATCGGCCTGCACCGATCCGCCATAATCCTTGGTGACGTTCCGATAGGTCTGGCCGGGCGTCACCGCGACCTCGCGGTTGAACGGGTTGCTGGTGCTGCCGGCCAGCGGGTAGGCCGCGCCCTGGCGGCGCAGGATGTCGACGATGCGGTTCGACGCGTTGGTCACCACCGCATGGTCGGCGTTGGTCGTGGCGAAATAGGGCGCGACGCCCGCGGCGTTCGCGGTCGGGTCGGTGGTTTCCGCCTGGCTGTAATAGACCGCGCCGCAGCAGCTTTCGTTGCGCCGCGAATAGTCGCCGATCATGCGGAAGCTGAGCGAGTCCGTGGGTTTGAAGAGCAATTGGCCGCGGACGAAATAGCGGTTGCGATCGTTGATCCGGGCCTCGCTGCCATTGGCGGCGGTGACGTTGCGGTAGAAGCCGTCGCGGTTGACGGCCACGCCGTCCAGGCGGAACGCGAGCACGTCCTTGATGATCGGCCCGGTGATGCCGGCGGCCTCGCGGAACTGGTTGTAGTTGCCGTAGGTGAATTCGCCGTTGCCGTGCCAGTCGAACTCCGGCGCGCGCGTGATGATGTTGATGAGGCCGGCCGATGCATTGCGGCCGAACAGTGTGCCCTGGGGCCCGCGTAGCACCTCGACCCGGTCGATCTCGCCCAGCTCGTTGAGGCCGACGCCGGTGCGGCTGCGATAGACGCCGTCGATGAACACCGCGACCGAGCTTTCGAGGCCGGGATTGTCGCCGACGGTGCCGATGCCGCGGATGCGCGCCGATGCATTCGATTCGCTGCCGGTGGACGAGATCAGCAGCGACGGCGCGAGCTGGTTCAGCGAGCGGATGTCGTTGCCGCCCGAATTCTGGAGCGCCGCCTGGCCCACCGCGGACACTGCGATTGGCACGTTCGACAGCCGCTCGGACCGGCGTGTCGCGGTCACGATGATGTCCCCTTCGTTGACCGAACGCGACGGCGCGGCGGGGTCGACATTGCCGGCGGTCGTCACGTCGGTGGGCGACACGGGCTGCGTCTGCGGCTGCGCCGGCGACGAGGGAACGTCTTGTGCGAAAGCCGGTACGGCGATCGCCATCGTGGCCGCAGACAGAAGAAGGGCGGTCGTTCGCATCGTTTCAGGCTCCCCGGGATTTTTTGAATTATCGGTTTGGAGAGACCCTGACCACGCCAGCCCAATTAGTCCATGACAAATACTTCATGAAGTCGTCATTTCCCAGCCATTGTTGCAAGGATGCAACATCCGGCCGCCAAACGCGAAAAACCCGCGGCACGCGCGCGCCGCGGGTTTTTTCGTCCATCACAACAAAGCTTTGCAGGCCCGCGGCGAATCACCGCAGGGCCGGCGTATCACTTGGGCGCGAGCACCATCAGCATCTGACGGCCTTCCATGCGCGGATAGGCCTCGACCTTCGCGACCTCCGCCACATCGTCCTGCACGCGCTTCAGCAGATTCATGCCGAGCTGGCCGTGCGAAAGCTCGCGGCCGCGGAAGCGCAGGGTGATCTTCACCTTGTCGCCTTCGCCGATGAAGTCGTTCACCTTCTTCATCTTGGTGTCGTAATCATGGTCGTCGATGTTCGGACGCATCTTGATCTCCTTGATCTCCTGCGTCTTCTGCGACTTGCGGGCGAGATTCGCCTTTTTCTGCGCCTCGTATTTGAACTTGCCGACATCGAGGAACTTGGCGACGGGCGGATCGGCGTTGGGCGACACCTCGACCAGGTCCAGGCCGTGCTCGGCCGCCTGCTCGATCGCCTCGCGCGTGTACATCACGCCCAGATTCTCACCCTCGTGATCGATCACGCGGACTTTGGGGCTGACGATGAATTCGTTGAATCGCGGGCCGTTCATGGCAGGGGCCTGCATCGGCCGGCGCATCATGGGAGGACGTATGGGTTCTGCTCCTGTGGTTGTTCACACTGGTATTTGGGCGCAGCCATAGCCGAAAACGGGCGCTCCGGATAGCCGCGCCGTCGCCTCATCGCATATCGGGGGCGCGGGCCTCGTCCGCAAGGCGCGCCGTCGCCGCCGCGAGCGTCAGCATCTCCTGCCCCTGGCTGCCCAGCCGGCGCACCGCGACCGTTCCCTCGTCCGCCTCGCGCTTGCCGACCACGAGCAGCACCGGCACCTTCGCCAGGCTGTGCTCGCGCACCTTGTAGTTGATCTTCTCGTTGCGCAGATCGGTTTCGACGCGCAGCCCCGCCGCGCGCAGCTCGGCCGCCACCTGCCCGGCATAATCGTCCGCATCCGACACGATCGTCGCCACCACCACCTGCACCGGCGCCAGCCAGAGCGGGAAGCGCCCGGCATGATGCTCGATCAGGATGCCGATGAAGCGTTCGAACGTGCCGAGGATCGCGCGGTGCAGCATCACCGGCCGATGCCGCTCGCCATCCGCGCCGACATAGCTCGCATCGAGCCGTTCGGGCAGCACGCGATCGGACTGGATCGTGCCGACCTGCCATGTCCGCCCGATCGCGTCGGTCAGGTGGAATTCGAGCTTGGGCGCGTAGAAGGCCCCCTCGCCCGGCAGTTCCTCGAACTTCGCCTTGATCGCGTCGGACAGGTTGGAGCCCTGCACCGCCTCGCGCAGCTCGGCCTCCGCCTTGTCCCACATCGCCTCGGAGCCGAAGCGCTTCTCGGGGCGCAACGCCAGCTTCACCGCATAATCCTCGAAGCCGAGATCGCGATAGACGCTGTCGAGCAGCTCGCAGAACGCCTGCACCTCGCCGACGAGCTGGTCCTCCGCGGTGAAGATGTGCGCGTCGTCCTGCGTGAACTGGCGCACGCGCATGATGCCGTGCAGCGCGCCGTGCGGCTCGTTGCGGTGGCAGCAGCCGAATTCGGCCAGGCGCAGCGGCAGGTCGCGATAGGATTTGATCCCCTGGCGGAAGATCAGGACGTGCGCGGGGCAGTTCATCGGCTTCAGCGCCATCAGATCGGCGTCGCCGGTCAGGATCGCACCCTCGTCCTCGGGATTGGGGATCTCGTCGGGAACGACGAACATGTTCTCGCGATATTTGCCCCAATGGCCAGACTGTTCCCACTGGCGCGCGTCCATGAGCTGCGGCGTCTTCACCTCCTCATAGCCCGCAGCGTCGAGCCGGCGGCGCATATAGGCCTCGAGCTGGCGCCACAGGACGAAACCCTTGGGATGCCAGAACACCGAGCCCTGCGCCTCGCTCTGCAGGTGGAACAGGTCCATCTCCTGCCCGATCTTGCGGTGATCGCGCTTGGCGGCCTCCTCCAGCATCGTCAGATGCGCGTCGAGCTGCTTCTTGTTCAGCCAGCCGGTGCCGTAGATGCGGCTGAGCATCGCGTTCTTCTGGTCGCCGCGCCAATAGGCGCCGCTGACGCGCGTCAGCTTGAACGCCTGCGGATCGAGCTTGCCCGTCGAGACCATATGGGGGCCGCGGCACATGTCGAGCCATTCGCCCTGGCGGTAGATCGTCAGCTCCTCGCCCTCGGGCAGCTCGGCGGCCCATTCGGCCTTGAAGCGCTCGCCCTGTTCGGTCCAGCGGTCGATCAGTTGCTGCCGGCTCCACACTTCGCGCACGAAGGGTTCGTTGCGGGCGATGATCGCGCGCATCTCCGCCTCAATCGCGGGCAGATCCTCGTCGGTGAAGGGGCGGTCCTTGGGGGCGAAGTCGTAATAGAATCCGTCGTCGGTCGCCGGGCCGAAGGTGATCTGCGTGCCCGGAAACAGATGCTGCACCGCCTCGGCCATGACGTGCGCCAGATCGTGGCGGACGAGTTCGAGCGCATCGGCCTCGTCCCTGGCGGTGACGAGCGCGAGCTGCGTGTCGCCCTCGAACGGACGGTTCAGGTCGCGCACCTGCCCGTCGATGCGCGCGGCCAGCGCGGCCTTGGCGAGCCCCGGCCCGATCGCGGCGGCCACGTCCGCCGGGGTGGTTCCCGGCGCCACTTCGCGGACGGAACCGTCGGGCAGCGTGATGCGGAACAACTCGGCCAATTGGGCGGACATGACGGACTTTCGTGATCGGGATTGCGGTGCGGCCAGATGCCGCGGGGTCGTATACGCAAGGATTGCCGCGCGGTCACGACCCCAAGCGGAGGACGCGAAGTGGAGGAAGTGGAGGCGTGGAAACGGTGTTTCCACTTCGCGCGGGCGGGGCGGCGGCGGGAAGGACTCGGTAGGGGCTCATGGGTGGAGCCTGACGCAAACCCGGCGTGTAGGACAGGGCCGATCCATCGTTCCCCGGCGAAGGCCGGGGCCCATCTGGGGGACATGATGTGTCTACGGGCGCGCTTCGTCACGATGGCCTTCCCAACTGGGCCCCGGCCTTCGCCGGGGAACGGTTGCGCTGGCGCCCCCTTAGAGTCCGATGACGTTACTTCGATCCGTTCGCCCTGAGCTTGTCGAAGGGCCTGCACCGACTGCGAAGGCACCCGCGGGGAGCGCGTGCTTCGACAGGCTCAGCACGAACGGATTTGATGATCCGATCAAGCTAATGTCATGTCGCTCACGCCACCCCGAACGGCACCACCCGGTTGATGTTGCTATGCCCCACCACCGCGCTCCTCAGAAACGGCACGCGCATCTCGGCGCACCAGCGGCGGATCATCGTCTCGGGCGTCTCGGCCCAGGGCGGGTCGTTCGCCACCACCTCGCTGATCGCGCCCAGCCGCACGCCGGCGATCCCCTTCAACTGCGTCGCATGCGCCATCGTGAACAGCATCCGGTCGATGCGGTACAGCGGCTCGGATACCTCTTCGATCAGCAGCACATGGTCGGTCAGGTCGGGCAGATAGGGCGTGCCGATCAGCGCGGCGAGGATCGACAGGTTGAATGCCGCCGCCGGCCGCGTGCCCAGCCCCGGCTCCAGCCCCTGCCGGTCGCGCGCGGTCAGCCAGCCAAGCGCGCGCGCCAGACACACATCGCCGCCGTCGCGATCGATATCGACCGGCATCGGCCCGTGCACCGGCCGACCGATCCGCGCGGCATAGAGCGCACCGAGCAGGAACCCCATGTCCGAATAGCCCATATAGGTCTTGGTGCGCGCCGCCGGCCCCAGGCGCGGCATGACCTCGGCGAGGATGCGGTTCGACCCGTAACCGCCGCGCGCGAACCAGATCGCGTCGAAGCCCGGATCGTTCGCGTATTCGAGAAAGGCCGCGGCGCGGCGCGCGTCCGGGCCGGCGAAATGGCCGCCGTCGCTTTCGAAACATTGCGGGTGGAAGACGATCTCCGCGTCGGGACAGGTGATCGCGGCGAACGCCAGCGTGCGCGGTTCGACGATCGGCAGGATCGCCTTGGCGGGCGCGACGATGCCGATCCTCATGTCACCATCCCCACGACTTGCCCGCGCCCCGGCCACGCGATAGCGCAGCGCGATGCATGACGGCAATCTTTCCGGCACCTCCTGTTTCCTCGTCGGCATCGGCGGATCGGGGATGATGCCGCTGGCGATGATCCTGCGCGCGCGCGGCGCCGTCGTCGCCGGATCGGACCGCGGGCTCGACCAGGGGCGCGTGCCGGCCAAGTTCGACGCGTTGCGCGCCGCCGGCATCGCGCTCTTTCCGCAGGACGGCAGCGGCGTGGCCTCGCCCGACCAGCGCGTGATCGCCTCCGCCGCGGTGGAGCCGAGCGTGCCCGACATCGTCGCCGCGGACGCGCTCGGCTGCGCGCGCGCGACCCGTGCCGAGACGCTGGCCGCGCTGTTCGGCGCGAGCGCGCTGCCGATCGGCGTGGCGGGCACCAGCGGCAAATCGACCGTCACCGGCATGATCGGCTGGATCCTTCACGCCGCCGGCCGCGATCCGACGGTGATGAACGGCGCGGTGATGAAGAATTTCGCGAGCGCCGACGCGCCGTTCGCCAGCGCGCTCGTCGGCCGGGGCGAGGCGTTCGTCAGCGAAGTGGACGAGAGCGACGGATCGATCGCGCTCTACCGTCCGACGATCGCCGCGCTCAACAATGTCAGCCTCGATCACAAGGGGCTGGACGAGTTGCGCCAGCTCTTCGGCGATTTCGTTCGCAAGGCGGCGGTGGCGGTGGTCAATATCGGCGACGCGGAGGCCGCGCGGATCGCGGAGACGGTGGCCGCGGAGTCGCTGGTGAGCGTGGCGATCGACGCGCCCGCCGATCTGGTCGCCGAACGGCTCGTACCGGCCCCGTTCGCGATCGCGTTCGATCTGGTCGCCGGGGACGAACGGCACCGCGTGACGCTTGCGGTGCCCGGCCGCCACAACGTCGCCAACGCGCTGGTCGCGCTGGGCGCGGCGCGCGCGGCGGGCGTGCCGCTCGCCGTGGCGGTCGGCGCGATCGCGGGGTTCACCGGGCTCCGGCGGCGGTTCGATCATGTCGGCGATGCCGGCGGCGTGTCCGTGATCGACGATTTCGGGCATAATCCGGACAAGATCGCCGCGACGCTCGCCACGCTCCACGCCTTTCCCGGCCGGCTGCTGCTGCTGTTCCAGCCGCATGGCTATGGCCCGCTGCGCACGATGCGCCGCGAGCTGGTAGCGACGTTCGTGGAGGGGATGGCGGCGGGCGACCGGCTGGTGCTGCCCGATCCGGTCTATCAGGGCGGCACCGTCGCGCGCGACGTGACCAGCGCGGACATCGCCGCCGATATTACGGGCGCGGGTGGCGACGCGCGCCACATCGCGGACCGCGCCGCCGCCGCCGCCGCGCTGGTCGCCGCGGCGCGGCCGGGCGACCGCATCGTGGTGATGGGCGCGCGCGACGACACGCTGCCGCTGCTGGCGGCCGACATGCTGGCCGCGCTTGCCGCGAAGGGTGGCGAATCCGCGCATCCGTGATAGGGTGGCGGCCCGCCAACGAAAGGGTCCGCCGATGTTCCGCCGCCTGTTCCTCGACCATCCGGAAACCGTCGGCGAGACCTTCACCGAACATTTCATGGTGGCGAGCGGCTTCGGCGCGAAGATGATCGTCGGCGGCGCGGGCGCGCTGCTCCACGCCTTCGTCCCCGCGCTCTGCAAGACGAGCGGCAGCCGCACCGTCGCCGAACTCCACGCCCGCATGGTCGCCAAGCGCGGCGCGGTGCGCGCCGACCAGACGCAGATGAAGACGGTGGAATATATCATCTGACGGTGGAAAGCCTGCTTGACTGACAAGCGTGCTTGACTGTAAAGCGTCCTTCACAACGAAGGAGGCCGTGATGCGCTTTTCCCCCGCCCAGCGACGCTATAATCAACGTGTGCTGCTGCTCGGTCTCATCTATGTCGCGCTGCTGTTTCCCGCCATCTATCTGATCGGCCACGGGCTCGTCGCGGGGCCGATCGCCTATGTCGTCGGCGTGCTTCCCGCCCTGGCGGTGTCGGGATTCTTCTGGCTCATGGCGCGCTATCTGGTCGAGGAACGCGACGAATATCTCCGCATGCTGCAAGCACGCCAATTGCTGATCGCCACGGGCATCGCGCTGACGATCTCCACCATCTGGGGCTTTCTCGAAGGATTCGCGCTGGTTCCGCACCTGTACGCCTATACCTGGCCAATCATCTGGTTCGCAGGGCTCGGGATCGGTGCGGGGATCAACATCGCGATCGAGCGACGCGCGCGATGACCAATCATCTAAAACAGCTCCGCGGCGATCGCGGCTGGAGCCAAGGCGACCTGGCCGAACGGCTCGATGTGTCGCGCCAGAGCGTCAACGCGATCGAAACGGGGCGCTACGATCCCTCGCTCCCCCTCGCCTTTCGCATCGCCGAACTGTTCGAGCGGCCGATCGAACAGGTGTTCGTCAGCCCCTCGGCGGCGGGCTGACGATCGGCTAAGGGCGGCTGCATGACCGACACGCCCCGCCCCCGCCTCGCCTATCGCCTCACCCCGGGCACCGGCCCGACCGTGATCTTCCTGCCGGGCTATGCCTCCGACATGCAGGGGGCGAAGGCGCTGGCGCTGGAGGCCTGGGCGAAGGCCGAGGGGCGCGCCTTTCTGCGCTTCGATTATGGCGGCTGCGGGCAGAGCGAGGGCGATTTCGCCGACCAGACGCTGGCGGGATGGCGCGACGATGTGCTCGCGGCGATCGACGAACTCGTCGAGGGGCCGGTGGTGCTGGTCGGATCGTCGATGGGCGGGTGGCTGATGCTGCTGGCGGCCAAGGCGCGCCCCGAGCGGATCGCGGCGCTCGTCGGGATCGCGCCCGCGCCCGATTTCACCGATTGGGGCTTCACCACCGACGAGAAGATGCGGCTGCTGACCGAGGGGCGGCTCGAACGCGAGAACCCCTACGGCCCCGAGCCGACGCTCTACACCCGCGCCTTCTGGTCGTCGGGCGAGGCGAACCGGCTGATGTTCGGCGACATCGCGTTCGACGGTCCGGTGCGGCTGCTCCAGGGAATGCAGGATCGCGACGTGCCCTGGGCGCGCACGGTGCGGCTCGCCGAGATGATCCGTTCAGCCGATGTGCAGACGTGGCTGGTCAAGGACGGCGACCACCGCCTGTCGCGCGACGCCGATCGCGCGATGCTCATCCGGGCGGTCGAGGATGTGACGCCGCGCCCATGATATTCCCGATCCTCGCCGCCGCCGCGCTTCAGGCGGGTCCGCTCGCCACCCATGCCGACCGGTACGAGCGCTGCGTCGATCTGGCGCGGACCGATCCCGCCGCCGCGCGCGCCGAGGCGCTGCGCTGGCGGGCGAGCGGGGGCGCCGCGGCCAGGGGCTGCGCGGGGCTCGCCTATGCCGCCGAGAAGAACTGGGCGGCGGCGGCGGCGGAATTCGAAGCGGCGTCCGATCTCGCCAAGGACGCCCGCACCGCCACGTTCCGCGCCGAGGCGGGCAATGCGTGGCTCGCGGCGGGCGCGCCCGACAAGGCGCGCGCCGATCTGAACACGGCGCTGGATGCCGGCACGCTGACCGGGCTGGCATTGGGCGAGGCGCAGCTCGATCGCGCGCGCGCGCTGGTCGCCGCGAACGATCCGGAGGCCGCGCGCGACGATATCGACCGCGCGCTGGTGAACGCCGGCGACGATCCGCTGGCTTGGCTGTTGTCGGCCACGCTCGCGCGGCGGATGGACAATCTGCCGCGCGCCAGGGCGGATATCGCGCAGGCGCTGCGCCGCGCCGCGGACGACGCCTCGGTCCAGCTCGAGGCGGGCAACATCGCCGCGCTCGGCCATGACGAGGCGGCAGCGCGCGAGGCCTGGGCGCAGGCGGCGCGGATCCAGCCCAACGGCCCCGCCGGGCGCAGCGCGGTGGTGGCGCTACGCCAGTTCGACGTGCCCGCGGCCACCGCCGCGAACCCCGCGCCCGTCGCTCCCGCAACCGCCGCGACCCCCGCGGCCAAGCCCAAGGCGACGCGCTGAGCACACAAAATCCGCGCTGCTCGCTGGCATCGCACCCCCGCGCTCCCTAACTCCGGGTTCGACCAACCGGAGTTCGTGCATGAAATATCTCCACACCATGATCCGCGTCACCGATCCGGACGCGACGATCCGCTTCTTCACGCTGCTCGGGCTGAAGGAGGTGCGGCGGATGGAGAACGAGAAGGGCCGCTTCACGCTGATCTTCCTCGCCACGCCCGAGGACATGAACGCGCCGGGCGAGCGCGCGAACGCCGAGGTGGAGCTGACCCACAATTGGGACCCCGAACGCTATTCGGGTGGCCGCAACTTCGGCCATCTGGCGTACCGCGTGGAGAATATCTACGAGACCTGCCAGCGGCTGATGGACGCCGGCGTGACGATCAACCGTCCGCCGCGCGACGGCCATATGGCGTTCGTCCGCACGCCCGACGGCATCTCGATCGAGCTGCTGCAGGACGGCGTGCTCGAACCCGCCGAGCCCTGGTCGTCGATGCCCAACACGGGGGAATGGTGATGGCCAAGGATCTGGAGATCGTCCGCGTCCCCGTGCTGGCGGACAATTATGCCTGGCTGATCTACGATCCGACGACCGCGGATGCCGCCGTCGTCGATCCGGGCGACGCCGGCCCGGTGCTCGCCGAGGCCAAGGCGCGCGGCTGGCACGTCTCGCAGGTGTGGACGACGCATTGGCACCCCGACCATACCGACGGCAACGCGGCGATGAAGGCGGCGGGCGCCACCGTCACCGGCCCGCGCGCCGAGGCGGCCAAGATCCCGACGCTCGACACGATGATCGGCGAAGGCGATGTCGTCCGTCTCGGCACCTTCACCGGCAAGGTGATGGCGGTGCCGGGCCACACGGCGGGGCACATCGCCTTCCATTTCGAGGAACTCGGCGCGCTGTTCACCGGCGACACGCTGTTCGCGATGGGCTGCGGCCGGCTGTTCGAGGGCACGGCCGAGCAGATGTTCGCCAATTTCCAGCGCTATGCCGCGCTGCCCGATGACACCAAGGTCTATTGCGGGCATGAATATACCGCCTCCAACGCCGCCTTCGCGGTGACGGCGGAGCCCGACAATGCCGCGATCGCCGAACGCCGGATCGCGGTCGACGGGATGCGTGCCGAGGGCGAGGCTACGATCCCGACGACGATCGGGCTGGAACGCGCGACCAATCCGTTCCTGCGCGCGACGACGCCCGAGCGATTTGCCGAGCTGCGTGCAGCCAAGGACGACTTCAAGGGTTGAGCGCGAGGGGGAACAGGAGTTTGCGATGAAAACCATGGTCTTGCTCCCCCTTCTCGGCCTCGCGGCCTGCGTCCAGACACCCGGCGAGCGCGCACGCGCCGCGCAGGATCAGGCAGCGCAGCAGCAGAAGCTCGCGACCGCGCTGGCGGGCCTCACCCCCGGCGAACCCACGAGCTGCATCGACCAGATCCAGTTGCGCTCGGGCAGCAACGTGCAGGCCTATGGATCGACGCTCGTCTACACGGTCAGCCCTCGGTTGAAATACCGCACGGATACGGCAGGCGGCTGCGAGGGCGTCGGCAACGACGACATCCTCATCACCAGCACGCCCACCACCCAATTGTGCCGCGGCGACATCGCCCGCACCGTTGACCGCACCAGCCGCTTTCCGAACGGCAGCTGCAGCTTTGGCGCGTTCATCCCCTATCGGCGGTGACGTTCAGAGCGGTACGAGGTTCGTTTGATCCCCTGACCTCCGTTCGTGCCGAGCTTGTCGAAGCACGCTCTCCCCGGTGGAGCCTTATCCTGCAACACGGGCTCAGGGCGAACGGAACAGGGTGACGTGATCCCATCCTAGAGCACGAAGCGGCTGAGATCGGTGTTGCGCGCGAGGGCGGCGAGTTGCGCGTCGACATAGGCACCGTCCACCGTCACGTGCGTGCCCTGCCGGTCTTCGGCATCGAAGCTCACCTCCTCGAGCAGCTTCTCCATCACCGTCTGCAGCCGGCGCGCGCCGATATTCTCGATATCGGCGTTCACCTCGGCGGCGATGCGCGCGATCGCGGCGATGCCGTCCTCGGTGAAATCGACGCTGACGCCCTCGGTCGCGATCAGCGCCTTGTACTGCGCGGGCAGCGACGCTTTGGTATCCGACAGGATCGCCACGAAATCGCTCTCGGTCAGGCCCTTCAGCTCGACGCGGATCGGCAGGCGGCCCTGAAGCTCGGGCAGCAGGTCGCTGGGCTTGGCGACGTGGAACGCACCGCTGGCGATGAAGAGGATGTGGTCGGTCTTCATCGGCCCATATTTGGTGGCGACGGTGGTGCCCTCGATCAGCGGCAGCAGGTCGCGCTGAACGCCCTCGCGGCTGACCGATCCGCCGCGCACGTCGCTCACCGCGATCTTGTCGATCTCGTCGAGGAACACGATCCCGTTCGCCTCGGCATCGGCCAAGGCGGTGCGCGCGACATCGTCCTGGTCGAGGCGCTTGTCCGCCTCCTCCTCCACCAGCTTCTCCCACGCCGAGGGCACGGTCAGCTTGCGGCGCTTCAGCGGCTGGCCACCGCCGAACGACTTCATCATCTCGCCGAGGTTTATCATCTGCGGCGCGCCGCCGGGGATCTCGAACGGCGTGGACTGGGCCTGTTCCACCTCGATCTCGATCTCGGTCGAATCGAGATGACCGTCGGCGAAGCGCTGCTTGAAGCTCTCGCGCGTGGCGGCGCTCGAATCCTTGCCGACCAGCGCGTCGAGCAGCCGCTTCATCGCCGCCTCCTCCGCCTTGTCCTTCACCGCGGCGCGGCGGCGCTCGCGCTCAAGCCGGATCGCTTCCTCCACCAGGTCGCGCGCGATCTGCTCCACGTCGCGGCCGACATAGCCGACCTCGGTGAACTTGGTCGCCTCCACCTTCACGAACGGCGCGTCGGCGAGCTTCGCCAGACGGCGGCTGATCTCGGTCTTGCCGCAGCCGGTGGGCCCGATCATCAGGATGTTCTTGGGCGTCACCTCGTCGCGCAGGTCGGCGGAGAGCTGCTGACGGCGCCAGCGGTTGCGCATCGCGACCGCGACCGCGCGCTTGGCGTCGGCCTGGCCGATGATGTGCGCATCGAGCGCGGCGACGATGGCCTTGGGGGTGAGGGCTTCGTTCATCAGATTACCGTTCGTTTCGGGCGAGGTCGGGAAATCGCGGCAGGCGCTCCGCCCCGATGCATCGGCATCGACGGACGAAGGCCGCTGACCGGGGGAAAGATGTCAGGTCACGCTGTCCAGCGTTTCCACGGTCAGGCGGTCGTTGGTATAGACGCACACCTCGGCGGCGATCGCCATCGCCTTGCGGCAGATCGTCTCGGCCTCCGCCTCGTAATCGACCAGCGCGCGGGCGGCGGCGAGCGCGTAATTGCCGCCCGAGCCGATCGCCGCCACGCCCGCCTCGGGCTCCAGCACGTCGCCATTGCCGGTCAGGATCAGCGTCACGTCCTTGTCGGCGACGATCATCATCGCCTCCAGGTTGCGCAGATATTTGTCGGTGCGCCAATCCTTGGCCAGCTCGACCGCGGCGCGCAGCAACTGGCCGCGATGCTGTTCCAGCTTGCGCTCCAGCCGCTCGAACAGCGTGAACGCGTCCGCGGTCGCGCCGGCGAAACCGCCGATCACGCTGCCGTCGCCGAGCCGCCGCACCTTGCGCGCATTGGGCTTCATCACCGTCTGGCCCATCGAGACCTGGCCGTCGCCGATCACGACGACCTTGCCGCCGCGCCGGACCGACAGGATGGTGGTGCCGTGCCAGACGGGCGCGGCATGGTTGTTCTCACTCATGCCCCGCGATGTAGGACGCGCCCGCCGCCGTGCAACACCGCGTCACTTCTCGGCGCCCACCGCCTTCCCCCAGGTCCGCGCCACGGTATAGCCGAGATAGCCGGTGCCGAAGAGCGCATAGAGCGGCTCTGGGATCGCCGCCCAATAGGCCGCCATGCCGCGCGCGATCGCCGTGGCCATGGCGGGACGCACCGCGGCGACGAGCCCCATCGGGATCGCCCAGAGCAGCAGCGCGTACATCACGTAGAGAAAGCTCGGCCGCGCGCGGCGGGTCCAGCGATCGGTGTCGGCGGGGTCGGTATCGTCCATCGTCGGACCTTTCGGACAGGGGTGAAGTGGAGGAAGTGGAGGAAGTGGAGGAAGTGGAGGCAGGATCGCTATCCCATCCGGTTCGCGAGCCAGCCATAGAGGAACGCCTCGTCCGCCGGCCGCTGCTCGGCGAGCGACACGTAGCGCGCGCCCTTCAGCGCCTCGACCGCCTTGCCGAGCACCGCCGCCCCGCCCGTGCCGCGATGCGCGAGAAAGCCGTCGAGCGCCGCCAGCGTCGCTGGCCCCAGTTGGCCGTCGGGTGCGACGTCGGGATAGTCCGCCGCGCCCCGGTTGAGCGCGTTCAGCGCACGTTGCAGGAAGCCGATCGCGACGGCCACGCCCATGTTGACCGCCGTGTCGAACAGCGTCACCGCCAGATCGGGCGCGCGCGTCGCCACCCGGTCCAGACCCGGCCGCGACCAATAGAACGTCCGGTAGATCGCCACCGCGGTCTCGCGCGGCAGCACGCGCAGGTCGCCGGCATAGCCGCAGGCCCGCGCGGTCGCCTGGGTGATGCCGAACCGGGTCGCGCCGCCCCGGTCGCGCGGGTTGTTCCCATAACCGCCCTCACGCGCGATGATCGCGTCGATCGCCTGATTCACGTCCATGGCCTGTCTCCTACAAAAAACCGGTCATGATGAACCATATCGGTTCGCTGTAGGACAGGGTGAATTATCCGTCATCCGGCACCGCCCACGAAACCGCGCCGCGCGCGGATCGTTACGATGGTCAAACGAGGAGATGATGATGGCTGGCAGGTGCGTGGTGGTGACGGGGGCGGAATCGGGGATCGGCGCGGGATGTGCGACCGCCTTCGGTGCGGCGCAGGACGATGTCGCGGTGCTCTACCATTCGGACGACAAGGCTGCCGACGTCACCGCGGATGCGGTCCGCGCCGGTGGCGGCCGCGCGATCACGGTGCAGGCGGACGTGAACGACGAACATTCGGTCGAGCAGGCCTTCACCGTGGTGGAACAGGCGTTCGGCCCGGCCTCGGTGCTGGTCAATTCCGCCGGGCTGAACATGGCGGGCGTGAAGGTGCGCGACATGACGCTCGCCCAGTGGCAGCGGATGCTCGACACCGACCTGACCGGCGCGTTCCTCACCTCGCGCCGCTTCATCACCGCGCGCAAGCCCGATGTCGCGGGTTCGATCATCCACATCTCGTCGATCCACGCCTATGCGGTGCGCTCGGGCGGGGCGGATTATTGCGCGGCCAAGGGCGGCCTCACCAACCTCGTCGAGACGATGGCGATCGAGGAGGCGCCGAACGGCGTGCGCGTCAACGCGATCGAGCCGGGCATGATCCTGACGCCGATGAACGAACGCGCGATGACCGACGCCGCCTATCGCCAGTCGCTGGAGGCGAACATCCCGATGAAGCGCGCCGGCACCCCGGCCGAGGTCGCCGCGCTGGCGGTGTGGCTGTCGTCGGACCAGGCGACCTACATCACCGGCGCGCGCATCGTGATCGATGGCGGCCTGTCGCTGATGCAGGCGCTGGGCGCATGAGCGTCGATTTCAACGCCGAGGCGATCGAGCCCGTCACGCTGCTCGGGCCGCCCGCGCTTCTGGAGCGCGATCACATGAGCCCGTTCGTCTGGGCCGAACCCGACGGGCGGCTCGGCATCATGGTGCGCGCGGTGCCCTCGGCCACGATGGCGCGCACCGACACGGGCGTGATCTGGGCGGGCTGGAGCCAAGACGGCCGCACCTTCCAGATGGACGACGCGCCGTGCATCGTGCCCGGCCCCGAGCCGGTGGACATCGGCGGCGTCGAGGATCCGACCGTGCTGCGCCGCGAAGACGGCTCCTATGCGGTGCTCTACACCGCGGTGACCGCCGACATGGCGCATGGCGAATTGTCGCGCGCCGAGGGGCCGGACATCCATTCGTTGACGAAGACCGGCGTGGCGCTCGCCTCCAGCGATTCGGAGGGCAACACCAAGGAAGCGACGCTGGCGCAGGCGTCGGACGGATCGTGGCGGCTGTTCTACGAATATGCCGCGGACGAGGCGTCGCGCGTCGGCATGGCGACGGGCGCGGGCGTCGGCGAGGCGTGGACCGAGCAGACGCCGCCGTTCCAGCCGCGCGCGGATTCGTGGGACGACTGGCATCTGTCGACCGGGCCGATGCTGATGAGCGATCCCGAGATGCCGGTGATGTTCTACAATGGCGCGACGCGTGACGCGCGCTGGCGGATCGGCTGGGTGGCGTTCGACCGGGACATCACCAAGGTGGTGGCGCGCGGGCTGCAACCGCTCATCACCCCGCCGCCCGCCGCCGATCGCGGCGCCACCGACATCGCCTTTGCGGCCTCGGCGATCGTCACCGACGGGACGACCTGGCTCTATTATTCGCTGGAGGACCGCAAGCTGGCGCGGGCTTCGGTGCGGCGGAGCTGACGCGGGCGGTGCGGGTTGCGGGGTGTTCGCGCGAAGACGCCAAGAGGTTAAGTTTGGAAACCTTCCCCTACTCCGTTCGCCCTGAGCTTGTCGAAGGGCCTGTCTCGCACACGCACGTGAGACTGCGGAGAAGGTGCTTCGACAAGCTCAGCACGAACGGCCTGAGGGGTCATCATGCTCCAAGATGATGTGACGACCCCCATGCCGCGTTCCCTCTTCGCGTCTTAGCGTCTTAGCGCGAAAACCCCTCCGCCGTCCGGCACCCCATCGTAGCGGCTCCGCGCGACAACCAAGGTCACGCTCCTTCGCCCGCGATCGCGGTGCGCCGCTGCACGCCCCACCCGCCGCGGCCCGTCAGGAACGCGTGCCAGCCCCACACCGCGCCGGCATGACGGAGCAGCTGGAAGCTGAACGGCTCCAGGATCGCGGCGATCAGTGCCGCGCCGATCCCCAGCCCCTCGCGCTGCCCGGTCCAGCGCTTGTAGATGCCGAGCGACCAGAGATGGAAGGTCAGGTCGACCGCGATCTTGGCGATCATCACCAGCAGGATCGGCAGCGCGATCGCGAAACGCCCCGTCACCACCAGCCCGATCAGGATCGCAAAGGCGGCAAGGCCATAGATGGGCTGGAGCGTGTCGAGCGTCTTCACCGGCATCATCGCGGTGCCGAGCGCGCCGAAGCGGCGATCGCCGACCATGTCGCGGTTCCAGTGCTGCGTCTGGAGGAACCCGCCGAACCAGCGGCGGCGCTGCTTCAGGAAGGCGGGGATGCTGGCGGGCGCATCGGTCCGCGCGAGCGCGCCGCCCACCACGCGCACGCGCCAGTCGAGCCGCGCCTCGGCCGCGTGGCGGTGCAGCCGGTGGATCAGCTCGTAATCCTCGACGAGGCAATCGGGATCGAACCCGCCGACCGCCACCACCGCGTCGCGCCGGAACGCGGCGAACGCGCCCGAGATCAGCAACAGGCAGCCGGGCTGTTCCCAGGCATGGCGCGACAGGAAGTTGCGGACATATTCGAAGCTCTGGAACCACTGGAACAACCGGCCCGACAGATGCGGCCCGCAGATCGGGGCGAGCACGCCGGTGGCGGCGACGAGTTCGGGTTCGGCGGCGAAGGCGGCGCGCATCGCGGCGATCGCGCCGGGCTCCAGCAGTGTGTCGGCATCCACCGTCAGCACGATCGCGGCGTCGGTGGCGAGCATCGCCGCGTTCAGCGCGCGCGCCTTGCCGCCATGGCGCAGCCGCAGCCAGACGAGGCTCGGCTCGGTGCCCCCGCGCATCGTCTCGCCATAGCGCGGGGTGGCGAGGCCATAGCGGCTGGCGAAGAGCTGCGGCGTGGCGTCGCTCGAACCGTCGTCGGCGATCAGGATGGTATCGGGCGCCTCCGCCTGACCCGCCAGCCGCGCGATCGTGGCGGCGAGCACGCCCGCCTCGTTATGCGCCGCCACGATGACCGCGAGCGTCGGCCGCACCGCCGCCGCCGAGGCGCGCGCCGGCAGGCCGTGGCGCAGCGGCGCGATCTTCACCGCGGTAAAGGCGAGCAGCGCGGTGTCGTAAAGGATATAGACGATGCCGATCGACCATACCGCCAACCCCTGGCGCAGGAACGCCTGCACGATCAGCGCGCAGAACAGGATCGGCCCCACCGCCCCGATCAACCGGCTGGCGAGCGGCACCGCGGGCGGCGAGTGGCGCGGGGATCGGGCGTGAAGCGTGGCGGCGAGGCTGGTCATCGGCGCGCTGTACCATTTCCTGCTGAACCCGGTATGGCTGGCCCTTAGCCGCCCCGGCCATGGGGCGCCAGCGAGGGGCAGCGATGACGGACGGACGCTACACACGGATCGCGATGCTGTTCCACTGGGTGATCGCAGCCGGGATCGTCGCCAACGTGACGCTCGCCTGGGTGTGGCCGTATCTCGGCGATTCGTCGGTGCGGCCGGCGATCGACACGCACAAGTCGATCGGCATCACGATCCTCGGCCTTGCGATCCTGCGCGTGCTGTGGCGGCTGACCCATGTGCCGCCCGCCTTTCCCACGCGCTATCAGGATTGGGAGCGACGCGTGTCGGGCATCGTGCACGGCGCGCTGTATCTGCTGATCTTCGTGATGCCGCTCAGCGGGTGGATCATGGATTCGGCCTATAAGGATGCCGCCACGCATCCGATGGCGCTGTTCGGGCTGGTGCCGTGGCCGCGGATCGGTGCGGTCATGGCGCTCGATCCCGCGACCAAGCTGCGCGTCCACGACCTGTTCGGCGCGACTCACTCCTATGCGGCATGGGCGCTCTATGCGCTGGTCGGGTTGCATGTCGCGGGGGCGCTGAAGCACCAGTTCGTCGATCGCCACCGCGAACTGCAGCGGATGTGGCCGGGGCGCGAGCCGATCCTGTGAGGCATCGGCGCTTCGCATTGCTGCTTGCCGGCGCCGCGCTTCCCGTCGGCGCGACCGCGCAGGCGCCGCCCGTCGCCGGCCCGGCGCCGGTGGTCGCCGCGCCCGCCGCATCGTGGCAGTCCGCCGGCAGCGACATTCCCGCCGATCCGGCGTGGCGCACCGGCACGCTCGCCAACGGGCTGCGCTATGCGGTGCGGCGCGGCACCACGCCGCCGGGCAGCGTCTCGGTGCGGGTGCGGATCGATGCCGGCGCGCTGATGGAACGCGATGCGCAACAAGGCTGGACGCACCTGCTGGAGCATATGGTGTTCCGCGGCACCGGCCATTATCCCGATGGCGAGGGCATCCGGCTGTGGCAACGGCTGGGGGCAAGCTTCGGCAGCGATACCAACGCCTTCACCACGCTTGGCGCGACCACCTATTTCCTCGATCTGCCGAAGGCCGATGCGCGCTCCTACGGCCGGGCGATGGACGTGCTGGCCGAGATGATGCGCAGCGCCACGATCGATCCCGCGCTGCTCGCGACCGAACGGCGCGTCGTGCTCGCCGAACTGGCGCAGCGCAAACCGCCGCTCGCCATGAAGATCGAGGCGGCGAGCCAGCCCTTGCTCTTCGCCGGCACCAAGGCAGCGACGCGCGACGTGGGCGGCACCGCGGCCACGCTCGGCGGCGCCACCGCGCCCGCGCTCAAGGCCTTTTATCGCACCTGGTATCGGCCGTCGCGCGCGGTGGTCGTGGTGGTGGGCGATGCCGATCCCGCATTGCTCGAACAGGGCGTGCGCGACGCGTTCGGCGGCTGGGCCGCCGCCGGACCGCCGCCTGCCGAGCCCGATTATGGATCGCCCATAAAACCGCCCGCGCCCGCCGCCCTGGTGTCCGATCCCCAGGCGCCCAACAGCGCCGCGATCGTCTATGTGACGCCGCATGACGCCCGGCCCTGGACGGTCGCGCGCCAGCAGCGCCAATATCTCGACGCGGTGGCAGCGGGCGTGATCCGCCAGCGCCTGGGCGCCGCGGCGCAGAGCGGCGGTGCGCTGATCGGCGCGTCGGTCGGCCTGTCGAGCCGGTCGCATGTCGAGGATCAGCTCGGCATCGCGATCACGCCGCGGCCCGGGGCGTGGAAGGCGGCGCTCGACGAGACGATGGGCGTGCTCAACACGCTGGCCGCCAGCCCGCCCGATCCGGCCGAGATCAACCAGCAGGCGATCTCGCTGATGGGCGTGCTGAACCAGTTGGTCGCGACCGCGCCGACCATCGGTTCGGCCGCGCTCGCCACCGGCTTCGTGAACGACGTGGATGCCGGCGACGTGAGCGGCCCGCGCAGCTTCTACCGCGACCTGTTCGCGGCCGAGCGCCGCACGCTCACCCCGGATGTGGTGGGCGCGGCGATCCGCCGGCTGCTCGCGCCCGATCCGCGGCTGCTGCTCCTGTCCTCCACGCCGGTAACGGGCGGAACCGCGACGGTGGTGCAAGCGCTGGCCGCCGCGCGCGCGGTGGGGCCGGTCGCGGCCGAACGGCTGCGCCCGGTGTCGCTCGACGATCTCGTCCTCACCGGCACGCCCGCGACCGTCGTTTCGTCCACCATGATCGCCGATCTGGGCATCGAACGCGTCCGCTTCAGCAACGGCGTGACGCTCGACATGAAGAAGACCGCGTTCGAGAAGGACCGGATCCGGCTCGACGTGCGCGTCGGCCACGGGTTGCTCAGCGATCGCCCCGGCGACCCCGGCCTGTTCTGGACGGCGCCGGCGCTGCTGGCCGGCGGGATCGGGCCGTTCAGCGCGGACGAACTCGCGCGCGCCACGGCGGGGCATCAGGTGGGGTTCGGGGTCCAGCCCACCGCCGACGCGCTGCTGCTGTCGGGACCGACGCAGCGCAGCGAGCTGCGCCAGGCGCTGAAGCTGGTCGCCGGGTTCCTCACCCAGCCCCGGTTCCGCGCCAATCCGGTCGAGCGGCTGAAGGATGGGCTGACCGCAAGCTACCAGACCGCGTACAGCCAGCCGGCGAGCGTCTTCGGTGCGTTCGGCACCGCCGATCTCTATGGCGGCGACGCGCGCTTCCGCGGCCTGCCGTCGCCCGCCGAGATCGCGGCGCTCGACCTGCCCGCGTTCGAACGATTCTGGACGGGCGCGTTGGCGCAAGGGCCGATCCGGGTGAGCGCGGTCGGCGATCTGGACCGCGACGCGCTGGTGGCCGCGGTGGGCGCGACGCTCGGGCGGCTGCCGCCGCGCACCGACGTGCCGCTCCCCGGTCCCGCGATCGTGGCCAAGGCGCCGCCGGGCGCACCAATCGTCCTTCGCCACCGCGGCGCGGCGGATCAGGCGTTCGTCGCGCGCGCCTGGCCCACCGCCGGGTTCCTCGACGACGTGCCGACCGCCCGCGCGCTCGATCTGACCGCCACGATCGTCCAGACGCGGTTGACCGAGGAATTTCGCGAGCAGCAGGGCGGCACCTATTCACCCTTCGTCACCCATTCGCAGCCGCCGGCGCTCGCGCATTATGGCATGATGATCGCGGGCGCGCAGCTTCAGGTCGGCCGGATCGCGGATTTCGAGGCGGCGCTGGCGCGGATCCTGACCGACATCGCCGTGCATGGCCCCGGCGCCGACCAGATGGCACGCGCAAAGGCGACCAGCGTCAGCGCTGCGGAACGGGCGATGACCGACAATGCGCGGTGGCAGGCGGTGTTGCGCGGCGATCTGGACGATCCCGCACGGCTGGCGGCGATCCGCGGCTACGTCTCGTCCCGCGCGGCGGTGACCGCGGCGCAGGTCCAGGCGGCGGTGGCGCGCTATCTGGTGCCGCTGCGCAGGAGCTTCACAATCCGGGTGCTGCCCCAGAGCGCGAAATAGGGCGCGGGCGGCGTTCCCCGACGGACCGGATGCCCGTCGGGGAACAGGCGCGTCAGACCCCGCGACGCCCGGTGATGAACTGGAAGATCACCACGACCACCGCGATCACCAGCAGGATGTGGATCAGGCCACCGGCGACGTGGAACGCGAAGCCCAGCAGCCAGAGGATCAGCAGGATAACGGCAATGGTCCAAAGCATCGGATTGCTCCCCTTTTACGCCGGGCGACCGCGCCGGGCTCTCGGAACAAACGCCAGCGATGCGGACACGTTCCGCAGGTGACACGATAGCGTCACATCGGCGCGGACGATCCCGGCGCGGCGCGGCGCTCACATCATGTGGATCGTCTTCGTGACGAGATGCGCGGCGACGCCCTCGGGCCCGTCCTCCGAACCATGGCCCGAATCCTTCACGCCGCCGAACGGGCTGTCGGGCCAGCTCAACCGCACCGAGTTGATCGCCACCATGCCCGCCTCGATCGAATCGCCGAGCAGGTTCTGCCGCCGGCCATTCTCGGTAAAGCAATAGGCGGCCAGGCCGAAGGGCAGCCGGTTGGCCTGTTCGATCGCGTCGTCCACGGTGGCGAAGGGGCGCAGCAGCGCGATCGGGCCGAACGGCTCCTCGTTCATCGCCAGCGCCTCCAGCGGCACGTCGGCCAGCACGGTGGGCGAGAAGAAGAAGCCGCCCTCGCTCCCGTTCTCATGCCCGTTTCCGCCCCTGTCCGTCTCGCCACCGGCCAGCACGCGCGCGCCATGCCCGCGCGCATCGGCCACCATCGCCGCGATCGCCTCGGGCCGGCGCGGATTGGCCATCGGGCCCATCTGCGTCTCCGCGCGCAAGCCGTCGCCGACGCGCAGCCGCTTCGCCCGCTCGGCAAAGCCTTGCGCGAAAGCGTCGTAGATCCCCTCCTGCACATGGAAGCGCGTGGGCGCGACGCACACCTGCCCGGCGTTGCGAAATTTGTGCGCGACGAGCGTGTCGAGCGTCTTCTCCAGATCGCAATCGTCGAACACCAGCACGGGCCCGTGCCCGCCCAGCTCCATCGTCGTCGCCATCATCGTATCCGCGGCCATCTTCGCCAGATGCTTGCCGACCGGAACCGATCCGGTGAAGCTCAGCTTGCGCGTCACCGGCGAGGCGAGCAGCCGGCGCGACACCATGTCCGGCACGCCGAACACGCATTGCGCGACGTCGCCCGGCAGCCCCGCATCCTGGAAGCAGCGCAGCACCTCGACCGCGGAACCCGCCGTCTCCTCGCTCGGCTTGATGACGATCGAACAGCCTGCCGCGAGCGCCGGCGCGATCTTGCGCACCACGTTCATGATCGGAAAGTTCCATGCGCAGAACGCCGCCACCGGGCCGACCGGCTGGTGCAGCACCAGGCTGCGCGTGCCCGCCGGCCGCTGCAGCACGCGGCCATAGATGCGCTGCGCCTCGCCCGCGTGAAATTCGAGCAACTGCGCCGCGAACGCCACCTCGCCCTTCGCCTCGGCGAGGATCTTGCCCTGCTCCAGCGTCGCGATCCGCGCCAGCCGGTCGCCGCGCTCGCGCAGCAGTTGCGCGGTGCGGATCAGCACCGCCGCGCGCGCGTCGGGCGCGGTCGCGCGCCAGGCGCGAAAGCCGCGGTCCGCCGCCGCCAGCGCCGCATCCAGATCCGCCGCATTTGCCAGCGGCAGATCGGCGAGCGTCTCGCCGGTCGCGGGATTGCGCACGGGCTGAGTCTCGCGGCCCTCCGCGCCCAGCCATTGGCCCGCGATATAGAGGCCGAGCCTCGCATCATATGCCGTCATGATATCCTCCGGTCGCCCCTTCGCCGCGCCTCATAGCCGCTGCGGGGCGCCGCGTCAGGCGGGATCGGCGCGCGGCGCTTCCGCCTCCGCATCGGCGTGGCGGTCGCCGGCCGGGATCATCGCCAGCAGCCAGTCGAGCCCCTCGCCCGCCGCCGCCGCCAGCATCTGCGCCTCGACCGCGCGGTACGTCTCGAGCAGCCGCCGGCCGAACGGGGTGAGCCGCGCGCCGCGCTTCGATCCCTCGCCGTCGCGCGTCTCCACCACGCGCTCCATCCAGTCATGGTTGAGACTGTCGACCAGCAGCCAGATCCGGCGATAGCTCATGCCCAGATCGCGCCCCGCCGCCGAGATCGAGCCGGTGTGCGCGATCGCCTCCAGCACCATCGCCTTGCCGGGCCCGATCGCGGGCGCGGCGCCGCGCAGGATCTGGACGTTCAGCTTCAGCGGCCCGGCGATCATGGCGCGACCGCCAGGAACGGGGCACGGGCGCACCGCATGGTCGCCCGCCCCGCGCGCTCAGCCGGCGGGCGCATGGCGCACCGCGAGCGGCACGTCGCACACGTCGACGCCGCCCAGCCCCACCATCGGCGGCTTCGGGTTCGCGCGCGCGGCGATCATCGCGGCGAAGCGCGCGTTGTCGGCGGCGCGGTACTGGAAATGCGGCCGCTCGGCCGCCGGCATGTCGCTCGCGAGCCGCACCGACAGGATCGGCAGCCGCTCGGCGGCGCTGGCGTACATGCCCAGCGGCGCGTCGCTGCGCGGCAGGCCGGAGAGCCATTGCGCGCCCTCGATCACGCGACCGACGATCGTGTAGTTGCGATCGAGCCGCCGCGCCGAACCGCCGATCGGCATGAACAGCTCGGCGCCCGTCCCCGTATCGGGCGACGTGTCGCGCGCCACGCCCACCGTGCCATAGCAATGCGGCATCCACACCGTGCCCCGGCCGTCGGTGGCGATCGGCCAGCCATCCGCGGTGATCCCGCTGGCCGCCGCATAGGCGTCGCCGCGCGCCAGCCGCTGCGCCGGCGCGAACGCCGCCGCCGCGTCATATTCGGCCGCGGGCCGCGCGGCGACGCCGGCGGGCATCGGCTTGGCCTCGCTCTGGTCGCCCCACTGCGTCACCCAGTTTTCCTGCACGCGGTACACGCTCAGCCCGTCCCACCAGCGCGCCTTCGCCAGCGCGCGGACATTGGCGACATGCGCCGGCGCCTGCCGCGGCGCCAATCGGATCGCCACGCTGCGGTTCCCCGCCAGCGTCATCATCAGCAGTTCGTCATCGGGGATCGCCACCCAATCCGCCCCCACCGGATCGGCGGGCGTCGCGGCGGCGACCGGGGGCGTCTGGACGGGCGGCGGGGCGGGTGCGGCCGCGGCGGTGATGGCCGTGACGGCCGCCGTCGCGCCACCGATGGCGGCGGCGGCGGTGACGACCGCGGCGGCGGCGAGCAGGCGGGGATGGATCATCCGCGCAACCTGCCCCACCCACGCCCCCCAAGCAACCGCTTGCGCCCGGCGACCGCCCGCTCTAGGTGCGCCCCTTCCGGGCATGACAATGCGGAGCGGTGGCCGAGTGGTCGAAGGCGCTCGCCTGGAAAGTGAGTATACGCCAAAAGCGTATCGAGGGTTCGAATCCCTCCCGCTCCGCCATTCATTTAGCTTAAGCGATTAATTTTGCTCGACTTTCTTGGCTAGACTGAAATGCTATCCCTCAGATTATCCCTCGGGCATGGTGAGTTAGTGGCGATCAAAGGCGAACACAGCCGTACGATACAGCCTCAAAAAGCATAGGTGGTGCCTCACACCGCCGGTGCGAAGCGGACCACCGTTTCTGCGATGCGACAAATTTCGCCTGTTTTTGGTGGAAAGCCGACCGTCCGCTTTGTGATACGGAATGTGGATTGCGGACGCTCGTTGGTAGCGTAGGTTGCCTGAATGAGCGACCAAGTGATGCTGACGTCGATCGACGGGCGGATGCTGGCCGAGGCATTTCCCTCTGAATATCAGTCTGCGGCAATGTTGGCGGGCAATGCTGCGGCTTGCCTGCTTACGAAACGGCAGTGGACCGAGCGGTTTCCTGTCCAGGTTGGGGCTCAACGTGTTCTCATCCCGGCACGGTTACATTTCACAGCCGATCGACTTTCTCTGACGGAGAGTGAAGAGGCGTGGCCTTTCGCTCGTGCTTTGCAGACACGCAGCAATGATGGGTTTGAGCGCCAGCGTGCCGCCCGTGATTTGCTCGCAGATTTGCAGCCTTGGGGTGCCCCCTTCATCGTGGCGCTTATCGGAGAGTATGTCGTTGAGATTTTGGACGACATATTGGCGGCGCTGACGCCTGATCTAGCGCGCACCCTTGGAGCTTTCGTCATCGGCAACCAAGCCTATTGGAATACGACCAAGCGACGGGTCACAAGCTACTGGAACGTCTACTATCGGGCGAGATGGCTTAACGAGCACGGGCGCGCGGAGCGACGCGATGAGTTCGTCGGGTTCAGATTGCTACAGCAGCTGGAAACGGCCAGTTTCCGCGCCGCGCCGACGGCCAACGAATGACCACAGCTTGACGGAAGCGGCTATGATCCGGCCACAGGCAGGTCGACCTTCACGGCGTGCGTCTGGATCGGCGTTACCAAGAACACCACTGAGCTCAGCAGGCCAATAATGCCCCACCCATACCTCCGCGCGCGGAGGTCGATGACCGCCTTCGCTACGCAATAGATGCCGGCCGCCAGGGCCGCGATGTTCCAAAGAAGCAGTGTCCACATGGCGAGAAGCTATGTCGCGCCGCTCGTATCGGCAATGTCCGGTTTCGGGCAGCTCGGATTGCCGCCCGAATGGCGGAAACTGGGCGTTTGCGGAACGGCAGCTTGCGGCGTCCGCTTCCCCGATCGCGAACGGCGTGACGTGGTGGAGAGCGGAAGGACGGCTTTTCGGCTGCATGTGCCGGTTAGCCGTCGCTCCCGCGATTGCGCCCGAAGTTGCTGCCAACGAATTGGACGACCAACCCGGCCGTTCCACAGAAGGCAACCACAACAAGCAAATTGATGAGCTTCATCCAGCCCCAACTTATCGCACACGGCGGCCCGATATGCATGTCGCAAGATCGCTCGCCCAACAGCATCAAGATCAGCAGCGGCACGCCAAAAAATGCGAATAGCAGGGATGAAACAGCGCAGCCTGAAAAGCCTGGACGTCGGTATGCCATTACCTAGCCTGGCCCGTGCGCAGCGTCTTGGCAACGTCCGGTTTTGGGAACGGCAAGATCGACACATGACGGCAATAATTGAGCGTTAGCTGCCGATCGGCCAGGCCGGGTACCGGCGACGGCCGATGCGGGTACCTGACGATCTAAACGCGCTGGAACTCTGCCGCCAAGGCGGAGGTGATCTCCGCAGGGACGGCTTGAAGAAGGCTGTTTCCCTTGTCATATCTCGTTCATGATCATATTCCTTCTTCTCCTCGCTATGCAGTTCGGAGCCGACGAAGACGCCGTTCGGGGTGCCACGTCGGTAGGCGACCAACTGAGCGCCGGTCCATCTTTCCGGCGGGAGGGGCACACGTCTGTCGAATTCGCAATAGGAGCATCGCTTCAGGCTTGGCTAAATGCTTCCGTTGCCGTCGAACGTGTTGCAAAGCACACCAACGATCCCGCTCAAATAGCAGCCATTTGCTCACAGGAAGCTGACGATTTCCAGACTTTAGGGATCTATGCTTCCGGAGTTAACCCGTCCGTTGCTGTTATGCAGGCAGGCCTGCCGTCGCGCGTTGCCTCTGATTGGTACCGCCGTCGGCGGGGCAAACCGAAAGAGTGTAATTGATTGCCTAAACTGGCATCTTCCTCTTGGCGCTCTGATCCTAGCTGACTAAGAACACGTTCAGGAAGGGGCGCTGCGGGCTGCGGTAGCTGGTCGACCTGTGGACGCCGAAATTTCACGGGCGAGGCAGAGGTCCTCTCCGCCGCGGCCGACGCGATCGGGAATGTCGCATTCTGGTGGTGAGCAGCCAGGCCGCTTTGGGGCGAGATCCGCTGCGAATGCTCGTTCGTTCATGCGGCTGGGCGCCCTGCGCTGGCGCTTGTGTGCTGGCGATCCCTCCCCATCTCCTGGTTAACAGGGATCAAGCGAACGGGGCCGAACATGACGATCAACGCGCACAGGGCTTTCCACCGCGACGGGGCCGAGGACAGCTGGCTGCGATCGCTCACCGTCGACCCCCCGCGCGTGGCGCAGCTTCGCGCCGCCCGCGATGAGATCCGCGAGACCCTGAAGGCGGGCTTCGCCGACTGGAACGACCATCTCGATCAGCGTGCGCTGTTCGAGGACGCCGCCCTTGAGGCGTTCGAGGCCGAGCGCCCACTCCGTCCCAAGTTCCGGATGCAGGGCAGCTTCTCCTACGACACGTTGAACCGCGCTACGCAGCAGCCGCCCCAGCAGATCGACCTCGACGACGGCGTCTTCCTTCCCACCTCGTTCTTGACCCGCGACGGCGAGGTCCATCCCGCTCTCGTCAGCAGCGCCTACTTCGACATCGTCGAACGCATCCTGCTCCCCCTGCGCCGGGCGCGCGGATGGGATACCGAGCAGATGCGCTCTTGCGTGCGGGTTCTGCTCGGTGACGACGCGCACGTCGACCTCGCCCTCTACGCGATACCCGACGGGGAGTTCAGGGTCTTGGTCGAGAAGGCCGACGCCCGACGCGGCGGCGCCGGGCTGGAGGCGCGCGACTCGGGCATGGCGCTCGACGAGCAGGCTCGGTTCGAGCGCGACGTCTATCCCGAATTGCCTGCCGACCGCATCATGCTAGCGCACCGCGAGACCGGATGGCAGCCATCCGATCCGCGCAAGCTCGAGGATTGGTTCCGAGCGGCCATCGCCCGTCACGGTTATCAGCTGCGCCGCGTCTGCCGCTACCTCAAGGCTTGGCGGGACCATCGCTGGGACTGCGGTGGCCCGAGCTCGATCGCGCTGATGTCCTGCGTCGTGGCGGCGTTCGACGCGGGGATCGTCGGCGACGACGACGCGAGGGACGATCTCGCGCTGCTGCGGGTCGCCGAGGATCTCCCGGGGCGGCTCGAAGGCCGGCTCGCGAACCCCGTCGTCGTCGACCAGTGGCTCGACGACGGCTGGTCCGCCCATGCCCGCCGGGAATTCGTCGACGCCGCCCGCGTTCTAGGGCGTGCTGTGCGCGCGGCGCTTGGAGGGACCTCGCCGAGCGTGGCCCGCGACCGGCTCTGCACCGAACTCGGCCCCTATATGCCGCAGGACGAGGACCTCTACGTGGTCGATCTCGGCGGGGCGCCGGCGGTTCTATCGACCGGGATGCTCAAGGAAATTGCCGAGGACGGCGGTCGGCGCGAGGCGGTGAAGGTGGGCGGCGACACGAGATATGGCTGAACCGAAGCCGCTCGGCGTCGACCGGGCGGCGGCAGTCGGAGAGATCGGCGACTGGCTCGTCTCGCGCCTCGGCGCCATGGCGATCGCGCCGCCGATCGCCGCCGGCGCCGAGACATCGGACTTCACCGATGCTTGGCGCCTCCCAGCGATGGCGACATTGCGCGACCCGGTGACCCTCGACGTCCTAGTCGACGCCGACTTCCCCCATACGTCACCCCGTATCCGCTGGTTCGACGCGCCGCCGTTCCCGAGCATTCCGCACGTCGAGCGCGACGGCCTACTCTGCCTGGTTCCCGGGGAGGGCGAGGTCGACCCGGCAATGCCGATCGACGTCCTCCGCGGCCTTCTCGTGGACGCGGCCGATCTGCTGGAAGCGGGATTGTCCGGGGCGAACGCGGACGACTTCCTGACGGAGTTCCTGTCCTACTGGAACCCATCGGCCGACGGGCCGGTCTTCACGAGCATCGTCGATCCCTGCGGCCCGTCCCGCCCGATCGTCGTCTGGCGGGGCACCAGCATGGTCGTCGTGGCCGAGGACGCACAGGCGCTGCGGCAGTGGCTGGCGAGACGCATCGGGAAGACCGTGGTCGCGGACGTCACGATCCGTCAGGCGGCGCTCCTCTGGCTCGACGCCCCGCTCGCGCCCCCCGACTATCCGCGGTCACTTGACGACGTGCTCGCGATCGCTGCTGCGGCGGGCGGTGCCGCACCCGACTTGCTGCAAGGTCTGATGGCCCGCCCCGGCGAAATCGTCGCGATCTTTGGCGCGGACGTCACCGGCGGCGCGGTTCTCGCTGCGGCGACCGCGCGGGCCCTGCCGCCGCCGGGGTTCCAGGGCAGGCGCGGTCGCGGCCGCAGGGCGCCCGTAGCCGGTGTCCAGGACTGGAAGCGGAGCAGGGTCGAGCGTTCCGCGGTCTCGCGCGCCGACGCGTGGTGGGTCCATGGCCGCGACGCCAATCCGGACGTCACGGCCTTGAGGACGGCTACAGTCGGTATCGTCGGCTGCGGATCGCTCGGATCAACGACGGCGCGCCTGCTCGCCCAGGCGGGGGTGGGTCGACTGAGGCTCGTCGATCCAGAGACGCTGACGTGGGCGAACACTTGCCGGCACGCGCTCGGTGCGCGCGAAGTTGGCGGGAACAAGGCCGAGCGCCTCGCCCATCGGCTGCGCGGCGACTTCCCGGACACGCCGGTGGAGGCCTTTGCCTCGCGATGGCGGGCCTTGGCGGGTGCCGATCCCGCGGCGCTCGAAACGTGCGACCTCCTCGTGAGCACAATCGGCAGCTGGGGCCAGGAGGGCGGTCTCGACGCATGGTGCGAAGCCGACGGCCGCTCTATCCCGGTGGTCTACGGCTGGGGGGAGGCGTTCGGCGTGGGCGGGCACGCGGTGCTGATCGGTGCGGGATCGGGCCGGCTGGGGTTCGGTCTCGACCGCTTCGGCACGCCGTCGTTCCTCGTGGCGTCGTTCGACGGGGATACGCTTGCGCGGGAGCCGGCTTGCGGCTCCTTCTTCCAGCCCTACGGTGCCGGGGACATCGAGGCGGTCGCGGTCCTCGTGGCCAGCCTCGCGCTCGACGCGCTGCTCGAGCGGGCGGCGCCGGGCGCACACCGAATGCTGGCCGCCCCGCTTCGGCAGGTCGAACTCGCAGGCGGCCGCCTAACCGACGATTGGATTGCGCTTTCCGGCGGCAGGACCGGCGGCGGCAACGTCGAGGAGCGGACCTGGCCGGACGCGCCCGGCGACGCGGCCGGTGCGGATTGACGCTGGCGTTCCCCATAGGTCGATCGGGCCAGTTGGTAGAGCTGACTTCCGGCGTGCTGAACCATCTGGCGGCCCATCGTCAGACGCGCTGGTGGCAGCGCGAGGCGGGCGGACTGCTGTTCGCCGAGATCGCCGGCGGAGCGATCCGCGTCGTCGAGGCGACCGGGCCGGGAAGTGGCGATCGCCGGTCCCGCTTCTCCTTTGGAATGTCGCTCGCCCGCCAGCAGTCGCTGATCGACGAGCGGTTCGACAAAGGCCTCGACTACGTCGGGGAGTGGCATTCGCATCCCGAGCCGGTCCCATCGCCTTCCGGTCGCGACCACAGAACGATGGCGAGCAGGGTGGGGTTTTCGACCCACGGCTACAACGGTCTGCTGTTCGCGATCATCGGTACGGCCCCGCTTCCCGGAGGCCTGACGCTTCTGCTGCACGACGGCGAGCGCGCGCATCGGCTGACCGACGCGCCCTCGCTGTCACCGAGACGAGCGTGTGACCTCGATGAGACCCGCGGTGTTGAGACCTGAACGCCAACGCCGCCGAGTCCAGTATTCGCCGATCAGTGTAGGAGGCTTGCTCGATCCGTCCAGACGCACGGTGGCAGCCCCCACATGGGATCCCTCGTCGGTGTCGACCGGCTGCGGCGTGTCCTGCCGATACACGTAGTCGAGCCGCCAGGCGTCGCGATTCTCGTCGCGCGAGACGCGCACCGTGGTCGAATGCGATGAGCCGCCGGTCCGCCCGAGTTCGCCGGCGATGCGCAGGGCAAAGAGCGACGCCTTGATTGTCAGCTTAATGGACCCCTCCTCGAGCGGGACCGCCGCCAGCGAGGCGCGGTCGAGTACGACCGCTCCTTCCGCCGCCTGGAGCATTAGGTGGTGGACGGGCCAGTTCGACTTGGTCGTCCCAGTCCAGGTGCCATTGAGGTCGGGGAAGACGGCGTCCAGCGCCGGCAAGACCCGCCAGACGAGACGCCAGGGCGCCCACCATGCCGAGGGGCCGAATGCCGCCGCCATCACCAGCCCCCAATAGGTCAGCGACTTCTCGGTCAGCTCGAACCATCCGTGTAAATCGTCCGGCATGCCCGATACGCAGATAAGCGCCACGAGAACGACGGCGAATGGCCACAGCAGCAAATGTGCTAGGCGGTCCAACGGCAGGGCAGCATACACGGGTCAACCATACGCCCCGCGTGTAGTCCTTCGCAAGGCCGCCCCGTATGATACCCGTGGCTTAGGGCTGCGACCTGCTTACCGTCGTTAAGGGGAAAATACCGCGTTGATGTCGCTAGTAAGTCTCGAGATCTAGCGGCGTGGCTAATCTGCAGTCCACCGCATTTTAACGACCTGATCCATTCATACTGACCGAGAGGGTGGTCTGAACGAACGACCAGAATCTGAGCGCCAAATGGGCGCCCCGTACGGCCGTTTTTGGGTCGCCGCGAAGGCGATGGCCGGTGATTGGGCTTTGCGCCATGCCGCCGCGCGTCCTATTCCGGGTGCGACATGACCGAGCGTATTTCAACTGCCGAGGAGGGCGTCGTCGCCGAACTCGTCCGAAAGGGCGTAGACGCGGCCCAGGCGCGCGCTGGCACCTTGCTGGCAACGCGCGGCTACGCGCGGCCGTTCGACGACATCGTATCGACGCTACAGCAGTATCCCGGGCTGCATGACGCCGCGGTCGTCGGCACCGCGCTCCGCGCGCTGCTACGAGAAGGGCTACTCAGCGACAGCCGGACGACGCTCGGCCACGAGCTTGTCGTGCCCGCCGCAAACATCTGCGAGAGGCTCGCCACCCTAGCGACGAGGCCGGGATTGGCGGGCGAACTGCTTGGGCTGCGCGAGCGCCGCGATGCGTATGTGGAGATGGTCGGTCCGCTAGCCGACGCCCGGGCCTACGAGACGTACGTCGAAGCCCTACGCACCGCCCGTAACGACATCGTCATGGCGGTCGTGAATACCGATCCCGAAACCCTGCAGTCGGTAAAGGTGCTGGAGGAACGTGCGCGGGAGGGGGTGCGGGTCCGGATACTCGGTGCCGGGCCGAAGGTCATCGAGCGGCTGCGCGGCGCGGCAGCGGTCGCGGAGGGGGAGAAGCGCATCGAGGCCTGGCATCGTCTGTCCCGGCGGAACAGGGGGATCGAATATCGGCTGAGCGACCGCGTCCAGGACATGCTCTACGCGACGTCGGTCCAGATCGACGGCGAGCTGCTACGCCTCGTCGTCTACGATCCGTTCAGCGTCCGTAGCAAGGAGGGGCAGGTCCTCCAGCTCGCGTCGTCCTCGGGTACGAGGGCGAACGTGATCCGCGACTTCACTGCAAGGTTCGACGTCGCTTGGAGACACGCACGCCGCCCCGGACCGCTCGGCATCGCCCTCTCGCGGCTAGGGTCCGGTTGGCAGATGATTCTGGGCTTCGCGCTCCTCGTCCTGCTAGCGCTGATCGTGGACCCGGCGCGCGGTCTTGGATGGGTGTTGGGACCGCGCCTGCAGCCGACTGCCTTTAACGTGCTTGCCTCCGTGGCGGCCACGCTGCTGGTCACCGGCATCGCAACGATCCGTCGTCGGTACGTGGAGCTTCGCGACATCACGGGTAGCGCCCGGTGACCACGCCGCCGCCGATCCTCAAGGCCCACTGGGAGGCGTGGGACGCGTGCAATCTGCACTGCGGGTTCTGCTATCGCACGACCAAGCCGCCGCTCGCCGCCACCGAGGCGGAGATGATGATCTCTAGCCTCGCTGCCGCCGGGATCGAGCAAATCGTGTTCGCGGGTGGCGATCCCTCGCTGCGGCCGGACATCGCGGAACTCGTCGGGCTTGCGAGGCGGCTTGGCATGAAGGTTGAGGTACAGACCAACGCCCATCTGTTCACCCGCGTGTTCGCGCCCGTTCTTAGTCAGGTCGACCTGTTCGGCTTCTCGCTGGATGCTGGCTACGCGGCGGCGCATGACACTCTGAGGGGTACGCGGGACAACTTCCGGCGGGTCGTCGAAGCGATGGATATGTGCGATGCGGCGGGGAAACCCTACGTGGTTCGGACGGTCTGCTCGGCACGCAACGCGGATGTATTCTGCGATGTCGGCCGCCTCCTAATCGGACGCGGGTCGCTGCGGAAGTGGTCGGTCGTCCAGTTCAGCGCTATCGGCGAGGGCTATCGCAACAGGGGGAGCTACGAGCTTTCGGAGCTGGCTTTCCGACAGGTTGTCGCGGACGTGCGGCTGCATCTCCCCTCAGTTCCCCTGGAATCTTACGGCAACGCCGAGAAGGGAGGAGTCTACTTCCTGATCAAGCCGAACGGGGACGCTTACACCACGACCACGGACTTCGCGGGCGAGGAATACGAGAGCGTCGGCAACGTTTTGTCGGACGGTGTGGAGGCCTGCCTTGCGCAACTCAAGATCGACGCAGCCGCGCACCAGCGTCGATACCGGACCCTGATCTAACGCGCCGCACCGTGGCTAGGTCCGACGGGCTGTACTCACCACTACCATGATGCTGCAAGCGCGGACGTCATGAGGACTGTCGCTGCATACCAGCCGGAACACCACGTCGGACATGAAGCGGCAGACGAGGTTGAGCAGGTTCGCGTAGCAGCGGGTCGCGAGCGGTCAGCGCCTTGGCGATCCCGGCGACCGGAGTGCCGCCGCCCACTCTTTGGTCAAACGAGTATCCCGTTCGCACGCAGCGTGCTGCCTAGGTATCGATGTGCTCGGCGACCTGGGTCGCTACACGCGATGAATGAGCGACCGCTTTCCGGAAGAGGCGCGATGCCGCTGAACGTCCGAAATTGGGTCCTTTCCACGGCCGAGCCGCAAGACGAGTTCCCGCTCCACAGAGCACGCTTGAGTCCCAGCTGATGCGGTTGGGGAGCCTGTGCGATCCCCACTGGCCTGAAGCAGGTATCCGTATTTGACCCGGTCGCTTAAGCGCACCCGCATGCACATCTCTCAATCGCATGCGCGGCCGCTCGTGCTCGCCTCCGTCATGGCCGCCTCATTCATGATCGCGATCGAGGCAACGATCGTGTCCACCGCCATGCCGCAGATCGTCGGCCATCTCGGACGGCTCGAACTCTATGCGTGGGTGTTCTCATCATTCCTGCTCGCGCAAACCGCGACCACGGTGGTGTTCGGCAAGCTTGCCGACCTCTACGGGCGCAAGTCGGTGCTGCTCGTTGGCATCGCCATCTTCCTCGTCGGCTCGCTGCTGTGCGGCGGCGCTTGGTCGATGCCGTCGCTAATCGCGTTCCGGCTGGTGCAGGGGGTTGGCGCGGGCGCGATCCAGCCAGTGTCGATCACCGTTATCGGCGACCAATATGCCGCTCACGAGCGTGGCCGCGTCCAGGGCTATCTCGCCAGCGTATGGGGTGTTTCGTCGGTGATCGGGCCGCTTGCGGGCGGACTCATCATTCAGCATTTGAGCTGGGCCTGGATCTTCTGGATCAACGTGCCCGTGGGATTGACCGCCGCAGCAGGGTTCCACTTCTTCCTGAAGGAGACCGTGTCGCGCGAGAAGCGTGACGTCGATGTGGCGGGGGCCGTGTTATTCACCGTCACGATCGCCGCGCTAATGCTCGCGCTGACCGAAGCGGGCGACGCGGGATCGCGGACATCGTTGGTGGCGGCAGCAATTTGTCTGGTGGCCGGCGTCCTGTTCGTCGGGCAGGAGCGCCGCGCGCGTGATCCGATGATGGCATTCGGCCTGTGGTCACGTCGCCCGATCGCGACCACCAACGCCGCTACGCTGTTGAGCGGCATGGCGGTGATCGGGCTGACGACGTTCCTGCCGATGTACGTGCAGGCGGTGCTCGGCTACTCAGCCCTGGTGGCAGGGTTCACGCTAACCGCGATGGTGCTTGGCTGGCCGATTGGGGCGACGTTGGCCGCGCGCAACTTCGCGCGGTTTGGGCTGCGGCCTACGCTGGTGTTCGGTGGCGCGCTTCTGCCGGTCGGCGCCGTGGCGTTCGTAGTTCTTGCGCCAGCCATGTCGCCGTGGGTCGCGGGCGTTGGGTCGCTCGTGATGGGGTTCGGCATGGGGTTCCTCAGTACCGCTGCTATCGTCATCATCCAGGACAGCGTCGGTTGGACCGAGCGCGGCTCTGCGACTGCGTCAAACCTGTTCGCCCGCAATCTTGGGAGCACGCTGGGCGCCACCGTACTCGGCGCGGCGCTGAACGTCAGTCTCGCTCGCAGCGGTACTATTTCGACCGAGCAGATCCGACACCTGCTGGATCACGGCGCCGCGGCCGTTGGCGGAAGCACCGCCCGCGCGGCGCTCAACCACTCGCTTCACGTGACGTTCTGGGGCGTGATGGTGATCGCGCTCCTGACTGCGCTGGCGACGCTGCTGGTCCCTCCGATCAAGTTGGATCAAGGACTGCGTGACGTTAGCTAAGGCGGACCGCCACCTCCTCAATCTCGCCGCTGCCAGACCGAGGACAGTTGCCGTTGAAGATGAAGGAGCGTCCGGTCTAGGAGAGCCCCCGAGCCTGACTAAGCGTCCGGATGTGGGTCATTGAGCAAGTAATCCGAGAGCTTCGAGAAGAGGCACAACGGTCGATGCCGTGCAAGCTGACACTGAAATATATTGCCGCTCTCAATAGGAGCAGGCTATGTCGGCAAATGTCGTTCCCGCCGTTTTTACTATCTCCGATTTCGTTTCATGGTCCCGGATCGGTCGCACGCGTACCTACGAAGAAATTGGCTCCGGCCGCTTACTCAGCTTTATGGTCGGTCGTCGCCGGTACATCCGTGTTACCGATGCCCAAGCTTGGCTTGCACGTCACGCGTGCCCTTTGGCTGAAGGTTAAGGCCATAGCCATGAGCAAGAACAACGTGATCAAACTGGCGACTGCTAGCCGTTCGCCAAAGTCCCACAAATCAGCTCCAACCGTTGATCTTCCCTTCGACCTAGAAGCCGGTGGCGTTGCAATCGCCGCAATGGACATCGCGGTCTCGTGGCTAACAGCCGCATCCATACCCTTCAAAGTAGCGGCACCGCACCAGATCAAAATCGGTAATTTGTCTTATTATCCGAACACCGGTTCTTTCAATCTTGATCGACGACCGAAAGAGCCAGGCCAAGGCCTTTCGGCGTTGAAGCGCTATCTCGAGACCGCGACCGGCAAGCGACTTCCACCCGCGCCGTGAACGCTGTGCCACTTGACGCTTTATGCAATGCAGAAACAGTACTAGAATGTCTATTTATTATAGCAACTTGGACTTGTGACTTGAACTTTAACTCTACCTCCCCCTTCCGCTCCGGAGAAATCCATTGATTAAGCATGCCTTCGCCGATGCCCTCAGCCAACAGACCCCACCCTTCGTCCCGCCCCCGCCGTTTGACTACCCGTTGTCCAAACTGGGCAGTCACCACGCCGCTGCCATCGAACGCGCTATTCGTTCGGGCGCCATCCCGGAGGTCCACGCCTACATCGGCGGCGGCGATTTTTGGGTCGTTCGTTCATCCCTTCAAGACCTCTGTGCACCAGGCCACTGCACCTTCGATCCCAACGACGACTGCTGCTTCATCCCTTAACGACACCAGGCCCAAACCCGGCCGCTCCGCAGAGGCCGCTTGCGGAAATAGCCGTGTAAATCTCCTCACGGAAATTAGGCCAAGATTCTCAACGGGTTAGGTTGACCTGAGATCAAACGATCCACCGAAATACGTCAATTGACGTTTATGCTATTCTGGAACGCTCAAAAGTTGGGCATGCAGTTCGTCGCCGCGCTTGCGCCAGCTATATGCCTCAAGGTGGGCTGGGCTGAGCGTGTCCTCGAAATAGCTGGGTTGCTTGAAGCCCGCGGCCTCTTGCGCGGCCCCACTCAGGTTATCTGACCAGCCGACCGGACGGTTCGTAAAAAACGAGTGTGAGCAGCGGTCATGCGGGAGGCCGAGCACGTCGTGCAACTGGCGCGATGCTCCTTGCTTATCAATCGTCCCGCAAGCGGCGACGGTCTTGATGATGTATGAGACCATTCGCGCCTGTTCGGCCACACGATCCGCCGCCGCACGCGGACGGGGGTTCATCGAGAAATGTGTCGCCGCGGGATTAGTGCCCGGATATGCGCGCCGCTGCCACTTCGTGATCCAGACGGCCAGTTCTGCACGGAGACCATCGGGCGCGACGATAAGTTCGTGCACGTGATGGCCTAAGTCTCGAGTACTCTCGTGGGCATAAACAAAATAATGATCGGTACCTTCGACGATGCCATGGCGGTCTGCATAGCGCTTCAGCCGCCGACCGATACTGACGTTCAGCTTCGTCAACGCTTCGGACTTTTCACGCGGCTTTTGCAGGCCAAGCTGATCGAAATTCAGCGTCAGAACGGCATTGAATGTCAGCCCGAAATTAGCGTTCAAGAACGCCGTTGCGTCTAGCAGCTGAGATACTTTCTTCGCGGGTAAGTTGCGCATGTTACTACTCCCAAAAAAAGCCGGGCACCGTGCACGGCTTCTTGGGGCGGATCATCGCGCCTTCCGCTTCGCCATCGGATACGAGCGTTTGCACGCATCGCCCGCGATCGATGCCGATCTTCGAACGCTATCAGACGCCCATGTGAGCCGCGCTTCGGCAACCTGCCAACGAACACCGCTCAAGCCGCGCTCATAGCCGTCTTGACATCAAAGCGCTATAAGGAATATTCCTTATCGTTGTGATATAAGGTGCCGGTATGCCCGCGAAACATCCTCTCATGGTCAATCTCTCAGCGGAGGGTATGACCCAGCTGCAAGTCTGCGCTGCTGCCGCGGGGCTCACGCCGACCAGCTACGCTAAGCAGCTTCTCGAAGGCCTTCTTTCGAGTAAGCCAGCGGCAACCGCCGCCCAAGCGGACGCTGAGCGCTATCTCATGCAGTGGGTTCACCGGATCGCCTCCGAATACCGCGTCACGGGCCAATGGCAGCCGGACATCACGCTGACCATATTCGAGCGCATCCGTCTGGAGATTCCTGAGCGCCACGCCGCCGCGGTGATTCATGGCCGTCGCACCACGGTTCACCGCGCGATTGGTAGCGAAATCAGGCGCGCGCTCGGTGCCGTGACTCATGTGGTCGACGGCAAGCTGGACACCGGTCACGTACCCCGTGGTCAAGGCTATCTCATCGCCAGTTACACCTGCCTCTATCCGCCCGAGAAGTAGGTGGCAGCGCTCGCTTCATCGGTCGGCCATGCGCTTACTGACGCGACCAGGCCCTCCGAGTTCAAGCATATAGCAGCGCGAACGACGCCGAATAGGATCCGCCTTACGCCTGATCCGATCTGGATCGCGAGTTGGTATGAGCATGCGGAACGCGAAGCTCGCGCTGTCGCGGCTGGCAAGCATCTTGCTTACGGCATTACCTACATTGAATTTGTAAAAGCTTACGAGTTCGTCGCCACAGCGAACACGCATGGTCTAATCTTGGATCAATGCCTAGATGTTACGTGGTCGACCATCGGTATCGTTGGCGAAGCTGCCGTGGCGCGTGCTCAGTCCTTATTAATTGGTCATATCGAAAGCTGGTTTAGTCAGCATCGCACACCGTTTGCAATGATCGCAGTCTTGGAGGTCGGCGCTCGCTTTGGATTGCATAGTCACTTCATTATATCAAACGTGCCGGGCAGCCAGCTAGAATTCCGAAAAGGTTGCTTCAATTGGCTTTGGGATATTGCTAGGCATCGCCCAGTCTACAGCGATGCTATCAAAACGTTCCGACTTGCGCTCGAAGAGCGGGGGCACCTCGTTCAGTGGGGACGCTTTCGCTATATGATGAAGGGACTCAGCCCTTGGGCCACCTTGCTGCATGACGAGAGCGTTGGCGGCCTTATTCCTCTTTATCGCTTCGCGGCTATCAATATCAAATACGAAGGCGAGATCGGCATTCCTCGCCTGACTACATGGCGTAGTGCCTTTGCTATGTCAGTAACAGAGGTGTTATCGTTGTACTTAGACCATTCGTTTAGCGTTGATGGTTACCAGCTTTACGGCGACCAGTTTCTACAAGACCGCTATCTCGCGGTTTCAGAAAACCCGTCATATTGGGATTTGGCTAGGCGCAACGCCGCCGCCTATATTATACAAGCCCCCGCAACAATGATTTGTGGCAGCTAGCAACATAGCAGCGCGATAAGTGAGTTAATCCTGTCAACAGGAGCAACTTATGCATTCGCCTACCGCTCAAAACACCTTGCCGCTCATTCCGGCCGCGGCACTAAAACAGCACCGCGTCCACGAGCCGAACGACACTCGCTTCCGCGCCGCCGCTCGTCTGCTGCAGGCGTTATGGCGGGAAGCACAAAGATTGCCCCTGGGTTCAGTGGTGCGACGCGATGGCTCATCGCGTCGGCTGGGATCGCGACTCAGCATCGCTGCCGCCGCCGCTGGCCGTAATTTCCTTACCCCCGCGATTGCCGCTTGGGCGCGGCACCAGCTCGCCTATCGTCAAAACGGCGCGCTGATCGACGAACGGCGACTGTTTGGGAACCTGCTCACCTCGATGTCGCTCGCGGTCAATCTCTTCGCTCCACTTGCCCTAGACCGGCAGCTGGCGGCGCGGCTGCTGCGTAGCCTAATTCCTGATCTGCCGCTCGTCCGCATCGCCGATGTCATCCTGGAATATTCGCCCGGACGGCTCGACGCCGATCTTACCGCCGATCGGACAGCATTCGATGTCGCTGTCATATACGATCGACCGGACGGCCGACGAGGTCTTGTTGCGATTGAGGTGAAATACAGCGAAGCCATGACCGACAACGCCCCGATAGCTGACGCCACGCTGCTGATCGAACTCGCCCGGTCGTCAGGCCTCTTCAAGAATCCCGACCACGGCTTTCTTCGGGTCAACCCGCTCCAGCAGCTATTTCGTGAACACCTTCTCGCTCATGCCGCGGTCGCTCGTCGCGATTTCGCCTCGGCGCATTTTTTGCTCGTTGCGCCGGCGCACAATCATCTCGTCCAGCGCGCGAGCGGGCAGTATGCCGCTCAGCTTAAGGATGCATGTGGAGGGTCAGTCCCTTTCCTGAGCATCGAGCTGGAACAGATGATCGAAGCATTCACCTGGCAAGGCGAAGCCGATTATGCCTGGGCTCTACACGACCGCTATCTGGCATGGGACAAGTTGCATCGCATCGTTTCAGCTGCCTTGACGGCGCAGCAGACGAAGTGGGCCCCCATTGCCCCGGTCGGTCCGGCCGTTCGCCGCCTTGAGCGTGCCGCATGAGCCCTGCCTCTATCATTCCTGGGTCGATCGAAGATCGTGCCGTCGGTTGCCTCCTCGGCGGGGCAATCGGCGACGCGCTCGGCGTAACAAACGAGTTCGTCGAAGGCTGGCGGGTCACACCCCTCACGCGCATCGTCGGGGGCGGCTGGCTCAAGCGCAAGCCAGGCGAATGGACAGACGACACCGCTATGTCCATCGCCTTGGCAATGAGCCTAGCAGACTGCGGCGGCCTGCACGAAGAGGACTTCCTCGACCGGCTACGGCGCTGGCTTTACTATGGCGATTACAGCTGCACGGGTAAGTGCGACGACGTCGGCTTACTTACCCGCGCCGCCATCACGAACTTTAGTCAAACACGCAAAGTCCGTGCAGGACGTACTGACATCATGTCCGCCGGTAACGGTTCACTTGTTCGTATGGCGCCCATCGCGATCCGGTTCCAGCACGATTTACCCGAGATGCTCGTAGCCGCCGACTGCCAAAGCCGCTGCACCCATGGCGCGCCCGAAGTCATCGACGCCTGCCGCGCCTTCGGCACCTTGCTCGTTGAAGCTTTAAACGGCGGCGGCCGTGGCGTTCTAGAACCGCGCGCGTGGGACGGCACAAAGAACGTCAGCCGCGTTCTCGCCGGTTCCTGGCGTGGCCGCGAGCGCAGCCAAATCGATCCGTCAGGTTGGGTCGTCGCAACGCTCCTAGCGGCCATCTGGAGCGTAGCTACGACGCGGACATTCGAGGATGCTGTACTCCGGGCCGCCAATCTTGGCGGCGACGCCGACTCCATCGCTGCAACCGCCGGGCAGCTTGCCGGTGCGATCTACGGTGCATCCGCAATCGGCGAGTCATTGTCAGCTCCGATCGCTTGGCGCGACCAAGTTATCGCCTTGGCACTTCGCCTCGCCGCCGACGGTACGCACGATGTCAATGATTAGCGAAGATCCGGCGTTGTCGCGGTAACCGCTGCAATACAGGTGCGGGTATCGTTCGTCTGCACCACCGGCGGCGGCGCGGATGTCGTTCGCGACCCGTGGGCTGCATGAGACGGGGCCTCTCTAAGCTGGGCTTCGCGCCGTTTTAGACGGCAGCTTCTGCGTCGATTGCGACGTGAGTGTCACGATCCGGTCGGTTGTGAGGCACCGATAAGTCAGAAACAAAGGCAGGAAAAGCTGCCGGTCTGAAAACGCCCAAAAGCAGACATTCAAGGTCACTGATTGCGAATGAAATGAGAGCCGACGCCTACTGCTACCATCGCAACAAAAGCGAAGAAGCAAACTGCCCCTGCTAGTCCTGCTGTAAAAGTAGTCTGTCCGGCAACCATACGCGCGAAAGGTCGCGCCTCTAGTTTAGGTTTCATCTTGGAAACGGTGACGGCAACAGCGCCGAGACATCCGCTGATCGCACCAAGCCAAACCCACGGCTGGTCCTTGAACGGTATGGATAGGAGCGCGCCCGGTAAGATCGCGACCCCACAGACCAAGCCTGTGACTAGACGTGCCGCCAACGGCGCGAACCAGCCGATACGTGTTGTTCCATCGCTGAACCGGTTCATAAGAGTAGCATGACAGCGCGTTGGAACCGGGACAAGTCAGCGCACCCGAGCGGGCAGCGACCAGTCGCTCCTCGAAAGCCGCCTTTCCGCTTTCCACCACGTCGCGACATTCGCGATCAGCGAAGCGGAAGCCAGAAGCCGCCGGGCTGCAAGCGCCCAGTTGCGGACGATCCTGAGCGGGGTAAACTGGACTTATGACGCAGGTAGCTCCCACTCCCCCGGCGCAGAAGGGCGGAACAGTTCAGTCGGCCTACCTTCACCCATATGCGTGCTTCCGGTGCCGTAAGAGCTTCAAACGTGCTACGCGGGCGGAAGCCGTCCTGCCCTGTCCTGAATGCGGAGGCCCAAGCATCGGGCTAACTCGCAAGTTCAAGCCGCCAAAGCGATCCGATGAAAAGCAGTGGAGGAAGGTGGAGGCTCTGGTGCGCCATGGCTTCTTGTTCTGGAGTGTTGGGGAGCCTTACCCCGATACTCTCCAAGAGGTGGAGGCGTTCGCGCTTCGTCATGCTGGCGAAATTGGCCAAGCGCGGGCACGAAGCCCCGAAGGCTACCGTCAGATTGAGGAAGCGCTGAAAGTTCGGCTTTGATAGCGCACGGCAACTATCCACCACATCGCGTCATTCGGGGCCAGCGAAGCGGCCACCAGGATTTGCCGGACGGCAGACTCCCAATTGCCGACATTCTCCGCGCATGGCATTCATGGTTTATGGAACGGGACTTTGAAGGCGAATTTGAACGAGCGTTTGTCGGACGGGCTTGCTCGATTGAACGTGAGCCGCCATTCTGGCGTGCAGACTTTGGCGATCAAAATACAATACTGTTCTGCGTTCCATGGCGTATAGCTGCGGATGGTCGTGTTGCATTTGGTGATAATGACGACGGGCAACTGTTTGGGCTTCCTTCGCCGGTCGATGGAGTGGAGCGCTCAGCAAATCTACTACGCAATAGAATTGTCGAAAATGTTCAGCTAGACCGGCAGACAGGGGATCTGCGCATCATATTCAGTTATGATACGCGCATCGATGTCTTCAACCATTCATGTGGTTATGAAGGGTGGTACGCCTATTATTACGCCAATGGCGAGCGGTGGAGCATGATCGCGATGGGTGGGGGCGAAATCGCCGTCATACCTGACGGTTAAGCTATGTCTGCTTCCTATAACGTCGCGTCGATCGGGATCGACAAAGCGGACGGGCTGCAAACGCCCAGATATTGACGTAGAGGGTTGGAGCGCGCTTTCCCTAAAGCCGTCGCTGGACAGCGTTTAGGAGAGGGTCGATGCGCGGGTGGGTAATTCCTCTATTAGCTTGGTCAACGGCAATTCCGGCAACAGCGAACCTACCACAATCTCGGGACAGGGATCAGCACGAGCGACCAACAACAGCTATCGAGTACGATGATCCTAAAGACGCAATAGTTTTGAGCGATAAACGACGAGTTCACTTAGTTTGCCGGGGATCGGGTTCACCGACAGTTATATTGACGGCAGGCATAGGCAATTGGTCGGAAGTTTGGGGTAAGGTGCAACCAGCCCTAGCGCAGCGAAATAAGGTATGTGCATGGGATAGGGCTGGGTTCGGGTTTAGCGACGCAAGCAAAATCGCTCAAACGACATCTGCCACGACGGACGATTTAGAAAATGCGCTGCATGCGGCACACGTTGTCGGCCCATACATCTTGGTCGGGCATTCAATGGGATCTTATGAGTCGCTGATGTTTGCCGATCGGCATCTTGCCGACGTTGCGGGTATGGTTCTAGTGGACCCCAGCATACCTAATCAGTTCCAGAGATTGGCAGTAGCAGCTCCCTCCGATGAAGCGCAGTTAGAGCAGCAAAACGATGCGATCGTTCAAGGATCGCGTAAATGTGCAACTGCGCTAAGGACCGGTCAACTGACCCTTACCTCTCCTGACCCAGATGGCTGCCTGCAATACTCCCCGCGCTATTCCAAACGACTCAAAGATGAATTGGCAAAACGAGACTTAAATCCAGCGAGATTTGACACGACCGCTTCCCTTTTTTCGGAATTTCCGTCAAATGCCCGCGCCGTCGAAAAGCCGAGAAGAAACTATAATGATATCCCACTAATTATCCTATCTGCGTTTGTTCCGAGTGGCAATAATAGCGATCATCAACAACCCGCAAATGTCGTATCGCCGTTGCAACGAGAATGGCTGACCGCACATCGCGATTTGATGCATGTTTCGCGGGCGGGCACTCAGTGGGAAGTCCCCGGGGCAGGGCATTTCATCCAACTTAGCAACCCAGACGCTGTGATCGGTGCTGTTGATGCCGTTATAGATGCTGCCGATCAAAATAGCGCCCCGAAATAGGCCTAGCGGGAATCGCTGATACCCGTCGGTCCGTTCTGCAATCCTGCCATCCTCAAAGCCGCCGTTCCGCTGTCCACCACGTTGGGCCGTTCGTTGTCGATAGCGGAGGAGACGCCGCCCCAAACCGGCTGGGCAGCTATCAGGCGGTAAAGCGGACAGGCGGCAATCGCCCGATTGTGTTGAAGAAGTCGGGTGTTGGCTTGGTGCAAGCGGCAGAGGGTTTGTGCTGAACAGGGCTGACCGGCTCAGGCCGGTAGCGGCTGCGTCGGCATCGGGATGAGCTTGGCCATCTTGCGGAGGTTCTGGGCGGTGGCTGCCATATGGAACTCGTCCCTGGCACCGTTTGGACCGCGCAGGCGCAATCGGTCGAGCTTCAGGATGCGTTTGAGGTGCGCGAACAGCATCTCGACCTTCTTTCTCTGGCGCCGCGAAGTGACGTAGGCGTCGGTGGTGGCGATATCGCGGGCAAGGTCGCGAGCCCCTTCGTGGATCGAGCGGGTGACCTTGCGCGCCGGCATGTTGGGCGTGCAGCGTTCCCGCAGGGCGCAGCCGCCGCAGTCCTGCTGTCGGGCGCGATAGCGGATGAAGCCGTCCTGGCCGACATCGCCCCGGGCGGTTGCGAAGTTGCGGTTCCTCGGGCGCAGGCGCTTGCCACCGGGGCAGACGTAGCTGTCGTCGTCACGGTCGTAGGTGAAGGCATCGCGCTCGAACGTGCCGTCGCGGCGGGCGGACTTGTCGAACACCGGGATGTGCGGCTGGATGTCGCGCTCGTGGACCAGCCAGGCGAGCATCTCCGCCGAGCCGTAAGCGGTGTCGGCGGCCAGCCGCTCGGGCCAGACGCCGAAGCGGTCCTGCACCCGCGCGATCATGCGCTTGCACGCGGTCACCTCGGCCTGGCGCACGGCGGTGCTCGCTTCCACGTCCATGATGACGGCGTGGTCGAGGTCGATGAGGTAGTTGGTCGAATACGCATAGAAGGCCGGCCCGCGATGCGCGCTGGTCCAGCGCGATGCCGGATCGACCGGTGCCAGATACTTCGGCACCACCGGTGTCGCTGCGCCGAATGCGGCATCGTCGAGAACGGCCAGATACTCGCGCACCGCACGGCTGTCGGCGTCCGGCGGCAAGCCCTCGCTGCCCGGACCGCCGGTCTGACGATTGGCATCGGCGCGGATCAGGCTCGCGTCGACCGCGAACCCTTCGCCGCCCACCAGCCCCTCGGCCATGCAGCGCGCGACCGTCGTCTCGAACAAACGGCGCAACAGATCGCTGTCGCGGAAGCGCCCGTGGCGGTTCTTCGAGAAGGTCGAATGGTCCGGCACGTCGCCGTCCAGCCCCAGCCGGCAGAACCAGCGATAGGCCAGGTTCAGATGCACCTCGTCGCACAGCCGTCGTTCGGACCGGATACCCATGCAATAGCCGATGATGAGCATCCGGATCATCAACTCCGGATCGATCGAGGGGCGACCCGTGTCACTGTAGAAGGGCTTCAGCTCCTCGCGGATGCCTGACAGGTCCACGAACCGGTCGATTGAGCGCAGCAAGTGATCCGCCGGCACGTGCCGCTCCAGGCTGAAGCTGTAGAAGAGCGCCTCCTGCGCTACCGTCCGCTCGCCCATCATCGGCCCGTCTCCGCTCACCTCGCGGCAAGTGAATCAGACCACCAACACAACTGCAAGCCCGTCTTTTTCAACACAATCGCCCAAAAGCGGACAGAGCCGCGCCTAGCTGGATTGTTCTGATACAGCGGAAGTCCGGGACAAGATCACGATCTTATCCGGGTTATGATCGCCATGTTGCGCTTGTGCCTCGGAACGATATCGTTCCAAATGCTCTCGAACGTACGCAATTGCCTCGTCCCGACTTACAGCGCGACCTGCGTCCTTGGAGACGTACGGATCAGGGATGAACACGTAACGGTCTACGCCGCCCCATGTTGCGGTAAACCGGATCTCTCCATCGACAGCATCAACCGTTCGCATCGAGATCCTGCCTCCTCCTCAGGCCAGCACATTGTTACGCTACGTCCAACACCATGCACTGCTTAGCCCGCGCATATCGATGTCCGCAATCCACCATGTCGCGGTGCTCCCGATCGGCAGAGCGGAAGGCAGAAGCCGCCGGGCTGCCAGCGCCCAATGCCGGTCATTCGTCTTGCGCACGGAGGCCACCTGATAGCTGCCGTTGACGGCCTTCGATGATCGGAGACATCATTCGCCGTGACGTTCGGCTTACGGAGTTAGATATGGCAGCGACCTACGATGATTTTGGACGCGAAACCGATGAGATGGGGCACATTTTGGACCCCGCAGAACGGTATCAGCAGATCATGCTCCGGCTGTACGACCTACTCGCGGATACCGGTGACTACGGGTATTCGCCCGATGCGTGCGCGCGATTGAACGAAGCACGCCTCATGTTCATGGATGAGTTTCAGCAGCGCCATCCCGGGTACGGCAAGGGCCGCGCGATTTGGCCTTAGGTTTGTGAACTATGGGATCGCCGGTGCGCCCGCTACTGCCCGAATTGCGCATGAACTCGTTTGGGTTAAGCTAACGCTGATGGAGGATGGATATCGATCCAGTGGCACGGTGGGAGGCAAGTGGGGTTGCGGTTTGGCCGCGCTAGTCGGTTTGCCGTTGGTCGGCTTTGTGATCCTCTTGAGCGCGCTTGGTGACTGCGTTCCCGGTGACCCCTGCCATCATGGTTTTGATTGGCCGCTGATCGGAGCCGCACTTGGGATTGCCGCTCTCGTTGGCTTCGGCAGCCGTGCCGCGATCAACGCAATTATTCGCCGTTGAGATAACGACAGCTAGCCATCAAGGTCAGCCGACTGACACGGGCAACTCGAACGCCAAGGTCCGAAAAGCGGTCGGACAGTTCACCACCACGACGCGCCGTTCTCGATCGGCAGAGCGGGAGCTAGAAGCCGTTCGGCGGCAAACGCCCAGACCCGGACATTCCCGCCGTCTCCATCGTTTCCCGATTGCGGACATTTGAGCGTCGGTGTTCAAGGGCAGCGATGGATGAGAAACCAACTGACCGCGTGATCGATCAGCGGCTCCGCAACCGGATCATGGAAGCCGTCTCTACGCTCGCAGATGGCGATAACGGCGTAAGGCGAGAGTGGCCAGACGAATATTTTGAGATGTTCTACGACCAAATTCCCCATCGCCAAGATGGTAACATGCGGCCCAACAGCGCAATCACGCCTCGAGAAAAGCAGCACCTATTGGAAGTTAGCGCGATCTTGGACGATGCATGTGACGCCACACCGCAGAACATGATCCCGGATCAATTCATCGAAACTGGGTGGCCAAAGCGCATCCAACCTATTGCGCAACGCGCACTTGAGGTCCTCTTAGAACGTGGTCGGTTTGCCGAGAATCGAGAAGAGGATGAGCCACCACAATCTGGCACGTAGGCGTTGGAGCAGCGTCCGTCATGCGCGTGATCTCCCCATAAGTGGTATTTCCGCTTACCAACCCTCGCTGCTTCAAAGCGGTCGTTCCGCTCCCCACCACGTTGCGACGTTCGCGATCGACGAAGCCGCCGCCAAAAGCCGCCAGGCCGCAAACGCCCACTATCAGTCGTTCCGACAACCACCGCGCTTGCGTGCGAGCAGGCGGTCATGCAGCTTGGCAGACAAGCCCAAGGAACAGTTCGATGAGTAAACGTACGTTCGCAATTTCGGCGGCTACTATCGCCTTGGCCGCAGGCTGCACCACTGATCCGCACCATAGGCCGTTGCTGACAGATCGTGCATTGAGTCGCGCAGCGGCCACGTGTCACGTTGAGTCGCTGGGGCTTCATCATTCCATTCGAAACGAGTTGCCTTACGGTGATTACCTTCTTCCCGCTGCTGAAGCCAATGCGGACGAGGACACTCGCCAAAGCTCGGAATGTATGGCGCGCGCCCTCAAGCGCTACCGTTTCGATTTCCTCGGGCAGGTAGAACATAGGGCCGCGAAGTAGGAAAGCGGACGGACAGCTGTCCACCACGTCGTGCCGTTCGCGATTAGCGATGCGATCGCAATGAGCCGCCGGGCGGCAGACGTCGACAGCGTGACATTCGCTAGGCAGGTAGGTAGAGCCGCTACCTTCCTGCGGTCATGCAAGGATTGTGGCCTCTCCGGCATGATCGGCTACCAATACAGCAGGGGTGGCTCGTCACAGGCTGTAAGCTCGAAAGCTCGATAATTTCAATTCTCAGGCGTGGTCTTCGTGAGCTCATCAAGCGCCTGCCACACCACTGGCGCGATATGGCTCAGTTCGAACGCATGGTAAGCCTCGCCCGCGATCGGCACTATGACGGCCCTGCCCCCGGCGGCCGCTCGCAGTTTTTCAGCAGCGGCAAACGGTACAACTTCGTCCTTCTGCCCATGCATGATCAGGATCGGCATACGCAGCTGCCGGATCGCAGAAAGGTTGTCGAAGCTATCCTTATAGAAGGGTCGCTGCGCCGCGGGAGCAAGGCTGCTGAAGCGGTCGAAAGCGCCGAGGGTGACCACGGCATCTACGGGCTCACCCACCGCGGCATGAAGGGCCACAGCCGCCCCCAGTGCGTCGCCAAACAAAAACAGTCGTCCATGTGGCTGCAAATGGCGAGCCAAGCGAACGAACGCTCTGCCGTCATCATAAAGACCGTGTTCGCTCGGCGTGCCCCGGTTGTCGCCATATCCCCGGTAAGAGGCAACGAGGACTCCGTGTCCGCCTTCGGCAAACGCCTGAGCACGTAACGCGGCGGTGTCCCGGTTCCCTGCCCGACCCGGCATGTAGACGATCAAGTCTTCGTCCTTAGACGTCGCCGGCCAATACCAACCGGTCAGCTCGACGCCATCCGCGGTGATGGTTCGAACAGCGACAGGTGTCCTTCCCGACCACGTGAGCCGACTTCCACCTATCGGCGAGGGCTGATAGAGTTTGTTGCTGACCGGGTTCACGCAAGCTGAGGGCAGGCTCGCAAGAACGACAGCGGCGGCGTAAAGCATCCAGTCAACCGGTTTCCGGTCTCGTCGACGCGCAAGAGGGCGCACGACATGATCGTAAGAAGTGCTCACAAACTTGATGTCCTGCAATTTCGGCGATCGTGCATGCTTGGCTTAAAGAAGTCGAGAATATATCGCTTACAAGTGTCTCGATTAGAGACGGCGTAGACGGTACGATTTCAAACCGGATTGCTCGGGCAGCTCGCAGTGAAGGCGTCCTGCAACCTACCATCGTGTCATTGTGCGCCGACGCTACGAGCTTCGAGTGAGGATCGGCACAGCTAACCGCGAACGGAGCGATCAGAAAGACGCGAGAGATCGACTCGATCCGTTGGCTCAACTACCATCATCACCAAGCCAATATTCGGACAATTTTCAACGGGTTGGGTCCAACAGCGATCGGGAAGCATTCTGTTTCCGACGCCCCCTGACACGAAGGTCGGTGCGGTACGTCAGGAGAGAGTCACATGATTAAGATGATGATCGCTACCGCTGCCGCGATGACTTTGACCAGTGCCGCTGGCGCGCAGATGATGGCTGGCAACTCAAGCGCCATGCAGAGCAGCTCGATGTCCACCTCGAGCGGCAAGATGCCGGCGAAGCACATGATGTCGCATAAGAAGACAATGCATAAGAAGTCCATGCATAAGAAGACGATGCCAAATACAGACTCCTCGATGGGGTCGTCGAACAGCGATAGCCCTATGGGAAATAACATGTAATGGGACGCTGAAGGTGTGGTGGCGGAATCAACTTCCGCCGCCCGCTTCCTGCATCACCCTGAATGCTAGGTTCCAACTAGGTGTTTGATCCCACGGTTTGCTGGTGCGATCCTTTCGTTTGAATGGAAGGAAGCCATATGGGGCAAGTACGTCACGGGAGCGCCAAGACCACGCACGCCGTCAGAGCAGCAATACAGCGATCGCAAGCTTCGCTCTCGACGCTGAGCCGAGAGCTGGGGATCAACCCGAAGACGGTCGCGAAGTAGCGTAAGCGGGCGGCGCTCGAGGATCTGAAGACTGGGCCGAAGGCCCCTCATTCAACGACCCTGACCCAAGCTGAGGAGGCGGCCGTCGTCGGGTTCCGGCGTCACACGCTCCTGCCGCTCGACGACTGCCACTACGCATTGCAGCCGTCGATCCCTCATCTGACGCGCTCAGCGCTGCATCGATGCCTCCAGCTGCCCGGCATCTCTCGCCTGCCGGACATCGAGGGTGACAAGCCGAAGCGCCAGCGCTTCAAGCGCTATCCGATCGGCTTCTTTCACGTCGATATCGCGGAGGCGCAGACCGCGCTACGTCAGCCACAGGGCTGTCAGTACTTGGGATCAGCCATGCCAGTACTAGGCCACGTGGACAAAGGGCAGCCACAGCGTAACTGATGCGAGCGCGACGAAGCCGAGATAGGACTCTGCGGTCTTGTCATAGCGCGTTGCGACACGGCGCCAGTTCTTGAGCTTGCTGAACAAGCGCTCGACGAGATTGCGCCAACGGTATTTCTCGCGATCATGCGGGATCGGTATGCGGCGGTTACTTTTGGTTGGAATGACCGCCTCGACATCCGCCTTGGCGAGTTCCTGGCGGATGGCATCGGCGTCATAGCCCTTATCGGCAAGCAGAGCCTCGATCCGGTCAGCCAGCATCCCGAACAAGGGCCCGAAACCCTTCACGTCGTGAGCCTGGCCCGGCGTCAGGACGAAACATAGCGGTCGCCCCTGACCATCACAGCGGGCGTGCAGCTTGGTCGTGAAGCCGCCTCGCGAACGGCCGAGCCCCTCGAATTTCTGATCCCCTTTTTTAGCCCGACGGCGCAGTGGTGCGCCCGGACTACGGTGCTGTCGATCATGTCGGCGCTGACATCCCGCTCGACGACAGCGGCCAGGGTCTCCAGCATGGCTTCGAACACGCCCGTCACGACCCAGCGACGATATCGCCGGAACACGCTGTTCCACTTGCCGTATTCATCCGGCAAATGCCGCCATTGCGCGCCTGTCCGCGCCATCCACACCATGCCTTCGAAATAGGGCCGGTTGTCTCCCGCGGGTCGGCAGCCACGTCCTCGCTCCGACGGCAGCAAGGGGCCGATCAGAGCCCACTCATCATCCGATATCCCAATCCGCTCGCCCAACGCCGCCTCCAAAAGACAGCCTTGAATCAAGCGATCAGACGCGCGTCAACCTTTGTCCACGTGGCCTAGGCCGTTGCGATCGCAGCCGGAGGCGCATCGTGCGGAGACGGGTTCGCGTTAGACTGACAGCACCCAACACGCTCGTCGCGGCATGGAACGCGGTCGTCGGCATGGACGACGTCGTGTGGCACTTGGGGGACGTCGCGCGGCGTCCGGGCGACGTGGCGGCACTGCTCTCCCGTCTCAACGGCACCAAACACCTGATCCGCGGCAGCAACGACCCCGTGGCGACTAGCGACGCCGAAGGCTGGGCAAGCGTGGGCGACTATGCCGAGCTGACAGAGGACGGCCACCGGCTGGTTCTCTGTCACTACCCGTTCAGGAGCTGGAACGGCCAGCACCGCCGCGCGATCAACCTTCACGGCCACAGCCATGGCAGGCTCAAACCGATGCTCCGCCAGCACGACGTGGGCGTCGATGCTCGGGGCTTCCGACCGGTCCGTCTGACTGAGTTGCTCGGACGCTCATTTGTCCCTTCGCCGCCGTTGAGGCAGGAAGCACCATGATGACGAACGAAGCCGACTGGATCCACATGGCCACGAGCGCGGTCGAGATCGTCGGCACCGCCATCATCGTCGTCGGCGCGTTCGGAACGCTGGCGGCCTTCCTGGTCGGGCTCATCAAGGGTATGACGAGCCGGGCAACGCTTATCGCCGACTTTCGCTCGGGGCTCGGCCGATCGATCCTGCTCGGCCTGGAATTCCTGGTGGCCGCCGACATCATCAACACGGTGGCGGTGGATCCGACGATCGAGAGCCTCCTCGTCCTGGCCGGCATTGTTCTCATCAGAACGTTCCTGAGCTTCTCGCTCGAAGTCGAGATCGACGGGCGTTGGCCGTGGCAGAAAGGGCGATCGGACGACCAAGCGCCACGCGACGCGGAGCGGGGACGCTGACGCAGATCGTCGTTTCTCGGTCTGGGACGATCTACATGCGATCGCTTGGCGTGCCTCCCTCATTGCCCGATTCTCGATTTTATACGCGTCAGCCAGGCGGCCGCATTGACGTTCAATCATCATAACGGGGCGTCGGCGATTACAGCCCGACATGGGCAACAGCTCGTTGACCAGCCGATCAGCGTTGCTTCTTCGTGATCGTCGCGGTGAAGTCTGGATCCTTCTTCGCCACCCAATCCACGAATTTGCGCATGTTCGGATGATCGAGAATGCCCACCACCTCCATACCATGCCGCTGCAGTTCGGAATTGGTGAAATTGGCAATCAGGGTCTGCTGGCAGATCGGATGCATGGGCACGACCTCCCGGCCACCGCGGCTTTTGGGTACGGGATGGTGCCAGACGATAGTCTGGCCGGTCGGCCGGCCGCAGAGCCAGCAGGGCACCGGCGCGGCGGGCGCCACGTCTTCCTGCGGAAGATGATCGTAGGGATCATGTTTGGAACGTCTGGCCATATCTCGATGTAAGTGCCTCGATTGCCCCCCGCCTGTAGCGAAGCGGACCGCAGCATCATATGGAAAGCCGCCACCAAAAAACCCCCTCGCTGCAGGACAATCGGAAAAAGCGATGACGAAGCCGGCGAAATCATGGGATGCGACGCAGGTTCGCAATTGGCTGAAGCGCCGATCCGAGGCATCGCGGATGGATCAAGCGGCGGCGGACAGGCGCGGCTATGAGGCCAGAGACGAATTCGACATGGCCGCGGCCGAGGAATGGTCGTGCCGCGCGCTCCAGGGCGCCGACTGCACGAACGATCAAGCCGCGTTCGCCGACCGCCTCAAGGAGCTGATCGGCAAGGACGAATACCCCGCGACAGGCATCCACGACGATGTCCGGTTCGAACGGCATGTTCGAACGTATCTGCGGAGATTGGCCAGAATGACGAAGGCGAATGAAGGCTTCGAGAAGACCCTCCACCATCAGTAAGGGCGGTGGCGCGCTTGACCATCAAGGACCCAGTCGTGGGCGGCCGGAGCCGCTTTGCCGTTCCTCGAAACCTGCCGTTCGTTCATCATGGTTGCACCCATTGATTGAACGTGTGTCTAGGTCGAACGGTAGAGCCTCCGAAGGCGACCTTCCTACAATCCAGCTTGGTCAATCATTGAAGCAATCTCGGCCGGCAATACGGACTCTGACTTGGGCAGGAACCGGTTAAACGCAGTCTGCACTCGCTTGCGTGCTACCTGGTACGCCTTGTGTCGGATCGCGCGCATCGCATTCGTCCGCCATGATGGGCTCTCACCGAGCAGCGCCTCCCACCTAGCCTCCTCTGCCTCCAGGATCGACAGCGCGAGGCGCAGTCCATCTCGCCGGCCGCGTGCATAATCTTCGGACATCGCCAGCTTTTCCGTCATGCGCGCAATGTTGGTCTTGCGGCCGATCCTGGCAAGGCGGCCCCCGCTCAGGTAGCCGTCCCAGGTCGAACCCAAACCCGAAAGCCGCCATTTAGAGCCGTTCCGCTGCTCCCGGACGTTCGCCGTCGGTTCACGTCCGCTTGGCAGGCATTCGTCGTCCCTTCCTTGATCCAGACTCTCATAGTCGATGGACCACTCAGAAGGGGGCCGCTCAATCGAAATCATTAACGTCCGTTTTCGGCCGCCAGCCGCCGCCTCAGATTGGCGAGCACCTCCGCGGACGGGGATTCCAGCATGCCGCGATAGCTGGCGGGAATATGCGCCGCGGGGTCGCCATCGTCGCGGAAGACATAGTGATCGAACAGCACGCGCCAGCGGGCCCGCTCATCGGCGGGCATGCCGCCCGTCGTCATCAGCGCATGCAGGAGCGACAGAAGGGGCGAGACCTGCTCGGCAGCGGGTCCGTCGCGCCACCAGAAATTCACGAGGCCGCCGACATCGTCCTCGCTGCGCACCGCGTGCCACCATAGGCTCGGCAGATACAGCACGTCGCCCGGTTCCAGCTCGGCGACCAGCGCCGCCCGCTGCGCCTCGACAAAGCGGGGAAAGCGCGCGAGGTCCGGCGCGTCCACATCGACGAGGCTGGACGGTTGCCCGGCAATCGTCCGGTCGAGCGGGCCGACATAGAGGTTGCCCACCTGCTCGATCGGAAACAGCGTGAAGCGTCGCCGCCCGGCGACCACACAGGCGAGATTCTGCGGGAGATCCCAGTGCGCCGCGGTCGAGGTGCGGTTGCCGAGCCACAGCGACACGAGCATCTCGCGCGACGGATCCAGCAGCGGCATCGGATTGGCGGCACGAAAGCCCCGCAGATGCCGATCGACGGGCAGCGCGCCGGCATAGATCGACCACGCGTCCGCCGAGCCCCTTTGGCGCAGGAGCAGATCGAGCAACTGGGCGACATTCGCCATCTTGCGATCATGGTTGTAGCCGGCGAGATCGTCGGTGAAGCCGAACCGCCCGTCGATGGAGGGCGGCCCGAACCACACGGGCGCGGCCTCGGCCGTGGCGTGCGCGTTCAACCAGTCGGCGAAGCTTTGTGCTCCCGCGCGGGCGGCGCGCACGAGCGGCCAATCGGCGACCAGCCCACGCAAGATCGCCGGTCGGCCGCGCGGTACGATCTCGTCTTCGAAGCGCGTGCGATCGACGGCGTGAAACTCGGCGACATACTCAGTCATCGGACGAAGATAGAATGGGCGGGGCTGCCGCGGCAAGCGATCGCGGCCAAGTCGATCGATGAACCGCGCGGCGCGGGCGTCATCGACGCGCCGCATCCTCGCGGGGGTCGCCCACCCGCACCATCGCGACGGCGGCGGCCGCCATCACCGCCGCGGCGACCGCCATCGTCCAGACCGGCTCGCGCGGAAACCAGACCTTCAATACGCCACCCATCAGCGTCGCCACGATCAGCTGGGGCAGGACGATGAAGAAGTTGAAGATACCCATATACACGCCGAGCTTTTCGCGCGGCAGCGCATTGGCGAGCAGCACATAGGGCATCGTGAGAATCGAAGCCCAGGCCACGCCGATGCCGATCATCGGTATGACGAGTGCCGTCGCATCGGTGATCGCGAAGAGCCCGAGATACGACGAGGCACCGATCGCGAGGCACGCCATATGCGTCCGCGCCGCACCGATCCTGCCGGCGAGCGCGGGCAGCGCGAAGGCAGCCAGCGCCGCAACGCCCGAATAGATCGCGAACAACACGCCGACCCAACTGCTCGCCGCGTTATAGGCGGCGGAAGCCGGATCGATCGTGCCATAGGCATGCTGCGCGACCACCGGCGTGGCATAGACCCACATGATGATGAGCGCCCCCCAGGTGAAGAACTGGACCAGCGCGAGGCGCTTCATCATCGGCGGCATCGCGGCAAGATCGCCGACGATATGGCTCAACACATTGTCGCCACGGCCCGAGCGGACGAGCACGCGCGAGACGATCTGCCCGAACCCGAACACCATGATCGCGCCGGCGACGAGATAGGCATCCTTCGCCGACGCCAGCCAGCCGCCACGCTCGGCGAGGAAGATCAGCAGCGCCAGCGCGCCGCCGCCGGCGATCCAGGCGGCGCCGTGCACCGGGACGGCGGCGGGAGCGCGCGCCTGGACGGCGGTGCGTTGCGGTTCCAGCGGGGGTTCGCGGGTCGTCAGCACGGTCCACGACACGGCCGCCAGCAACGCGGCACCGCCGAACCAGAAACCATAGCGGACGCTGTCGGGCACCTGCCCCGGCGCCGCCAGGTTCGAGACGCCGAAGCCATGCTCCAGGATATAGGGCGCGAGGCTGGCGACCACCGCGCCCGCACCGATGAACGCCGTCTGGAACGCAAAGCCGGCCGGTCGCTGTTCGGGTTCGAGCATGTCACCGACAAAGGCGCGGAAAGGCTCCATCGAGACGTTCAGCGACGCGTCGAGCATCCAGAGCGTTACCGCCGCCACCCAGATCGACGGCGCCACCGGCATCGCGAACAGCGCGAGCGTCGACAGGATCGCACCCGCGAGAAAATAGGGCCGGCGCCGTCCGAAGCGCCCCCGCGTACGATCGCTGAAATGACCGACGAGCGGCTGCACGAGCAGGCCGGTCAGCGGCGCGGCCACCCACATCAGGCCGAGCCCCTCGATCGGCGTGCCAAGCGCCTGGAAGATGCGGCTGGCGTTCGCGTTCTGGAGCGCAAAGCCGATCTGCAATCCGAAGAACCCGAACGACATGTTCCAGAGGCCCGCGAAACCCTGTCGTGCCCGTCTCGCCATCGTCATCCCCTCCCCGGTCGCACTCGCCGCGCCGGCGGCGCCTCGCAGGTCCGGCGGGGCACGATCAACACCCCCGTCGCTCGAAGACGCCGGCCGCATAGCCGCCGAGCATACCGGCCTCGATCGCTCCCGTCGCGAGCAGCAAATCCCAGCCATGCGGATCGGCTGGCGACCACGCCACGGGTCGGGCGGACAGATTGAAGACGCAGAGCAGCCGGGTCTCGCCATAAGTCCGCTCGATCGCGAGCACGGCATCGTCCGCCTGCACGATGCGGATCCCGCCGCTTTTCAGCGCCGGCCGCGCACGCCGCAACGTCAGCACCCGGCGGGTCCAGCCCAGCATCGAACCGGCATCGCGGCTTTGCCGATCCACCGCCAGCGCGGCGTGATCGTCACCGAGCGGCAGCCACGGCTTGCCGCGGGTGAAGCCGAGTGCGGGTTGGTCCTCCGCCCAGGGCATCGGCGTGCGGGCTCCGTCGCGCGACAGCGTTCGCGGCCAGTTGGCGATCGCCTCGGGATCCTGGAGATCCTCGAACGCGATCGGCACCTGGGTGAGGCCCAGTTCCTCGCCGTAATAGATGATGATGCTGCCACGCAAACAGGCGAGCAGAAGCATCTTGGCGCGGGCGAAGGCGTCGCGGTCCGCAGGGGCGACCCAGCGTGACACCGCGCGGGGCGCATCGTGGTTCTCAAAGGCCCAGCTCGGCCAGCCGACGCCCGGTGACTCGGGCCACGCCGCGATCGCCCCCGCGACCAGCCGCGGCACGAGCGCGTCGGCATAGAGGAAATCGAAGCCATAGGCGCTGTCGAGTCGCGTGCCGCCTGCGGTGAACAGCTTCATCTCGCGATCGCTGTCCGCGCCGCCGACTTCGGCCACGGTGAAGCGGCCGCCATAGCCATCCAGCACACCGCGCACCCGCTCCAGAAAGGCGGGAATGTCCGCATGGCCCTGATTATACGTGTGGACTTGAAAATCGAATGGCCGGGTGCGCGGCGTGCCGTCATCGGCTGCGGGCGGATTGTCCTGGAGCGAGGTCTCGTGCATCAGGAAATTGATCGCATCGAGGCGGAAGCCATCGACCCCCCGGTCGAGCCAGAACCGGGCGACGTCGAGCAAGGCCGCCTGCACGCCGGGATGATGGCCGTTCACCTGAGGCTGGACGCTCAGGAAATTGTGCAGGTAATATTGCCCGCGCCGCGCATCCCAGGTCCATGCCGGGCCGCCGAAGACGGATTGCCAGTTGCTCGGCGGGCTGCCGTCGGGCTTCGCATCCGCCCAGACATACCAGTCGGCGCGCGTGTTGGTGCGGTCCGCGCGGCTTTCCTCGAACCAGGGATGCCGATCCGAGGTGTGCGACCAGACCTGATCGATCAGCACCTTCAGCCCCAACCCGTGCGCGCGCGCGACGAGCGCGTCGAAATCGGCGAGCGTACCGAAGATCGGATCGACGTCGCGATAATCCGCCACGTCATAGCCGAAATCGGCCATTGGCGAGGTGAAGAAGGGCGACAGCCAGATCGCGTCGACGCCCAGCGACGCGACATGATCCAGCCGCGCGGTGATCCCCGGCAGGTCGCCGATGCCGTCGTCGTTGCTGTCGGCGAAGCTTCGCGGATAGATCTGGTAGATCGCCGCGCCGCGCCACCAGACGGCGTCGTCGCTCATCGCGCGCCACCGATCGCGCAGACCGCATAATCGAGCGGCGCCAGCGCGATCCGCAGGCTGCCGGGCGCGCTGGGCCGGGCTGCGCACCCCGTGCCGGCGAGCGACGCGACGGTCGTGCCGGCCACGCCGATCTCCACCTGCCGCGCGACCGGCGTGGTGGACGTGTTGAACACCAACAGGATCTCGGCGCCGGTGACGGGATCGAACCGCGAGATCGCGAGCAATCCCGGCTTGTCCTCGCGAAGGCGCAACACCTGCCGCCCGCGGGTGAGCGCGGGATGCGCCAGCCGAAGCCGCGCCAGCGCCGCGATCTGGCGGAACAGCGGATTGTCGTGGCCGAAATGCGCGGTCGCGGTGGTCGTCTTCGTTCCCAGCAACCGGTTGTCGTTATAGTCGGCCACGCGGCTGGCGAACATATCCTCGCGCGCATCCTGATCGCCGGCATCGCCCACGAAACCCTGCTCGTCGCCCGAATAGATCGTCGGCACGCCCCGCAGCGTCAGCAGCATGGCGTTGCCGAGCAGGGTACGCTTCAGCACCTCGTCATCGCTTGCCTGCCGAAAGGCGCGGCGGACATAGGTGGAGAAACGCCCGTCGTCGTGATTGCCGGTGAAGGTTGGCAATTGCACCGCGGTGTCGAAGCCATGCTCGTACAGCGCGTCACCGTCGAACAGCGTCTCGAACGCATCGGTGCCGCGCGTCCCCGCCACGGTCTCGATCACCGCCTGGCGAAACGCGAAGTCGAGCACCGCCGGCAGCTTGTCGACGCGGGTATGCTCCGCCTGCCGCGCGGGCGCGACGTCGTGCGACGACACCTCGCCGAAGATGTGGAAATGCGGAATGCCCTTCGCCGCCGCCCGCGCCTGCATCGCCGGGACGAACGCCTGCCAGAATTCGGGGTTCACATGGCGTGCGGTATCGATGCGAAAGCCATCGATCCCGAACCGATCGATCCAGCCGCCGAAGATGTCGATCATGCCGGATACCACGCGCGGGTTTTCCGTCATCAGATCATCGAGGCCGGAGAAATCGCCCAGCGTCGCGCTCTCGTTCTCGAACGTCGTATCGCCACGGTTGTGATAGAGCGTCACGTCGTTCAGCCATGCCGGCGATTTCGCATGCTCGTCGCCCGCCGGGATATACGGCGTATAGGCATAGGTCGGGTCGGTGAGCCTGGCGAAATTGGCCGCCGTCGATACCCGGTCGCCCTGGAACCCCGGGTTGATCGGCGTTCCGGCGACACCGCCGCGCCGCTGATAGGGATAATCCCCGCGCGACCGATAGGGACAGGCGCGCCCGGCGCCGCATTCGCGATACTGGATCACGTCGGCGGTGTGGTTGACGATGATGTCCATATACACCTTCATCCCGCGCGCATGCGCCGCGGCGACGAGCGCGCCGAAATCGGCGTCGGTGCCCAGATGCGGATCGACATGGCCGAAATCGGTGATCCAATAGCCGTGATAGCCTGCCGATTCGTGGCCGGGCGCGCCTTGCACGGGCTTGTTGCGGAAGACCGGGCCGACCCAGATCGCGGTGGCGCCCAACGCCTGGATGTAATCCAGCCGCCGCCGCAGCCCCTTCAGATCGCCGCCGTGATAGAAGCCCTTGGCGGTCGGGTCGTAGCCGGTGACGAGCCGGTCGCCATGCAGGCCGCCGCGATCGTTGGCGGGATCGGCATTGTCGAACCGGTCCGGCAGCGCGAAATAGATCACCTCGTCCTGCGGCAGCCGGTCGCGAAAGGTCTGCGCCATGAGCGGGGCCGCTCCCGCAGCCATCGCCAATGCCATCGAAGCCAAACGTAGAGCGCGCCGCATCCATCCTCCCGAAACACCCGACGATCTGTGCGCCGCCGCCGTTCGCCCCGTACCTGACCGGGCCGCGCGGCAAAGCCAACCCCCGGAGATCCCGTCACATACGTATTCAGTCGGGCGCTTCCCACGTCCCTGCAACGGCGCTAGGCCATGGGCGCGACCGGCGGACCGGCCGAGGCAAGGACGGGTGGCCATGGCGGCCGGCGAGAAGACCACTTCCTTCGATATCGCAGCGCTGGCGGGCGTGTCGCAGCCCACCGTGTCCCGTGCCTTGCGCGGTGACAAGACGGTCAGCGAAAAGACGCGCATGCGGATCGAGGCGATCGCGCGGCAGCTCAACTACACCGTCGATCGCGCCGCCTCGTCGCTGCGTGGCGGCCAGGCGAACACGCTGGCGCTGTTGTTCTTCGAGGATCCGCTGCCGGACGGATCGTATATCAACCCCTTCTTTCTTTCGATGCTCGGCTCCATCCTGATGACCTGCGCCAAGCGCGGCTATGATCTGCTGACGTCGTTCCAGCAGCTCTCCGCCGACTGGCACGTCGACTACGAGGACAGCCGCAAGGCGGACGGGATCATCCTGCTCGGCTATGGCGACTGGAAGGTCTATCGCGCGCGGCTCGAACAACTGGTGAAGCAGAAGACGCATTTCGTGCGCTGGGGCTCGGTCGAACCGCATGGCCTGGGCACCGTGATCGGTTGCGACAACCGCGAGGGCGGCCGGGATGCGGGGCGGCATCTGATCGCGACGGGCCGGCGGCGGGTGGCGTTCATCGGCGACGCATCGGATCATTATCCCGAGTTTCGCGATCGCTATCATGGCCTGTGCGATTCGCTCAGCCAAGCGGGACTGGCGGTGGATCCCGGCCTGCACGTGGATACGCTGTCGATCGAACAGGGCGGCCATGACGCGACCCGACGCCTGATCGCGCGGGGCATCCCGTTCGACGCGATCTTCGCCGCCTCCGACCTGATCGCGCTGGGTGCGTTGCGCGCGCTGGGCGAGGCGGGGCTGGACGTGCCCGGCGACGTGGCGCTGATCGGCTTTGACAACATCCCCGCCGCCAGCCTGACGCGCCCGCCCCTCACCACGATCGCGCAGGATTATCAGCTTGCCGGCCCGATGCTGGTCGATGCGCTCGTCCGCCAGATCAACGGCGAGACGACCGAGAATACCAAATTGCCGGCGCGGCTCGTGGTGCGCGCCTCGACCTGAGACGGCGCGCCGCCGCCCTCACGGCGCCGGCCTGGCCGCACAATGGCGCGCGATGGTTTCGGCATGGCCGGGATAGCGCGCCGCCTCCCGCCGATACAGCGCGCCGATCGTCTCCATGAATTCCTTCAGGTCGGCGGGTGCGATACCGTCGGCCAGCGGATGGTAGCGCGACCCCGTCACCCCCTGTCCCTCGAAGACCTGAAGCCAGGCGACTTCGGTGAAAAGCTCCTCGCCGTCGCGCACGATCTGTCCGGTCTCGCGATACAGCGCGATCCGCCCGGCGAGCGAGCCGGGCAGCGGCGTGGCGCGCATCGCTTGCCAGAATGGTTCGTCGCGTTCGTTGGCATGATAGTGGAGGATCAGGAAATCGCGGATGGCTTCGATCTCGGCGTCGGTCTGCCGGTTATATTCGCGTGCCAGCGCCTCCGATCGGCCACGCCCGGGCAACAGCTTCAGCAGGCGCGAAATCGCCGATTGGACGAGATGGATGCTGGTCGATTCGAGCGGCTCGAGAAAGCCGCTCGACAGGCCGATCGCCACGACGTTGCGCACCCAGGCCGCGCGCCGCCTACCGGTGACGAAGCGCAGCGGCCGAGGCTCGCCAAGCGGACGCCCCTCCACGTTCGCATGCAGGATGGCGGCGGCCTCGTCGTCGCTGGTGAAGGCGCTCGCATACACGTGCCCGTTGCCGGTGCGGTGCTGGAGAGGGATGCGCCATTGCCATCCGGCCTTCCGCGCAGTGGCGCGGGTATAGGGGATCGGCGCCGCGACGGCCTCGGTCGGCATTGCGAGTGCCCGGTCGCAGGGCAGCCAGCGCGACCAATCCTCATAGCCGGTGCCGAGGGTCTCACCGATCAACAGGCCGCGAAAGCCGGTGCAATCGACGAACAAGTCGCCCGCGATCCGCTCCCCCGATTCCAGGACGAGCGCGGTGACGTCGCCGCTCTCGCCGTCGCGCGCGACGGTCGCGATTGCCCCCTCCGTACGCGCGACGCCGCGGCGTTCGGCGAAGCGGCGCAGCCACGCCGCGTAGAGCCCGGCATCGAAATGGAACGCGTAAGGCATCGCGGGAATCGCGGCGCCGGTGAGCGGCGCGCCGCGGTGCATGCGGCCGGCGGACGCGGCGATCTCGTTCAGCGAATAGGCGTCGAGCCCGGCGGCCAGGCCCAGCGTCCTCGCGCGCAGCCAATAATGCTGGAACGCGATCAGCCCGACGTCGCGGCCGACATCGCCGAATGCATGCATGTAGCGCGCGCCCGGCCGCCGCCAGCCGTCGAATTCGATGCCCAGCTTGAACGTTCCCTGCGTGGCGCGAAGGAACGCGTCCTCGTCGAGGCCGAGCGCCTGGTTGAACAGGCGGATCTGCGGGATCGTCGCCTCGCCCACCCCGACCGTTCCGATCGCGTCGGATTCCACGAGGCGGACATGATAGCCATGTTCGAGAAAATGGCCGAGCGCCGCGGCGGTCATCCACCCGGCGGTGCCGCCGCCTGCGATGACGATGGTGATCGGCTCGGCAGACATCGGCTTCTCCCTACGCGAACGGCCGCCGTCACGCGAATGACGGCGGCCTTCCGGTCGATGGCGGTCGGATCAGAACTTGTACGTCACGCCCAGATAATAGTCCCGGCCGTAACGCTGATAGTCGATGACCTGGCGCGGATCGTTGTTCTGATAGGTGATGAACGGACGGTCGGTCAGGTTCTTCGCCTGCGCCAGCACCGCGAGCCCCTTGAGGAAGCCCGACTGGAACTCGTATCCGATCTGCGCATCGACGATCGCCTCGGCCTTCACGTTGCGGAAGGTCGGGCTGGCCGACAGGCCCGAGACTTCGCCGAGGAAGGTCGAACGATAGCGATAGCTGCCGCGGATCTGGAAGCCGTGCTTTTCGAAATAAGCCTCGCCGCTGGCGACATAGGCCGACAAGCCCGGCAGCGTGATCGCCTGGGTGGGGTTGCTGCCGAGGCGGATGTCGCTCTTGGTATAGGAACCGCTGGCGAACACCCCGAACCCGTCGAGCTTCGACGTAAACAACGTAAACGGCAGCGACGCGGTGATTTCGGTGCCGAGCAGATAGCCGTGGCCGTCGTTGTTCGGCTGGCTGTTCAGCCCGATCAGGTTGCCAGCGGCGACCGTCGATCCCGCGGGCAGCAGCCCGGCGAACGAGGTGAAGTCGTACAGCGCCGATGCGCCCGAATCGACATAGTCGGTCAGGTGCTTGAAATACCCTGCGGCTGAGAGATAGCCGCCCTTGGGAAAGTAATGTTCGACCGACAGATCGATGTTGGTCGACTGATAGGGCTTCAGGTTGACGTTGCCGCTGGTAATGCTGAACGGCCGGTTGGTGATCGGCTGCGCCACGCTCACGTTGATCGCGGAATTCAGGTCAATCTCGCTGTTGACCCGCTCCTGATCCATGCGCGGCCGCACCAGCGTCTGCGACGCACCCATCTTCACGTAGAAATTGGGCTCCAGCTCGACCGACATCGTCGCGCTCGGCAGGAAGTTGGTATAGGTCGTGCCGCCGTTCACGCCGTAGACGGATACGATGCCCGTCGCCGCGTTGAAGTTCGAGGCGGTGCCCGTCGAACGCTGGTAGGTATGGACGACCTGCGCGCCGAGCGAACCCTTCAGGTTCTTGCCGCCCACGACGCCGTCGATCGTGATCTTGGCATAGCCCGTATAGACGTCTTCGGTCACGACATTGTCGCGCACCAGCGCGCTCGGCCGCCCGTCGAGTACGCTGTTATAGGCGTTGTTGTAGAGGTACAGCGGATCGAGTGCGAGGATCGCCGGGACCCCCAGATAGCCGAGCGGGATCGTGCCGAGCACGGCGGCACTGGGGATCGCCTCGCTGGTGGGCGTGCCGCTCGCCACGGTGCAGTTGGTGCCGGCGCCCTTGGGGCAAAGGAAATATGACGTATAGTCGCTTTCCTTGCGCCGGCGGGTGAAGTTGCCGCCGACTTCCCAGCCCTTGAGGACGCTGTCCTCGAACTCGCCGTTGAAGCTCGCGCGGAGCGCCTTCAGATCGTCGGTGAAGCTCGGGCGGTTGAGGAAGCCGGCCTGCACCACGGGCTGCGTGCCGTTATAGCCCCATCCGCCCGGATCGGTGATCTTGATGACGTTGGTGTTGGTATAGTCGAGCGTCGGGACGATGTTGAACGTGCCGTTGCCGTTCTGCGTCACGCGCACCGGGCCCTGCGTGCCGGCGCCGTTATAGCCCGTGCCCGAATAATTCTCGAGCAGGAAGTCGGTGCGCTTGGCGTGCGACCAGGATGCGTCGACGTTGAAATGGACGCGCTCGCCGATCTTGAAATCATTGTTCCAGCCGAGCGAGAACATGTCCGACTTGCGCTGGCTGTAATCGTTGCGCTGCACGGTGTAGGTCGGCGTGAACGTCGCCGCGGTGACGAAATTGTTGGTGACGGTGGCGTTCGATTCCGCCGCGCCGCCGAACGAGAACGGAAATTCGATGCCGCGCAGATGCTGCGTATCCTCGAAATGCGTATAGAGCGCATCGAAGGTCGAATGGAAATTCTCGGACGGCTGATATTCGACCGTCGCCACGCCGCCGAACCGCTTCAGCAGGTCGGACTGGACATAGGGCTTGGCGCCGCCGAGCGTATAGGGATCGCCGGCGGTGCCGGTGCCCGAATAGCCCCATGCATTGTAGCGCTCGTTCTGCGTCGGCGCCTGCGTTGCGGCCACGCCGAGCGCGATGCCCAGCGTGTCGTCGGCGAATTTGTCGACATAGGTCGCCGAGGCGCGATAGCCGAGCCGCGGGGAATCGGGGTTGAGCGAGGGGATCTCGTTCATCTCGCCGCGCGCCGATACCGCGATGATCCGGTTGGGCTGGCTGAGCGGACGAAGCGAGCGCAGATCGACCGTGCCGGCGATGCCGGCCGCGATCAGCGAGGCGTCGGCGGACTTGTAGACGTTGACGCTGCGGAAGAATTCGGAGGGGTATTGATCGAATTCGACACCGCGATTGTCACCCGTGGTCACCTGTTCGCGGCCGTTCAGCAGCGTGGTCGAGAAATCGGGACCGAGGCCGCGGATCGACAGCGACTGGTCGCGTCCGTCGAGCCGCTGCGCGGTGACGCCGGGCAGGCGCGCCAGCGAATCCGCGATCGAGACGTCGGGCAGCTTGCCCACATCCTCGGCCGAAACCGAATCGACGATCAGCGTGGAATCGCGCTTGGTGCGGGCCGCGCTGGCGAGACCGGCGCGGATGCCGGTGACGACGATGTCCGCGGCGCCTGGGGCCTCGGCCTCCTGCGTCGCCTGTGCCTGTTGGACCTGGTCGGCGTTCGGCGTCGGCAGCCCCGGCGAAGGCGGCGCATCCTGCGTCGCCTGCGCGGTGGGATCGGCGTTCGGCGTGTTCGGCGGCGTCGCCTGCCCGGCCTGTGCGAAGGCGCTGCCGGCGACAATCAGCGTTACGCCGCTCAGCGCGATGGCGCTGGTGCGCAACGCGAGGCGCGCACGCGCCGAAAACGAAGCAGTCGTGTGAAGGTCTTCCATATATCCCCCCAAAGCCGTCGCTCCGCTCAGGCGGGTGATCGGCGAGTTATAGGGCGCCATTAGAAGGGCGTGGCGGGGAGTGCCTAGGAAGCCACATACGTATTCACGGGCCTAGTCACACAAGCGTCATACAGCGTGACATTCACGCCACACCCGCGTTCGGGCCGCACCCGCGTTCAGGGTTGCCGATCGAGAAAGCTGTTGATCGTCAGACGGCCGCAATCGGGATCGGCGTCTAGCGCCATGTCAGGCGGGATCGCGGCGCAGTGCAGCGTGTTCGACCGATACAGGATGGCGCGGTTGAACCGGCCGATATGAAGCGCGACCTGTTCGAAGATCGGGGTGTCGCCAGCGATATAGGCGGGATCGGGCAGGCCGTGGCGTCGCAGATCGGCATCGAGGCGGTGGCGATAGAGCGGATATCGGTCCGCATCGACGCTCTCGAACCCGGTATCGCGGTGGCGGAAGAAGGCGGTGCCGCTTCGCTCGTCTTTCGCAAGGTAGTGAAGCAGCGCGAGCCGGGTCGGCGCGAGTTCGTCGAAATGCGGCAGCCGCTGGATGGGGGCGAGCGCCGCGGGTGGCGTCGTCACCAGCGAATAAAAGGCATCCACCACCCTGAGCGCGCCCGCGCCGAACGTATCGGCGGCGACGGGCGCCAGCGCGGCCAGCAACGGGCGCAGCACCGCCGGCGCCATCGGTGCGCGGATGCCCGGATAATGCTCGCCCATCGGCCGAAACGCGAGGAAGCCCGCATCGTCCAGCAGCGCGTCCGGATCGGGGGCGAAGCCGTCGATGACCACCACGGGCTGGCGCTCATGGCCCTGATGGACGACCGAGACCGACCAGCCCGCAGCCATCGTCATCGGCCGTGCGCCACCATGATCTCCGCGGCGCGCGGCTGGTCGGGAACGGTGAAGGCGATCGTCTGCGCATCCGCGTTCGCCGTCGTCGCCACCTCGCCATGGCCTTCGTTCACGCGCGCGCCACCGCTCCAGCCATGGACGGTAACCGCGATCTGCCGCCACCACGGCTTGAACCGGCCCTCGCGCGCGGCGAAGGCGAGCCGCACGCCATCGGGCGTCACCGTGCAGCGCAATTCCTGGCGCAGATAGCCGCCTCGCGAAAACGCCATGCTGTGGCCGTCATCGTCATAGAGCGTGCCCGCGCAATCCTCGCCCGGATAGACGTCGATCGTCAGCGGGCCCGCCGGCGTCTCGCCGGTGCTCTGCACCACCGCCTGGCGCGGCAGGATGGTGCCTGCCCGCACGAACACCGGCAGGCTGTCGAGCCGCGGCGTCACGCGGAGCCGGTCTCCTTTGGCATGCGCCTCGCCGGTCGCCTGGGTCGCGGATTGGATCGGGCCAGCGGTCGTCGCTTCGGGCGTGCCCGCGCGCAGCCCGGTCCAATAATCATACCAGCCGCCCGCCGGCAGGCAGATGTCATAGGCTTGCGGGCTTTCGGGCGACGGCGGCGGCGCGACGAGCAGCGCCTTGCCGACCGTGAAGCTCCACGACTGGTCGCAGCTCATCCGCAACGCCGCGGGATAATCGTAGAACACCGGCCGCAGGATCGGATCGCCCATCCGCGCATTGCGGTCCGCCAGCGCATAGAGATAGGGCATCAGCCGGTAGCGCTCCTCGACGAAGCGGCGGCGGATCGCGAGATGCTCGGGGCCGTCGACCCATGGCTCGACGCGCGGCGTGCCCGTCGCGCTGTGATCGCGGAACACGGGATAGAAGGCGCCGATCTCGAACCACCGAGTCAGCAGGTCCGCGCTCGGGCCGCCGGCAAAGCCGCTGACGTCCGCCGCGCTGTAGGAAAAGCCGGACAGGCCGAGATTGACGATCTGCTGCACCGAAAGCTTCAGATGATCCCAGGTGGCGCTGTTGTCGCCCGTCCACGTCACCGCATATTTCTGGCCGCCGGCATAGCTCGCGCGCGTCATCACGAAGGCGCGTTCGTCGGGCGCGAGGCGGCGCAGGCCGTCATAGGTCGCGCGCGTGTTCTCCATGCCATAGATATTGTGCAGCTCGGCATGGGTGGCGGTGCGCGGCGCGAAATCGTCGGTGGCGATCCGGTGCACGGTGTCGAGCGGCATCGTCTTGGTGGGCGTATCGAAGACCGCGGGCTCGTTCATGTCGTTCCACGATCCCGCCACGCCCATCGCGACCTGATCCTTGAACAGCCCGCCCCACCAGTCGCGCGTGCGCGCCACGGTGAAACCGGGAAAGACGGACGGCCCCGGCCAAACCGGCGCGACATAGGTGCTGCCATCGGGATTGTGGACGAACGCGTCGCGTGCCGCGCCGCTGTCATAGGGCGGATAGCTGCCCTTCGGCCGGTTGGCGGCGACATGGAGATCTGTGATCGTCACCACCTTCATGCCCTGGCGCCCCATATCGCCGATCAGGCCCTTCAGATCGGGGAAGGTCTGCTTGTCGACCGTGAAGGGCGTGTTCTTGTCGAGAAAGCCGATATCGAGCCACAGCACGTCGGTCGGGATCCGCTCCTGCCGGAGCCGCGCGGCGACGTGGCGCAGTTCCTCGGCCGAGCCGTAGCTGTAGCGCGACTGCTGGTAACCGAGCGCCCATTTGGGGGTGAGCGGGGCATGGCCCGTCAGATCGGCATAGCGGCGGACGACCTCGGCCGTCGTCGGGCCGGCGATCAGATAATAATCGATCGGCCCGTCGGGACCGCCCAGCGCCAGCACATTGTCCTCACGGTGGCCGAAATCGAACCAGGTGCGCCGGCTGTTGTCGAGGAACAGGCCATAGCTGCCGCCATCCCCGCCCACGCCGAGGAAGAACGGGATCGATTTGTAGATCGGATCCTGGCTGCTGGAAAAACCGAACGCATCGGTGTTCCAGTCGACATAGCTATAGCCGCGCCGGTCCATCCCGCCGGTCTTGTCGCCCAGGCCGAAATAATGCTCGCCAAGCGGCATCGCCTTGCGCAGCGTGAAACCGCGGCCGTCGAGCTTCAGCGGCTCGACCGTGTCGGCCGAGATCACCTTGCCCGCGCGGTCCTCGACCACCATCCGCAGCGTCGCCGGATCGATCCGCACGCGCATCGCCGACGTGGAGAAACCGTCCGCCTGCGGGGTCACCGCCACATGGCGGGCACGCGTCGCGGCGGACACCGCCCAGCTCGCATCCTCGGGCAGCACGCCGCCGGGCGCGATCCGCACGCGGATCACCGCATCGTCGAGCGCGGTGATCCGCATCGTCAGGGTGCCGCGGCGAACCTCGATCCCATCGGGTCGGGGCGAGATGGCACCGGCGCCCGCGCGCTCCACCTCCTGCCCCCATGCCGGCGCCGGCACGAACGGCGCGACGGACCCCAGAATGGCCGCCGCGGCAGCCCCGATCCGTTTCACTTTTCTCACCGGCACCTCCCGTCTCCGGCCGTCTTCGGACGGCATCTCACGATCCCCGGCTTTCGCTGGAAAGCCCCCTCCGCGTCCAGTGGCTGCGGCGCTACCCATACGTATTCATGCGTCTTCTTCCTCGACCGATCCAAGTTCGGCCCGCTCGATCGCCTCGTTGATTTGGTTCCTGAAGTCGCTATGTGAACGCCGTGGGCTCTGTCAGACGAACGTGGCGTGCGAGCCAGTGACTTGGTAGCAGTCGGACATGGGCCGCAAATCACGGGCGCTGCCGCCGTCGCCGCCCCACCGCTTTAACTCGTCACCGGATGTAATCCGGCTGGTGATGATGTACGTGCGCATCCGGCTGTCGCCCAGAAACGTCGAGGACCTGCCGGTCGAGCGCGGATCGACATCAGCCATGAGACGGTCAGCATATGGTGGAACCGATTTGACCCGCTGTTCGCAGGCGACATCCGCCGCCAGTGGGTGAGCCGGCGCTGTCAGACCAACGTGGCAGTCAGGGCAGGAGGCTGGTAGCGACCACTGATGCCCCGCCGTTCTCGTGCCCTGCCCCCAAGCCCGTTCCGCCGTTTCAACTCGTCACCGGAGGTGATCCGGCTGGTGGTGATGATGTACGTGCGCTTCCCGCTGAGCTTGCGGAACGTCGAGGATCTGCTCTTCGAGCGCGGGATCGATGTCTGCCACGAGACGGTGAGGATGGGCCACCGAGCGCCTCACGTTCCTGCGCGATGTGTGGCCGCGGCAGCTGGCCGTGAAGAGCCCGCAGGCCAGTTCCGCCCTAGCGGACCTCGCATTAGAGGCGGGCGACGACACTCCGGTCGTAACCGCCGCGGTCCTGCCGCTCCTTACCCGTATCGGGGGAGCGGGACCAACGAGCCTTCAATGGCTGTTGAGGCGGGACGGTGCCGTAGAGGCCCACCCGGAGGAGCATCTGGCCGTCCTATTCGCGATACTGCCCGAGCGCGTAGCGGAGTGGCCGTATGGGATGATCGCACTTGTCGACCGGTTGTACAGCGTCCCGACTCTCGCGGACGATCCAAGATTAGCTGAGCTGCGTCGAAGGGTGGCGGCACGGTAGTCGAGAACGCGCGAGCAGGATGAAGGCGGTCAGGCGCGGGCGCTTTGAAGGGCGCGAAACAGCGCCTTCTAATGCGTCGCTTCTGTCCGTCGTCCCGATTAACGAACGACTGGTTTCGGGGAAACCGTTGCTCGGCCTGAGCGACCGGAAGTGGGTCAAGCCGAAAGCAGGCCCCCTCATTCAAGGTTTCGATTGGCTCTTCGCACGAACGTCGAGGCCGACAATTGGTGTCCAGACTTGCACTTCGCGATCGAATGAGCTTGTTTCGCTTCTGCTGATGTCATCCCGCCACGGTGTTTTGCTCAAGCGTTTGGGGATTGCACCATCGACGGGAGGCACCTTGTCCCAATTGGTTATGTAGTAGGTAAGGATAATCTCCGCGCGCCTGCGCGTCTCCTGAATCTCCGGCAGGACTAGAAATATCGCAATGAGAAATATGACAATAGCGATGCCACCGAAGATTAATGGTATCCACAATGGTTTCACGAAATCCATTGCATTCACGGCAGCCACTACCAAAGCGACACAAGCCGCCAGCATGGCCAAAAGTATCTGCCGCCAGTCTCGGGCGCGTGAATCCAAAAGCGTGTAAATCTGCTGCGGGGAGAGGCATTGACGCTCCGTAGCCGCTGTGTATTTCGGCTTGGCAATTTCCTTATATTTCAACCGCTCGAACACATCCACCCCCGATTTCGGACGTTTCCTAAGGTCGTTTTGATTAACATTTCGATTCGGGCCGACGTGACTAGCGGCCCTCGGTTGGGCCGCGGCCATCCATCGTAGCTCGCGTCGATCGCCCGCCGCAGGGGTGGACGGATGGCTCCTCTTAAGGCAGCGTTTGTTAGCGCCGGAGGGGCCGCCGCGGGGGAAGAATATTGGCCGGGATCAGTGGCGCGACGCTTGGTGACGACGAGTTCGCTTTTCACTTCGAAACGCCACGCGGGATCGACGCGCAGCGACTGGGTGTTTTCCTCCAGCGGGCCGCAAAGGTCGCTCGAGACAACGGCGCCGATCTTCGCATCGTTGCCATCGAGGCAGGTAGTCTCGACGTTGTGGCCCGCGTTACGAAGGCGACTGCCCGGAAGGTCGGCGCAGAATTTGCCGCCAATCCGGTCAAGACGACGGCCGCCAGCTCCGTACTGGTGGGCGTGATCGTCAAGGGTCTCGCGATGGTTATGTCGCCGGCGGAGAACGGGGCGACCCCGCTGGCGAAGGCTGGCGCCGAGATCGTCGAGAAGGACCCGGTTCAAAGCATCACGATTGTGTCTCAGGGCGGACAGGTGATCGTGATGGATCCGGTGATTGCTGGCCAAGTGCGCCGAGCCGAACGCCGCTATCAAGCGCCGGGGCTGCCGAGCTACCGCGAGACGCAGCGAATGATTGCGGACGGGGGCGAGTTGTCCGGCTCGGTCGCGGAAATGGATGGCGACCTGTACTTCCGCCCGGACGGGCACCGCTTCGCCGTCCCGATCGACATGCAGACGAGCGAGGCGGCCGACGCATTATACCCGGGAGCACATTTTCGAGTGCGCGGCGAGCTGATCCTTCGGCGTGATCGCCCCTACGCGCTCATCGTCTCATCGGCAACGCGCGTCTAACGATCGGCGCAACTTCGCGCAACTCCACGATTGCGATCACTTTGGTGAGTTCAGCGCCGATCAGATCGCCATAGACGTAGGTGTACGGGACGCGCCGTCGCGCATCACCGCGAACAAGTCTCTAAATTCTCAATGATCCATGGTGGCGAAGCTGGGACCATGAGGCGGGTTGCTTGGCTCCCATTCCGACACTCACATCAATGGGTCTCATCCTAGGTTGAGTTGCGGCATTTGGGAGCCGGCGGACGGGTATCAAAACCTTTTATCGCGAAGATGAACGGCCGACGGAAGTTGGGAAGCGGTGACGATGGCGCGAGTGACCACAACTGGGTCTTGGCGGCCAAGGGTCCGGGCACCCGTCGATGCTCACGGGCAGTCGTCCGGATTATGACAGCCGAGCCAAGAGGTGCCATTCAGTCAGCCAGGTTCCTGCGGTGCCGCCGCGATGCTCGACAGATGGGTCGCAGCGTTGATCGGCACTCCGGCGTTCTTCCGCTCCGAATACCGGTCGACCAGTTGGGCCGTGTGCGGTCGCAGCAGTATGGTGAAGCGGATCAGTTCCTCCATCACGTCGACGATGCGATCGTAGTAGCTGGACGACTTCATGCGTCCTGCGTCGTCGAACTCCTCGAACGCCTTGGCGACGCTTGACTGGTTCGGGATCGTCACCATCCGCATCCAGCGGCCGAGGACGCGCAGGGTGTTCACGCTGTTGAACGACTGCGATCCGGCTGACACCTGCATAACGGCGAGGGTTCGACCCTGCGTCGGGCGCATCCCGCCCATCGACAGCGGCAGGTGGTCGACCTGCAGCTTCATGATGCCGGTGATCTGGCCGTGTCGCTCGGGGCTGCACCACACCTGTCCCTCCGACCACATCGACAGCTCGCGCAGCTCGTGGACGGCCGGTTGGTCGTCGCCGGGCACCTGATCCGGCAACGGCAGGGTCGACGGGTCGAAGATGCGCGTCTCCGCGCCGAATAAGCGCAGCAGGCGCGCCGCCTCCTCGACGCACAGCCGGGAGTAGGACCGCTCGCGCAAAGATCCGTAGAGCAGCAGGATGCGCGGGGACGGGTCGCCCGCACCCAGCCCCAGAGCGGGACGATTCAGCGCGTAGCGGCGATCGAGCGCGGGCAGATGGTCTGGGTCGGTTAGGGTGTGGAGGGGCATCAGTTGGGGTTTCCGGTGGTGTTCAGGGGGTTTTCACGGCTCACTGCGCGCTGATCCGGAGCGCGAGTGCGGCGAGCGTCACCATCAGCACCGGGACGGTCAGAGTCGCTCCGATCCTGAAGTAGTAGCCCCAGCCGATCCGGATGCCCTTCTGGCCGAGGACGTGTAGCCACAGCAGCGTCGCGAGTGAGCCAATCGGTGTGATCTTGGGGCCGAGGTCGCAGCCGATCACGTTGGCGTAGACCATCGTCTCGCGGACAGCGCCCGTGGCGTGAGTGGCGTCGATCGACAGGGCACCGACCAGGACCGTCGGCATGTTGTTCATCACCGACGATAGCAGCGCGGCGATGATGCCGGTAACGAACGCCGCGCCCCAGACGCCACCCTGGGCGGCACGGTCGAGGAGACCGGCGAGATGGTCGGTCAGGCCGGCGTTCCGCAGGCCGTAGACGACCAGATACATGCCGAGCGAAAAGATCACGACCTGCCACGGTGCGCCGCGCAGGACCTTGCGGGTCTCAATGACGTGCCCGCGCGCGGCGACGGCGAGCAGCAGGACTGCGCCGGCAGCAGCGACGGCGCTAACCGGAACGCCGATGGGTTCGAGCAGGAAGAAGCCGGCCAGGAGAGCGGCGAGGACGACCCAGCCCGCCTTGAACGTGGCGCGATCTCGGATCGCGTCGACCGGCGTGCGGAGCTGTGCGACGTCGTAGCTCGTCGGTACGTCGCGGCGGAAGAACAACAGCAGCACGACCAGCGTCGCGGCGATCGATGCGAGGTCCACCGGCACCATCACCGAGGCGTAGTCGGCGAATCCGATGCGGAAGAAGTCGGCCGACACGATGTTGACTAGGTTGGAGATGATCAGCGGCAGGCTGGCGGTGTCGGCCACGAAGCCGGCCGCCATGACAAACGCCAGCGTCGCCCGGTCGCGGTAGCCGAGTGCCCGCAGCATCGCGATGACGATCGGCGTCAGGATCAGCGCCGCGCCGTCGTTGGCAAACAACGCCGACACGGCTGCGCCGAGTAGGACGATCAGGACGAACAGCCGCCGGCCGTTCCCGCCGCCCCAGCGCGCGACATGCAGCGCCGCCCATTCGAAGAATCCGGCCTCGTCCAGCAGCAGGCTGATGATGATGATCGCGACGAACGTGGCGGTCGCGTTCCAGACGATGCCCCAAACCACCGGGACGTCTGAGAGCGAGACCACCCCGACGAGCAGCGCCACGGCCGCGCCGCCTATCGCGCTCCACCCGATGCTGAGGCCTCGGGGCTGCCAGATGACCAGCGCGATGGTAACGACGAAGATGGCGAGGGCGAGAAGCATTAGGCGATGCGCTGCCCGGAGGCGTCCACCACCTGTTCGCCGTCCTCCTTGGCGAACGCACCCAGTTGCGGTTCGGGCAGCAGATCGAGGACGGCCTCGGACGGACGGCAGAGCCTGACGCCGAGCGGCGAGACGACCAGCGGCCGGTTGATCAAGACCGGGTGCGCGATCATGGCGTCGAGCAGCGCGTCGTTGGTCAGCGAGGCGTCGCCGAGGCCGAGCTCGGCGTAGGGCGTGCCCTTCTCGCGCAGCAGATCGCGGGGCGTGATTCCGGCACGGTCGATCAGTTCGACCAGCAGGGCGCGCGAGGGCGGGGTCTTCAGATACTCCACGACGTGCGGCTGGATGCCGGCGTTGCGGATCATCGCCAGCGTGTTGCGCGACGTGCCGCAGGCGGGGTTGTGGTAGATCACGACGTCGACGACCATGGCGCGTTCCTTCAGCAGCAGGTGAGTTCGGCGACGAGGGGCGCGCACAGCTCGGGCGACCCGGCGCAGCAGTCCTTGACCAGGAACAGCGTCAGCGCGCGCAGGCCGTCAAGGTCGGCGCGGTAGATGATGGACCGGCTGTGCCGCTCGGATCGGACGATTCCGGCGCGCGCGAGGATCCCGAGATGCGCCGACATGGTGTTCTGCGGCACGTCGAGCTCGCGAGCGATCTCGCCCGCCGCCATGCCAGTCGGCTCGTGCCGGACCAGGAGGCGGAACACGTCCAACCGGGTGCCCTGCGCGAGCGCGCCCAGGGCGGCGATGGTCGAATCATTATCCATGTATCCAGCATAGCGGATATAAACAGCTTAGCCACTGCCGCATTCGAGCACGCCTTGGATATTCTGTCATATCAAGACGATGAACGGGCGTCCAAAGTTGGGGAGCGGGAAAGGGGGCGTGAACGTCTGACTATGGGTCATTCCGCGATTTCAGCAGTGTCGCGTCGTTCAACGCAGAGGGCGGTGGGTGCATGACGACCGGGTGCAAGCTTTCGCCGCGGAAGGCTGTGGAGGTCGGGATCGGCCTCCACAGCAACGCCGCTCGCTATTCCTCACTCAGCGGCAATGCCCGAGTGATTGGGCAATCCCGCCTTGTCGTTGGCGGCTGGACTGTTCAGCATCGCCATGCCCTTTTCCGATAGCAGCATCCCGATCAGCGCCTGCAGCGAGCCGCCACCGCCTTCTCCGGCTGCGACTGATCCGCTGTTGATCTGCACCCGTGGTACGATGTCGACGCCCGACTTCTCCAGCGCCTCGGCCAGCCGCTCAATTACCTGCCGCGTTAACTGGTACTGCGCGCCGCCCGACGCCGCGGCTTGTTTCTCGATCGTCTCGGCGGTGGCAAGACCGGTCTTCGTAATGCGGTCTGCCTCAGCGCCTGCCAACGCGACGACCTTCGCGGCCTCGCCCTCACCGATGATGCGGATGCGGTCGGACTCTGCCTTTGCGAGGGTGCGGGTCTGTTCGGCATCCTGGGTTGCGCGCTTCAGCGCTGCCTTGCCTTGGTTCTCCTGCACCGTGATCGACAGTTCGGATTCCGTGATCGACGTCTGCTGGTGCGCGCGTGCCCGCGACTCCAGCAGTTCTTTCTCGCCCTCGGCGGCAATGCGCTGCTTGGCGTACGTGGTCACCTGCTCTTCGGCTACCTGCCGCTCGCGCAGTTGCTGCAGCACCTTCTCGATCTGGTCGTTGCCGCCCACTGCACGAGGCGTGCCGATCAGAACTTCCTGCAGTTCGAGATTATAGGCGGTGAACCGTGCACGCATTTGCTCGCCAGCTTGTTCCTGGATGTCCGAACGCTCCTGCAGCAGTTCGATAAGCGTCTTCTTCTGCGCGACGTTTTTGAAATAGGCGGAGACCATCGGGTCGAGCGTCTGCTCCACCAGCTTCTTGATGTCGCCGAATCGCTGGATGACGAGCGGCGCCTTGCGATAATCGATATGCACCACGACGGAGAGCGGCAGCGTTGGCTCGAACGCGTCGCGGGTGATGAGTGACACCTCCGATAGGTTCTCGTCCAGCTTGTGTTGGCCCGTGGTGTCCTGGTCCCATTTCAGGATGAAGTTGGTGGTCGGCACCACGACGATCTTGCCGGCATAGGTGTTGAATGCATATTTGCCCGGCAGCAACGGCTCGCTCCATACGCCGCGCGTTCCCCGGTCCACCAGCTCGCCATGGCGGTAATCGTCGCCCGAGGTGTCGGCGCCGCTGTCGCCTGTATAGCTGATGACGACCCCTACATGGCCGACCTCGATGACCGTCTTGGCGACCATCTCGACGGTCGCGAACAGGCGATTGATGAAGTAGCTGCCCTCGACGAGCACCTGCAGCTGTCGGCCGCGGCGACCACCGGCGGCGATGAACTTCTCCGGATCCTGAAAGCTGTTGTGGAAGGTCGCGCTGTCGTTCTGGTCGGTCCCGACCTCGGGCGCGATGATCTGGTCGGCGGTCAGAGCGGGGCCGTCATGGACCGTCACTACGCCGATCTGATCGTTTGCATCTTTGATGACGACCGCGTCGAAGCCGCCGCGCTGGGCGATGACGCTCTGCATCTCGGCAAACAGCGGGCCGTCATTGGCCTCGAGCATCAGTCCATGGATTTGCTCGCGGGTGATAACCACGAACTGGGCGAGGTTGATGGCATAAGTGCCCTCGCGCAAGATCGTCCGCTGCGGTCCCTTCTGACCGCCGTTCGACAGGAAAGCCCGTACGTCGAGGAAGTCGGCGGTGCGCACGTTGCTTGCCAGCGTCTGGGTCGGGCCGAGCGGCGCACCGTCGCGGGCGAAGATGTAGCCGATCTGCCCCTGCGGGATGGTCACCAATGGCTGGGCGTGGACGCGGTATTGGAAGGGAATGAAGAAGTGATAGCCGCCGCGAAGAACGATTGGTTGATATCCCGCCTCGTCGTTGAGCGCGATCAGGCCGCCGGCGATGGAGCCGTTGCGGCTCCACATTTTCTCGACGATGGCGACGCGGTTGTTGCCGACGTATCGAACGCAGCGCGAAGCAATGAAAAGCACGACGACAATGAGAGCCACGGCGATCGCTGCGCCGAGCACGTACAGGTTTGTCATGTGGTGAGGTGTCCTTGGGACCTATAGACGAACGCCCCCTGAGCGTTCCCCATCTGATTACGCCTCACTGCACCGAGTCGCTAGCGTAATCGGATGGCGGATAGCGACTGTCGATGTAGCGGGCGACAGTGTGCAGGTCGCCTTCGTCAACCCGGCCGCGTCGTTCTTGCAGGTCGCAAAGGACGGCGACGATGCGGGTCAGCGTTGCTGTCGTGACGGTCGCGAGTTCTTGCTGACGCTGCGGTGTTGCCGTGGCCATCGCGGCGACCGAGGTCCTAACAACTTCGCTAAGGTCGGCCGATATCGACTGAAATGCCGGCTCTGCATGCTGCCAGGTTATGGCGGCGATATCGTCAAGCGCTAACACAGCGTCACCATCCAGCCGTGCTCGCCCCTCCGCCAGCGCGCACACCAGGTTGCGCCGCGATTGCCGCTCGGCGGCCCCGGGATCTCGTCCGGCACGGCGTTGTCGGCGTCGGCGGAGAGGTGGGTCGAGCACCGCGGCCACCGCCGTCGCGATCACCGCCAGGATCAGGTAAGCGACGGCGAACCGGATGCTGTACGGCAGCGCCCTCGCGACAAGATCAGGCGGAGTCAGTCCGGCGAGAAGCCCCGCCGCACCGCAGGCGAGCCCGATGAGCAGGTAAGCCGGAAGCGCGAAATGAAGGAACGCGCCCGCGACGATCGGCCACGGTAGCACCGGACGGTCGGTGGCATTCTTCCACGACGGTTGGACCTTGCACATCTGAACGTTGTGCCATGATGTTCGCTGAGCGTCATCAACGCTTGGCGTGAAGCCGGATCGATGAACAAGTGTCCGGTTCCGGGGAGCTGATTAATCGGGTGAATGGCCGCATCTGGGTCTCTTCGGTCCTCAGCGGGGTAGGGCAGCTTCACGGCGTGGTCGCGCCAAAAGCTGCCTGTCGGCAATCGCCCAAATCCGGTCGTTCAGTCTGTACGCGCACGATCCTGAGACCTGCCGTTCGAGCCGTCATTAGATTCCCGTTTTTCCATGTCCGGCAGGCAATTTCGGGAAAACCCAACCGGGAACAGATTTTGGGAAAGCGGCACGTTTGGCGACGATGAAACCACTGTCGCACCACGCCTTTCCCGCTGTACCTTCCCAATCAGGAACGGCGATCGAGCCTCACTGGCAGTCTTACGTGCCAGGTTTCCAACCACTATCGTTGAGGATCGCTGCCGGGTCTTTCAAATCGAGCAGCGTTCTGAGGGCGGCACGCTTGTTTGCAGCTCTGTCGTAATACGCCTTCGCGATGCGATAGCCCACCCAGTATCCCAAATCGCCGGGCTTTTCTGGCGTGCCAACGCCGTTGTATAGCCAAGCTGAAATATCCTTCTTATTGGCGTCATCAATAAACCGCTGATCGATTTCTTTGGCGTGACCTGCTGTCCACTTCTGAAGATGAATATTGCTAACCTGCCCGGAGGTTAACTGAGCTACCAGTTCAGCAACGCCCTCAACAAGCGATGCCTTCAAAACCGTGGTGTCGTCGCTATCCGCGTCTAGCTCCGGTGACTGCTCGACATGTCCGTACTCGTGAGCGATAAGATGATAAAGGCGCTCCGTTAAATCAGGTTGTAGCCATGAGGATCGGCATACTACTTCCAGTCCGATCAGAACCCCGGATTTTCCTATGGTGCCACCGCTATTATTCCGACCAATGAGTATGGTGACTGGTGGAAATTTTGCTTGCGGATCAAGGGCAGCCAATCGGCGGAAGGAGCCGCGTAACTTGGCCTTAACGGCTGGAAGAACTTCCATGCATGATCGAGCTTGCCGATAGACAAGCTCTTCTTTGCTAATTTCCTTAGCAAGCGCTTCGCCGGAAATGATGCGATAAGGCACGAACTGGCGCACGCCGTCTGTTCCCTTATCTATATAATCTTCTTGGAGTGGGCTGGCGGACGGTTTGCCGTTGGCGGCATCGTACAGCCGGTAGAAATTGGTCACATCGGACGTGCGAACCTCAACGGCCTGTCGAGTGCTTGCAGATGCAGCCACGGCGACCACAATCAACGCTACCCCGAACCCCCACTTGCCATCCATGCTGCATTTCCCTGGTCGCTTTTAGCAGTTCGTATCCAAATCCGGTCGCGCTGGGTAGATTCCCATTTCTCGATCCTTTTCGGGAACGGTAGCTATCGCCAGCCGCCTCCTGAAAGCTGCCTGTCCGTTCCCACCACCTACCGCCGTTCGGAAGCCGCGAGCGGGAGGATGATCGCTGAAAGCGGGCCGGCGGCTTTCGGGCGGCAAAGCTGCCGGTCCGTTTTCGCCCAGTTGCGGACGACAGAGGCGCCATGCGATCATCCCCAAATGCGACGTTCGTTCAGGCATTTGATCGGTGCGGCAATAGTCATCGGGGCGAGTGGGTGTCATCGCGAAGAGCCGCCAATCTGTCGCACAACCCCGCCAGATGATCCCAGCTACTACCAGCGATGGGCCGACGACGTGACCGCCGCCGACTGCAAAAATCTGCGACCCGACCCACCCGCACCATCGCCGGCCAAGGTAAGACGAGCAGGCGGTTAGCGCCCACTTGCGGACTTTCCGCTGGTGAGGGAGCGCGTTGCGGCGCAGGGTCAAGACGAGCAGAAACGAGGGGACGATCATGATTGCGTTGCTGATGCTAGCGCTGCAGGTGGTGGGGCCGGTCGAGACGATCGACGCACCAATGCCATCCGGGTTCAAGGTCGGCTTCAAGGCAGCGCAGGCCAACCAAAGCATTGAGGAGCGTGTTCCGACGGGCGAAACGGTCGAAGCCTGGACGCAGATGGTAACTGTGCAGCGTTTCGGCGGACTGGCCCAAGTTGGACCCCACGCCTTCGCTGAGCGGCTTGGTAGCCTGATGGGGCGGGCTTGTCCGGGCGCAATACTTGGGCCGATTGTAGATGGTCGCGACGGCGCGGTTGCCATCGCTACAATGCGGCTCGACTGTCCGCTCAATCCTGCGACGGGCAAGCCGGAAACGATGTTCGGGCGCGCCTTTGCTGGACAATCTGACCTGTATGTCTCGCAATACGCGGTCCGCGCCAAGGTCGATGCCGCGATCACGGCGACGGCCGGGGCCTATCTTAATTCGGTGCATCTCAGAAAATAGGCAGACCCCAGCCGACGCACACCTCGGTTCCGACCTCGATCCAGCGCGCGCATCTCCTGAAAGCCGACCGGCAGCTATTGAGCGGGAAAGCTGTCGGGCAGGAAGCGCCCACTTGCGGACACCCAATGTGTCCTGCACTCTCCTAAAAAGCCGCCGAGGTGACGTGCGCGGATAGGTGATGCGGTCAAGCTGAGCGCACCATGCAGGAATTTGATTATGCAAAAGTGGGTGAGAACGACCACCATGCTGATAGCTTTGTGCGCAACCAGTGTGGTGGCTGCGCAGATGCCCCCCAAAGCGGAGGTGCCCGACGTCATAGTTACGGCGCGCAGAGTGGAGGAACAGAAGCGTGAGGCGCGTGATTTTGTGCGCAGCCTCTCGGCCACGCCGGTCAACGGGCAGTTTGCACGTTGGCACACCCCATTGTGTCCCATGGTGTCGGGCGTCGCAGCCAACATTGCGGCGCGCGTTTCCGACCGCATCCGCGCTGCTGCGTTGGCGGCGGGGGCGCCGATAGGCAAGGCGGGGTGCAAAGCCAATGCGATCGTGGTTTTTACTCCGAGCGCACATGCGTTGCTCGCGGCGATGGAGCGTCGCGAGCCATTGCTACTTCATGACCTGCCGCTTCCCGACGCCCGTGCTCTGCGCGCAAGCAGCGCCCCTGTGATATGGTGGTACGGAACGCTCACCGAGGGTGCAGACGGCAGCCAGTTGCAATCTACGCCAAGTGCGGCCTTCGGGGCCAATGGAACGGGCAACTCGCCCGTACCGCAAAATGATCAGACACGCTATCTCGACAGCTATCGCTCCAGCTTGATCTCCAGTCCAACCCGCGTGGCGATCCAATGCGCAGTCGTGCTTGTCGATGTGCCGCTCAGCAGGGGACGGCGGCTTGACGCGGTGGCCGATTATGCCGCCTTCGCAATCCTGGCGAGGGTGCGCTCGAACGCGCCGCAGGGCACCGCGCCTACGATCCTAAAGCTCTTTACTGCCGAAGAGGCCGATCGACCGGCGACGCTTACCGATCCAGATCGAGCCTATCTGACCGCGCTATATACCGTCGCGCCAGACAGATCTGCCACTGTCCAAGCGGCCCGCATCATTGATGCGGTGAAAGGCAGATGACCTGCATCCTTACCCGTAAGCTGCCCTTCGGCTTACCACCAGGACGCGCCGTTCGCCATCGGCAAAGCGGACGCCGATAGCCGCCGTGCGGCAAACGCCCACTTGCGGACGTTTAAGCGCCCGCAATCACCGCAGCACCGGGGCGGCGCTCGATGGTATCAAGCGCTTGCGCAAGGAGGCACGCGATCAACGTCTCGCCTTGGCCGTCCGCTTCCGCCAATGCCGCCATGATCAGCGTTTTAAGCTTGTCGGCACTCATAGGGTCGTCCATTGCGCACGTCCGATCTGAGCTGGGTCGGTGAGACTGATACTTACTATCAGGATTTGCACGGGGTGACTATTGCCCCGGAATGAGATCGATATGGCAAGCTTCGATAGCCCGCTCGATATGGCAAAAACGCAGGTGGCCCTCAGGGCTCTTCGTTATGGACACTTTCCGGCGGACATATTCGATGAATACGCGTGGGATATGATGCTCCACATGTACATTGCTGCGTTAAGAAACCAGACGATGTATGTTGACAACATAGTCAACTTAACATCAAAAACTAAATTAGTTGGGGATCGCTGGATTGCCTTCTTGATTAAGGAGGGGATGGCGACTCGCGAAGAAGACGCAATAGCTTTGTCGCACAGTAGCTTTGAGCGAATGGATAGCTACCATCGTCAAGCGCTAGAACTTTTGGAGCCGTAGGAACGGCCGCGCCGAGTGGCAGATTACAGCCGGAAAGCAGACGGACGGCTAGCCACCACCTCAAGCCGTTCCGCAGTCCCTTTCGAACGCCTGATACCGGACGTTGAACCGACATGAACGGGCGACTGGAGTTGGGAAGCTGAAGACGGGTCGCGAACGGCCGGAACTGGGTCGAAGCCTCGTTCGAAGGCTCACTAGCGGCGTCGCCGATCCACAGCTTCTATCTTTGTGGCCTAGGGATCCATCAGCGTTACGGCTACGCGGCCTGTGTGCGGCACGTCTGCTAATATTGGTTTGCTGATCGTCGCTTCGATCTCGTCGTGGAAGTCGCGGACTGCCGCACCGAGCAGGCGCACACCGTCGCCGGCCGCTGAGATCGTTGCGAGCAGTTCCGCCGAATAGTTGCTCGCGGTCGATGCGTCGCCGGCCATGGCCCTGGTCTCGTCGTCCAGCAGCGTGTTGAGCTCGACTGCAGCCTTGGATTGCGTGGTGACGGACTGAAGCAGACTCTGCTGTGCGGCGATCGCCTCGTCGACTGAGGCCATGACCGCCGGCATCGTGCCGAAGGTGGTCCGCACGGTCGACACGCCGATTGTCACGTCGCGGATCGCCCGTTGGATGGCCCCGACTTCCAAGGCAACGTCGGTTGCCGCGACCTTCGTCTGCTCGGCGAGGCGCTTGACCTCGCTCGCGACGACGCCGAAGCCGCTGCCAGCCGCGCCGGCCCTGGCCGCCTCGATCGAAGCGTTCAGGGCTAGCAGGTTGGTCTGCGTCGCCAAGTCCGCGATGAGCGCGACGATTCTATCAACGACGAGCGCGCGACGCGCCAGCGTGATGGAAGCGGCCTCATTCGTGTCGAGCTCAGCTTCGATCCGCATTGCCTTCTGTGTCTGCTCGCGCATGCCCGTACTGACGCGTTCCAGCATCTGGTTGAGGGCGATTGCCCCTGTGGCCAAACAGTCGTTGCCCGCCGCGATCTCGCGTGCTCGCGGCACGAGGCGCGATGCGCTGGCGACGCAGCGGGCGGTGCCGTCGGTGAGCGCCTGCGCGATCGTGAAGCCGCGTTCCGCTTTGAGGGCAAGGTCCTGGGCGACCGGTCGAACGGTGCTTTTAAAGGTCTGCGACAGTGATCCAAGCTCCGCGTTGCGCACCACTGCCATCTCGCGTTCCGCAGTCGCGCTGCGCTCGCGTACGTCCGACGCCAGTCGTTCCGCCCTTGCAGCCGCCTCTTGGTCGGCTGACGCCGAGGCTGCCTTCGACTGTTCGCGTTGCACGGCTGCCAACATCGCCGCATCGCTGATGTTGCGGTACTCCCTGGCGAGCCGCGCTTGCTCGAGGACGGTCCTCGTCAGCAGCACGATGAACAGGCACAAGAGGCCGAAAACCGCGCCGGGCAGGCCGATGACTAATGCGTACAGGACGATGGACACGAACCCCGCCAATATGAAGGCGAGGCTTGCGAGCGGAACCGCAGCGTAGCGCATCGCGCCGGCCGATAGGACGCCAAGCATCACGCAGTCGATGAGTTCGCGTTGACGCCCGCCGCTTGCCATACCTACGGCGGCAAGCAGCACGTACCAGGAGACTGCGGTCGCGATCGCCTGAACCACTAGCTTTCGCTGCGCGATTCCACAGTCAGCGATACACCATCCCGCCCGCCGACCGGCCATCCAGCTTCGCAAGGTGACCAGGCTTACCAAGGTCAAGGACGACGAACCCAGCAACATCGCGCGCAGATCGCTTCCGGTCCTGCTCGTGAGCAGCAGGATAGCCACCACCATCATGGTCACGCAGAAGGTGGCTGGATAGCCAACGCCGACCGATCTGATCTGAGCGGCTCGAACGTCGCTCGTCATTGCACCCAGGCGAAGATGTAGGATGCTCGGCATTCTCGCGTCGTTTGCTGAAGGTACGTCTTTCTTCTACTCTCTTGAGATGAAAATTACGTTAACCGACGCGATGCGCTATCAGCGACAGCGACGTTGGCCTTAGCGCACCGCTTGAACGAACGACCACTTCTCGGACCCGAGCTCCAACCCAAAATGTCGCCTTTTGGGTCATTGCTTCGTCCAGCCAAGGCGCCGGAAGAAGCAATAATGCGGTTGAGCCGTGCGGGCACATGAACACCTTGATGATGCCGTCCTGCTTGTCACACATCTTGGCGCGCATCTCAGGCGCGTCCTTGAGGCTGCCCGGCTACGCTGACCTCACGCGAAATCGTCCTACTCAAGGCCCGCCGGCCCGCGCATCCCCGGCCAGTCGGAGTAGCCAACCGAGCCTCCACCATACCAATATTGTTTGGGAGCCTCGGCAAGCGGGGCGCCGGTGCGCAGGCGCTCAACGAGATCGGGATTGGCGAGGAACGGTCGGCCGAAGCTGAACAGATCGGCGTCGCCATTGGCGAGCGTCTCCTCGGCGAGGTCGAGCGTGTACTGGTTGTTGGCGATGTAAGCGCCGGAGAAGCGCTTGCGTAGCGCCTGAAAGTCGATGCCCTCGGGCACGTCGCGCGTCTGCTGGGTCACGCCTTCGATGTCGTGGATGTAGAGCAGGCCGATCTCGGACAGGGCGTCTACGAATGCGTCGAAGGTCTGCGCCGGCTGGCTGTCGAGCGGCGTCTTGCCGGGCTCCGTCGTCGCGGGCGAGATGCGGATGCCGACCCGGTTTGCGCCCCAGATATCGACCACAGCACGGACTACATCGAGGGGGAAGCGCAGGCGGTTCTCGATCGAGCCGCCATAAACGTCGGTGCGACGATTGGTGCTGTCGCGGATGAACTGCTCGAGGAGGTAGTTGTTCGCGGCATGGACCTCGACGCCGTCGAAGCCGGCCGCCTTCGCTTGTGAGGCGGCGTGGCGGTAATCCTCGACGATGCCGGGGATCTCGTCGGTCTCCAGCGCACGCGGGATGACGAAGTCCTTCATGCCGTCGCTGGTGAACGCCTGTCCCTCCGCCGCGATCGCGGAGGGAGCCACGGGAAGCTCACCCCCATGCAGGTCGGGATGCGAGATGCGGCCAGTATGCCAGAGCTGAAGGAAGATCAGGCCGCCGCACTGGTGCACGGCATCGACGATTTGGCGCCACGCGGCAACCTGCGCGTCCGACCAGATGCCGGGAGTCATCGCATAGCCGCGTGCCTGCGCTGAAATGTTGGTCGCCTCGGTGATGATCAGACCCGCGTCGGCGCGCTGGCCGTAATAGTCGGCGGCGAAGCCGGGCGGCACACCGTCATCGTTCGATCGGCTGCGTGTCAGCGGCGCCATGACGATGCGATTTCGTAGCTGCAGATCACCGATCGTGACCGGTTGCAGGACGCGGCTGGTAGATGGGTCGGACAAGAGATGATCCTCCGTGGGAGCGACGAGACCCCAAGCGAGGCAAGATCTACAACGCGCGAGCGCCGGCTTTCTCCCAAGTAAAGGGGATCAGATCCTACCGATGGGCGTGCCTCATCCGACAGTTTACCGCACCGCGGTCGCTGAACGC